>NZ_JBFRGM010000014.1:0-189187 GCF_052115345.1 Mesorhizobium sp. 2RAF21 | reverse complement strand
GCCGCGCGTATCAGCCGGCTGTCTTCGATCAGCCCCGTCACCGTCGAGACATGCACCTCACCCGACAGGCCATCGAAGGCGGAACGAGCCTGATCGATAGACAGCGATGCGACGGCGCCGATCAGGGGATTGTCCAGGCTCATGCCGTCGAGTGCCGAAGCCGTGGCGATCTGGTTCGGCGTCTGGCCGGCCGAGGCGAAGGCGAGCCCGCTGCGGACGACATCGAGATAGGCGGCGTTCGGATCGTAGGCCAGCGCCGGTGCCAGGAACGGCGAGCCGGCGGCGGCCGAGAGGCCCGCGAAGGTGCCGGCAACGCCGCCACCGGCGGTCAGGATGGTGTAGCGATGGCCAAGCTGCAGCGGGCCTGAAACCGAGACGGTACCGCCGGCAAGCGTCGCCGTGCCGGTCACCGCGATGCGGTCGGACTGACCGGCCGCATTGGTTTCGACCAAGTAGGTCGAGCCCGGATCGAAGGCGATGTTGCTCGCCACGTTCAACGTCCCGATCGAATTGCCAGGCGCGACGGTGCCGGCAACAGTGACGGAGCCGACCTGTCCTCCTCCTTCCAGCCGGCCGGCAGTGCCGACCAGGAGAGTGCCGCCAAGCTTGCTGTCAACGGAAAGCGCGCCGCCCAGAACCACAGTCTCACCGGTGAAAAGGCTTGCGTCGGAGGTGAGCACCGTTCGCCCGGCGAGTACGTTGATCAAGCCATTGCCGACGATCGATTGGGAAAACAGATAGTTCGAGGCGGTGTGGTTGAAATTGATTTCGCCCGTTCCGTCGCCGAACTCGATGCCGAGGGCAGCGTCGACAAACCCCGGTGCCATCGCCGTCTCGCCTTTATCCGCACCGATGTTGAGAACTCCGCTCGAACCGGGCTTAACGGCGATGTCGAGGACGGAAGCCAGGGCAATCCGCCCCCCGTCGGTGACGGTCACCGTACCATTGCCGAAGTTGCCGACGAGCAACGCACTGTTTTGCCAAAGCGAGCCGGCTCCCGTGACGATCGCGGCGCCACCACTGCCCACCGCAACGCCGATGATCGTTTCCTCTCCGGTTGAGCGGACGACGGCGCCGTCCGCGACGGTCAGGCTCCCGGCCCCCCCATAACCGAGGCCAATTCCATGAGCCGTTTCCAGCAGCGATCCGGCACCGGAGACAAAGATCCGGCCGCTTGCCCCATTCTCCGACCCCGAAAAAAGGTAATCCGCCGTGACCTTGCCGCCATTGGTTATCTCCAATTCCCCGGCGCCGGCGAAGCCGAGACCAATGCCCTCGGTGACCGCCCATGCCGAGCCGCTGCCGTCGACCCTGACGAAGCCGGTCGACGTCGATTGCGCGCCAACGACAGCCGTCAGACTGACAGCAACGCCACCATTTTCCAAAGATAGCCGCCCGGTTCCTTGCGAACCGACGAGCAGTTCGTTGTCTGTGAGCCAAGATGAGCCTGCGCCGGTCACAGTCACCTGCCCCAGAGAACCCAGCTGCCGACCAATAGTCGAACTGTTGTTGGTCAAGACTTGACCGGAATCGGCGACGGTAAGGTGTCCTTCGCCGTTTTGACCAATCGTGAGATTGTCTTCGTTGAACCACATCGATCCGGCGCCGCTGACCGTTGCAAAACCAACCCCGCCGGCGAAGTAGCCCAGCACGGCTGCTTCATTTTGCAATCGGGCACCACCTTCGACGGTGAGCGTGCCGACACCCAGTTCGCCCACGTAAAGGCCGTTGTTGACATCAAAGGTCGAATTCGCGCCGCGGACGCGCACCGACCCGTTCGCCCCCGGCAGGCTGCCGATCGCCCCATAGTCGGCGACTTTAAGTTCGCCCTCCGATATCTCCAGAGAACCTTGTGCCAATCGGCCGACAAGCAAACTCTGAATATCGATGGAAGAACCCGGTGCGTTGAAGACGGTGCCGTTGGGCGCCACGACATCGATGGTCACCGGGTCGAGAGCGGTGGGTGCGGCGCCGCCATTCCAATTGGCCCCATCGAACCAATTCGCGGACGTGCTTCCATTCCAGACCGCTTGCGCCACGGCCTGGCCGAGCCAGGCCGCCAACAGGACACAGGTGGCAAAGCCCAGCCGGCCCAGCGGCCATCGCGCGTCAAATCCCCCCATCGGCAGTCGTCTCTCCGCTGAATCGCGATCGATGACGGACGATAATCGCAGCACCGACTGCGCGCTTGGGCTGGCGCGAAGCGAAATCCGGCCTGGGGCGAAGTGCTACTAGCCGTCGTTATTTTCCCGCGCGGCGGCGGCGCGGATCTCGGACGGCGTGGCGCCGTAGCGGCGGCGAAAGACACGATTGAAATAGGAAAGATCGCCGAAGCCCGCATCGAGGGCGATGACGCCGATGGGCAGCTTGTCCAGGCGCGGGTCGGTCAACAGGCGATGGATACGCGCCAGGCGTTGCTCGAGCACGAATTCCGAAAAAGTGGTTCCTTCCGCATCGAACAGCATCTGCAGGTAGCGCGGGCTGATGGATTGCCTGGCCGCGACCTGGCGCACGCCGAGATCGGGACGCGTGAGGTTTTCGGCGATATAGGCGCGGACCGCAGCCAGCCGGGCGGCGCGCAGGCCGCGACGGCGCGCCAGGTCGGCGGTATCGGCATCGGCGCCCAGGGTCAGCGCCACCAGGTCACGAATATGGGTGGCGAACATGAGCCGCGCCTCGGGCGCCGTGCGGTCCAGCGTGAGGCGCAAGGCGGCGACATAGCCGGCAAGCACGGCCAGCGCCTTGCCGCGCCGATCCAACGGGCGCATGACGGCGCCCTCGACATCGCGGACCATAGTCTGCAGCCCCCGCGCCGGCAGCTTCAACTGGGTGAGCGAATAGTTCTGGCTGCAGCGGAAACGGCCGGGGACACCGTTCGCCCAAAGCACCGCGCCGCCCGGTTCAAGCTGCAACTCCCTGCCGCATTGTTGGCCCGTCGCTTGCCCGGCCAGGGACAGGATCAGGATAAGATCGTCGTCGCCATCGGCGACGAGGCCGGGCGGGCGCTCTATGCGCAGGCTGGAGCTGCTGCCCCAGGTGATCGACAGGCCCGGCAAGTGCTGCAACGCCATCCGCGCGTGGAATGGCTCGTCCTGGTTGACGGGGGTGACGTCGCTTTTCAGCACGGCGCGGCTGAACACCTCACGCCAGGCGTCGAGGCGCTTTTGTCCGGGCAGCCGTTCGGACGAGAACTGCAAAAGATGCGCGGCGTTCAACCTTTTCCCCCGGTCGGTCGACGCATGCCGGGCGACGCAAGCGTCGCCGCGAGCCCTGATGACAGGCTCATCCTAGCGCCAGAACAGGCGCGGCGTCGAGTTTCGAGGGTGGGACGGATCGATCCGCGAGCGCCACAAGGTCGCTCGTCGGCAGATGCCGGCGGTTTCGCGCCATTGGAAACCGGTGCGAACGGCAGCTGTCAAAAAGATCAGTGCGAGGCGGAGACCACGCCATAGCCGTCAACGGCGATGTGGTTGTTGGCGGCGTCGGCCGCGTAGATGCCCAGGCCGCATACGACAATGGCGGACAGCATTACAAAGGACAGAAGCGCTGCTTTCACGGACGTCATCTCTGGTTGAGCCTTCTGTATTGTCCTGCGACCGACTGGTTACGAATGTGTTGAAACTCACAGTTCGTCTCAAATTCTCGTCGAATTCGGACGCCTTGCGCGTCTTCTTTGCGGGCCGTGTGACGCTTGTGCCACAGTGGCACAGCGCGCCGGCAAGCCAGCTGCCGCCTTCTAGGAAATGAGCCGGACACAGACCAAGCACGAAAAGCGCCGTCCACAGCGGTTTTCAGCCGGCGTGCCAAATTTGCCACGCGAACGCAACGGAAGGTCGCTTCGACGGGCGGGACTGGAGCTAGATCGTGGCGACCCAGGCGCGTGCGATGGCAAGACCCGACTGGTCGGCCAGCGCGCCGTTGCGCGCGGTCTCGGCCTCCAACCGTTGCGGCCAGTCGGGCCAGCGCGCCGCAACCGTTTCGGCGAAGGCGGTCGACCAGTGGTTGACCACGGCGCGATCCGCCTCGAAATGGAACTGGAAGGCGTAGACGGCGCGGCCGAGGCGGAAGGCCTGGTTTTCGGCAACCATGCTGCCGGCCAGGCGCACGGCGCCCGGCGGCAGCGAGAACGTGTCGTCGTGCCACTGGAAGATCGGGAAAGCCACCGGCATGGCGCCGAGCACCGCATCCGATTTCGCCGCTTCGGTGAGGGTGACACCGCACCAGCCGAATTCGGTGGCGCCGCCAACCTGGTTGGTGCCGCCGAAGGCGCGCGCCAGAAGCTGGCTGCCGAGGCAGATGCCGAGCACGGAACGATCCCTGGCTTCGAAATCGCGGATCAGGTCGAGCAACGCCGGGAAATAGGGATGGGTGTCGTCGGCCAGCGCATTCTGGCCGCCGCCGAACATGACCAGCGCGTCGTGCTGGCTGGCATCGCTGGGCAATTCCTCGCCAAGATAGGGCCGGCGGACATCGAGTTCGGCCTTGGCTTCGGCAAGGGCGGCGCCGACATTGCCGAGGCCGGTGTTCTGATAATTCTCGACGACAAGGACCCGCATGACCATCCTGACAGGAATGAACCCCGCGACGGGGTAACATGGCGGCATCGTGCCGGCCAAGCGCCGGCGGCTGACAGCGAGGGAAAAAGCCTATGCCACTGCAGAACCGGGTCGATCCCTTCGGCGCCATCCATGCCGTGGCCGAGCGCGGACTGTTCACCGGCAACCGCGGCATCATCCACGATCCGGCGACGAAGACGCTCTTGAACAAGCGCTGGGCGCTGCCGGCCTGGATCATTTGCCTCTGCGACTATCAGGGCCGCAAGCGCGAGCCGATGGGGCGCAACCGACCGGGTGGCAAACCGGGCTGGACCGAGCTGTTCTTCCTCGACGAGCCGACCGCGCTCGCCGCCGGGCACCGGCCCTGCTTCTTCTGCCAGCGGGCGCGGGCCAGCGAGTTCCTCGGCCGGTTCGGCCAGGCGTTCGGCATCGCCGAGCCGCGCGCGCCGCAGGTGGATGCGCGCCTGCATAACGAGCGTTTCGCCTCGTCGCGCAAGCCGCTGCCGTCGATCCGGGCCGAAGAAACCGCACAGCTGCCCGATGGCGCGATGGTCGCCATCGGCGGCGTGCCTTTTGCCGTACGCAGCGGCGAATTGCTACGCTGGAGCTTTGCCGGGTACGAAAAGCCGGTCGGCGTCGAGACGGCAACAAGAGGCGGAACGTCGCTCGCGCTGATCACGCCGCCAACGACGATCGCGGTGCTGAAAGCCGGCTTCGCGCCCGTCTGGCACGCGAGCGCGGGGCCGGCTTAGAGTGGATCAGCGCCTCGCCGAGACGACGACCCGCTCTGCTTGTTCGGCGCAATTCCAGACGGAAATCGGCCGCTCACCTTTTTCCGGGATTGTTCAACCCAGGTGGACGACCGAGGTCGCGGCGCCAGCCGGTGCCTTGCCAGGCAGGAACAGCGCAACGAGCACGCCGATCCCCGCCAGGACGGCACAGGCCAGGAAACCGGCCTGGTAGCCCGTGGTCAGGGCGGCGACCGTATCCGATCCGCCACTCCAGGACACAGCGACGGTCGCCACGACCGCGACGCCCAATGCACCGCCGAGCTGGAAGGCCGCGCTGTTGATGCCCGATGCCAGGCCGGAATCGCCCTCGGCGACATCCGACAGGGCGGCAATGGAACCCGACACGACCGCCGCGCCGATGCCGGGGCCGAAGATGACGAGCCCGGGCAATATGTCGATCCAGTAGTTGCCGCCTGCCCTGGCAAGCAACAGGCAGCCCGCTGCCATCAATGCCATGGCGATGACGGCGAGCGGGCGGGCGCCGATGCGGCTCGCGATCGGTCCCGAAGAGTAGGACATGACGATCGCGATAGCGGAATAGATCATCGTGCTGACGCCGACTTGCAACGCCGAATAACCCAGCACTTTCTGCAGATAGAGCGACAGCACCAGGATCATGCCGAAGACGATCATGCCGGCGAGCAGCACGACCAGATTGCCGCCGACCAGGCGCACCGAACGGAAGATGCGCAACGGCACCAAAGGCGAGGCTGAACGTGCCTCGATGACCACAAACAGCAGAAGCAGCAAGGCCGAAGCGCCGAAGGCGGCAAGGGTGTTAACATGGGTCCAACCCAGTTGCGGCACCTCGACGATGGCATAGACAAACGCCATCAGCCCGGCCGTGACGGTGACCGCACCCGCGACGTCGAAGCCGCGGCCATGCGAGGTGTCGCGGCTCTCCTTGAGCAGAAACGGGCTGAACGCCAGCAGGGCGAGGCAGACGGGAACATTGATGAAGAAAACCCACTGCCAGCCCAGCCAGTCGTTGAGCGGACCGCCGACGACAAGTGCCGCCGTGGCGCCGCTCGCGCCCATTGCCGACCAGAAGCCGAGCGCCTTGTTGCGCTCATGCCCTTCCTCGAACGTGGTCATCAGGATCGACAGCGCAGTCGGCGTCATGATCGCCGCGGCGATGCCCTGGAGAATGCGCATCGCAACCAGGAACTCGGGCGCGCGGGCAAGGCCGCAAAGCAGCGAGGCGGCGAGGAACAGGGCTGTGCCGGCGATGAACATGCGCCGCCGGCCGAGCAGGTCCGCCATGCGGCCACCGAGCAGAAGCAGGCCACCCAGCGTCAGCATATAGGCGCTCATCACCCATTGAACGCCGGCAACGGTGAAGCCCAGTTGCCGTTCGATCGACGGCAGCGCCAGAATGACGATCTGCCCGTCCAGGCAGACCATGAAATAGGTTGCGCAGAGCAGCGCCAGCGCTTGCCAGCGCCTCGGGTCGGGCGCGGTGGCCGGCCGCCCGGCGGCGGGATGCTGTTGGTCGGACATGACTGTCTCCTCGAATGGTGCGCGGCCGACTGGCCGATCGCGTCGAGGGGCGGAAATTATGCATGCCGCGCCGACATGCAATTACTGACAATGATGTTAGCGCTGACTGGAATGTAAGCGCCTACCTTGCGGTAAGCGGCTGCCATTCATGCGCGCAGGCGGATCAGCGGACGCGGTTTTTCCGCGACGACGACCGGGTGCAGAACCATGCGGCGCTCCTGCGCCTTGCCCCAGGCCGACATCACGCCGACCGCCTCGTTGAGGGTGCGGCCGACATCCGTCACCGAATATTCGACCTTCTGCACCGCACCGGGAAACACCTGGCGCCAGACCAGGCCATCGGCTTCCATCTCGCGAAGCTGCTGGGCCAGAACCTTTTCGCTGACGCCTGGCAACAGCCGCCGCAAAGCGCCGAACCGGCGCGGCGCAAGCGTGACCTCCCACAGGATCTCCAGCTTCCATTTGCCGCCGATGGCATTCAGCGCGGTAGCGAAACCGCATTCGTCGGTATCGAGACGTTTCATGTTTCCCTCCGCTTCCGAGCCGGGGCGGCACTTACTTCAAAGTGCGTAATTTACCCTCGGTCCGGGGTCGACCTATCACCACGATCAGCTTCAACGAGAGGTACGGGCACAGGCCCGTTGCGGCAAGGCGCAGAAAGCGACCGGCCCGAAACCTCCTGACGGGATGGCGGCAGGAATGGACAGTGTGAAACCAGCGGAACAATCGGCAAAGACCAAAACCAGGACCGCGCAATGCGGCTGCGGCGGGCTCGGCATCACCGTTTCCGGGGAGCCGCGCAGCGTCTACGCCTGTGCCTGCCTGGAATGCCAGCGCGCAACCGGCACCGCCTTTTCCTACCGGGCCGTGTTCGTCGACGAAGCGGTGGTGCAAATTGAAGGGGAGCGGCGCAGCTGGCGGCGAACGGGCGGTCCGGGGCGCTGGGTGGAACAGACCTTCTGCCCGACCTGCGGGGCGCTGGTGTTCATGACCGGCGAGGGCCTGCCGGGCGCGGTCTCGGTTTCGGTCGGCTGCTTTGCCGAACCGGATTTCGCGCCACCGGCGACCTTGTTCCGCGCCCGCCGCAAGCACCACTGGTTCGAACCAGGGCCGGCAACGCGCATCAGCGACTGAGCGCTATTTCAACGTCGCCTGCTCGATCGAGGGCACGTCCGGCAGATCGTAATAATCGCCGGCGGATTCGGGATAGAGCTGGCTTTCCATCCTGAGGCCGGTCGGTCCGTCGATGGTGCCCGCCCACACCGACAGCCGGTCGCTGCCGAATTTGCGCCAGAACAGGTTGGAACCGCAGACCGAACAGAAGCCGCGCTCGGCGATGTCCGACGAGCGGAACCAGGTCAGTGTGTCGCCGGTGATGACGGCTTCGTCGGCGGCGACCTGGGTTGCCGCCACATAGTGGCCGGAGGTCTTGCGGCATTGCACGCAATGACAGGCTACGACCGGACGCCGCTCGCCGCGCAATTCGTAGGCGGTGCCGCCGCACAGGCAGCCGCCGCGCAATATGCCGGTCATGCTCGTCTCTCCTCCGCTTGTGCATCGGCCCGAAAACCGGAATCGGTTTTCGGCAAGCACGATGCGCAAATTCAAAGTGCTCGAGCGTCCGAGACTATGGCCGCCGCGCCCGCCGGGCAGCGGCGAAAGCGACGTCGCGGCGTCGCTGGCGGTGGCTTGACCTTGGGGGCCGGCTGCCGCATTGCTCGGCCATGCGCGCCAACTACAAAATGCAACGGCTGTTCGTGCCCGACGACCTTTCCGCCGGTGCCGAATTCGAGCCCACCCCACAGCAGAGCCATTATCTCATGCATGTGCTGAGGCTTTCCGAAGGCGCGGAAATCCTGGTCTTCAACGGTCGCGACGGCGAATGGACGGCGGCGCTCACGGCGAAGTCGAAGAAGGCGGTGCGGCTGACCGGCAGGGAACTGCAGCGGCCGCAACCGCCACTGCCGGACCTCGTCTACTGCTTCGCGCCGCTGAAGGTCGGCCGGCTCGACTATCTGGTGCAGAAGGCGGTCGAAATGGGCGCCGGCATCCTGCAGCCGGTGATGACCCAGCACACGCAAGGCAAGATCACGGCCGAGCGCATGCAGGCCAATGCCGTCGAGGCGGCCGAGCAATGCGGCATCCTGGCGGTGCCTGAGGTGCGCGAGGCGCAGAAGCTGGAGCGGCTGCTTGGCGACTGGGACAAGGAACGGCGGCTGGTGTTCTGCGACGAGGACGCCTCGACCAACAATCCCCTGCCCGCACTTCAGAAAATTTCGGAAAAAAAGCTGGCGCTGCTGGTCGGCCCCGAGGGCGGCTTCTCCGACGACGAGCGCCGGTTGCTGCGCGCGCTGCCCTTCGTCACCGCCATTCCGCTCGGACCCCGCATCCTGCGCGCCGACACGGCCGCCGTTGCGGCCCTTGCGGTGATGCAGGCGGCGATAGGGGATTGGTAGCTTCTCCTTCTCCCCTTGCGGGAGAAGGTGGCCGAGCCGAAGGCGAGGTCGGATGAGGGGTGCTGGACGGAGTGCGCCGCTCCACATTCGGGAATGGTGTCACGGAAGCCGTTTGCTCAGCCTCATTTCTTGCAACACCCCTCATCCGTCTCGGCGCTAGAGCGCCGATCCACCTTCTCCCACAAGGGGAGAAGGGAAAAGGGGGCCTCAGGCTTCCGGCCTCGACTGAAGCGAAGTCGTTGACGGCCCCATGAGAGGCCGAAAGAGCCGATCGCCCGCGCGACCCGCCTCAGATCACCTGGCCGACATCGATGCGGTTTCCGTCCGGGTCCTCGAACACGAAAGCCCGCAAGCCGTAGTCCTTGTCCTGCAGGCTCTTGATGATCCTCACCCCGTGCTGCTTGCAAACGGCGTGGAGAGCGTCAACGTCGTCGACCAGCAGATGGGCGACATTGAAAACAGCAGCCTTGTGGGTTGGCTGCAGGGTCAGATGCAGTTCCCCCTGATCGCGCTCCAGGATCATGAAACCGACGGGATTGCCGTTCTCGAAGGTCTTCGTGAACCCGAGGACCCTGGTGTAAAAATCGAGCGCCCTGCCGATGTCCTTTACGGGCACCATGGGAGCAATGCGTCCGAAGCGGACGCCGTGATCGGCGATATCGTTCATCGTGGAACCTCTGCTTGCGAAGCCGCTTCCACACTCCGGACGGTGCCGGTCGATGCAGCGCGCTTCGTTGTCTGGATCAGCAGGACGGTGCCCACGAAACGCAATCTATCCTGCCGCGGCCTTCAGGAAAACAGGCATCGAAGACACTCCGTTCTTTTTCTCCCGCAACGGTGCAGGGCAGCGGCAAACAGGCCTCAATCTCCGACGACCTCCTTGTCCGGCCAGGGATTGATGCCGTCGCGCAGCCACAACAGCGTATCCAGCCAGAAGCCATTGGCGTGGCGGCTGTGGAACAGGCTGAAATGGCCGACCGCATCCTGGCCGAGATCGGCCGGGTCAAGCAGCACCTGTGTGCGCTGCGCGCCGCGATAACGCTCGAGCACGGCGCGGATCGCCGGCACGGTGGCGATCGCGTCGTCGGACAGGGTGACCGCAAGGATCGGCGCCGTCACCGCATCGAAGCGCCTGAGGATCATTTCACGCTCCGCTTCCGGATAATTGTCTTCGAGGCGCGACCGGCGGAAACTCCATTCATAGGCGACGCCGGCCGGCAGATCCTCCAGCCAGCCGAGCCGACGGCCGGGGAAATAGCCGCACAGTACGGTGAGCGCCGGCATGGCGACATGCCATTTCAGGAAAAGTCGCGTGCGGTGCGCCGGCGCGTAGTGACGCCAGCAACCGAACTGGCCGCCGACCGAGAGCAGGCGACGAATATTCGAGGCGCCGCGCGCCAGCCCCGGCAAGGCGCCGCCGACGCTGTGGCCGACAACGAAGACGGGTGCCGAGGCGTCCCGCGCCCGCACCCAGGCCAGCGCCGCCTCGAAATCCTTCTCACCCCAATCGCGCCAGCGATAGGCACAGCCGCCGAGGCTCGCCGGACGCGAGGCGCCGATGCCGCGATAATCGTAGGTGACGACATCGAAGCCGTGGGCGGCGAGAAAGCGGGCGTAATGATGATAGTAACGGGCGAGCACGCCGGTGGCCGGATTGACAATGACGGTGCCGGCCGGCGCCCCGCGCACCCTTTGCCAAAAATGACCGCCTAGAACGACGCCGTCGGCGCAGGCGATCTCCAGCGGCCGGGCTTCCTGGACGGGCGCGATGATGGACATTGCCGATCCTTTCGGGACGCGAAATACGTGGATCCTGCATAGACCGGAGCGGCTTGTTGTTACACTCACTAGTCGGTATACATCGACCATGAAACCGACCGCCAACACCACCCGCGAGCGCATCGTCGCCGCCGCATCCAAACTGTTCTACGGCCAGGGCATTCGCGCCGTCTCGGTCGATGCCGTGGCCGAGAAGGCCGGACTGACCAAGCGCACGCTCTATTACCATTTCGCCAGCAAGGACGACCTCATCGCCGCCTATCTGGAGCGGCGCGACCAGCCCAATCTCGGGCTGT
Organism: Mesorhizobium sp. 2RAF21; assembly: GCF_052115345.1. Lineage (NCBI taxonomy): Bacteria > Pseudomonadati > Pseudomonadota > Alphaproteobacteria > Hyphomicrobiales > Phyllobacteriaceae > Mesorhizobium > Mesorhizobium sp. 2RAF21. Next base: position 177,809 of record NZ_JBFRGM010000014.1, on the reverse strand, counting down.
TCAGGCACTGGTTCACCGAGAGCGAGGGCCAACTCGCCGACAAGGTCGCCGCGATCTTCCAGCATCTGGCGGCGGCGGCGCGGCGCCCGGCCTGGAAGGGCTGCGGCTTCCTGCGCACCGCCGCCGAACTCGCCGACATGCCGGGCCACCCGGCGATCCGCATCGGCATTGCCCACAAGAAGAACTTCGAAGCCTGGCTGAAGACGGTTTTCGAGGCCGAGGGCATCGAAGCCGCGGAACAGACGGCGCGGCAGGTGCTGCTGCTACTCGACGGTTCCTTCGCCACCGTGCTTTTGAACCGCGACCCCTCCTATATGGAGACCGCCGGCATGGCCGCCGCCTCGCTGGTGCGGGCTGCGCAAGGGCCGGTCCTGGCGCCTGCCGGGCCATGAATCGCGGCCGATCAAATCCTGTTGACGATTGGCTCAGGATTTTTTGCTTGCTCCCCTACTGACATTTCGTTCATTCAAGCCGCGCGGCGATCCTGCGATCAAAGCCAGAAAGGGCGACATGGCACGCGACACCACCGATTCACAGCCCATCGAGGGTCTTGGCGAACTCGCCGCCTACCTTGCCAAGGGCAACAAGCCGCGCGCCGACTGGCGCATCGGCACCGAGCACGAAAAGTTCCCCTTCTATGTCGATGGCCACGCGCCTGTGCCTTATGGCGGCGAGCGCGGCATCCGCGCCATCCTGGAAGGCATGCAGACCAAGCTCGGCTGGGATCCGATCCTGGACGAGGGCCGCATCATCGGCCTGGTCGAGCCGACCGGACAGGGCGCCATCAGCCTGGAGCCGGGCGGCCAGTTCGAGCTTTCCGGCGCGCCGCTGGAGACGATCCACCAGACTTGTCGCGAGGGCAACGCGCATCTGGCGCAAGTGCGCGAGATCGCCGAGCCGATGGGCATCCGTTTCCTCGGCCTTGGCGGCAGTCCGAAATGGACGCTGGCCGAAACGCCGAAAATGCCGAAATCGCGCTATGACATCATGACCCGCTACATGCCCAAGGTCGGCACCAAGGGCCTGGACATGATGTACCGCACCTGCACGATCCAGGTGAATCTCGACTTCGAGAGCGAGGCGGACATGCGCCGCAAGATGCAGGTGTCGCTGAAGCTGCAGCCGCTGTCGACGGCGCTGTTCGCCAATTCGCCCTTCACCGAAGGACGGCCGAACGGGCTGCAGAGCTGGCGCGGCGACATCTGGCGCGACACCGACAACCAGCGCTCGGGCCTGCTCGAATTCTGCTTCTCGCCCGAATTCGGCTTTGCCGACTATGTCGAATGGGCGCTCGACGTGCCAATGTATTTCGTCATCCGCGACGGCCGCTACCACGACATGACGCACATCACCTTCCGCCAGTTCATGGCGGGGGCGGCGCGCAAGGAAGTGCCGGACGGCATGCCGACCATGGGCGACTGGGCGAACCACCTGTCGACCCTGTTCCCGGATGTGCGCCTGAAGCGGTTCCTGGAAATGCGCGGCGCCGATGGTGGGCCATGGCGGCGCATCTGCGCGCTGCCGGCCTTCTGGGTCGGCCTGCTCTATGACGGCGCCGCGCTCGACGCCGCCGAGGCGCTGACGCGCGACTGGAGCTATGCGGAAGTCAAGGCGATGCGCGACGCCGTGCCCGAGCAAGGCATCGGCGCGCCGTTCCGCTCTACGACGCTGCGAGAGGTGGCGCGAGAGGTGCTGGCGATCTCCCGGCAGGGCCTGAAGAACCGCAACAAGTTGAATCGCGACGGCTTCGACGAAACCTCGTTCCTGTCGACGCTGGACGAAGTGGTGGCGCGCGGCACCACCAGCGCCGAAGAGATGCTTTCGGCCTACCACACGCGCTGGGGCGGCTCGATCGAGCCGGCTTTCCTGGAGTATGCGTACTGAAGCAAGGCGCCCTTATCTCCCCCTTGCGGGGGAGAATGGATTTTCACGATCTTAGCCGGAGCAGGCCGAAGGCCGTCGCGAGGCTAAGTCGTAGAAAATCCAAGAGAGGGGATTTTCAGCCGAGAGGCCACTTGCTCTCTCGAATGGGGGAAGCCGAAATCCAGTTCGGCGAGGATTGGGGTGGAAATCCCCTCTCTTGCGATTTCTAGCACTTAGACTGCGCCGCCCTGCGGGCGTGCTCGCTAAGATGCTGAAATCGCTTTCTCCCCCGCAAGGGGGGAGATAACGGTGCGGCGGCAAAAGTCCACTTCAACCGGCGGTTAAAACGAACTACGCTCCGCAACGGCGAATGGCCGCCGCGGAGGACCCCATGCTCAATCTGTTCGACATGCTCAACCAGTCGCAGAACGGCAACGGCATGGAGGCGCTGGCGCGCCAGTTCAATCTGAGCCAGCAGCAGACACAGGCGGCGGTGGAGGCGCTGTTGCCGGCTTTCAGCCAGGGGCTGAAGCGCAACACGGCGGACCCGTATGGGGTCGGCAATTTCATGAGCGCCATGGCCACCGGCCAATATGGCCAGTATTTCGACAATGCCGCGCAGGCCTTCTCGCCGCAGGGCGTGCAGCAAGGCAACGATGTGCTGGGGCAGTTGTTCGGCTCCAAGGACCTGTCGCGCGCGGTGGCGGCGCAGGCGGCGCAGGCCAGCGGCGTCGGCCAGCAGGTGCTGCAGCAGATGCTTCCCGTGCTGGCGTCGATGGTGATGGGCGGGCTGTTCAAGCAGACCACCAACCAGATGCAGGCCGGCGGCTTCAGCGGTGGTGGCGGCATCAGCGGCAACCCGCTCGGCCAGATCATCGAGGAGATGATGCGGCAAGGTGGCGGAATGGGCGGCGGCATGATGGGTGGCCAGCCGCAGCAGCGGCAGGCGCCGCAGAGTCAAAATCCGTTCGGCAACAATCCGCTGGGCGACAATCCGCTCGGCAAGGTGCTGCAGGACATGTTCGGCGGCGGCGCGCCGCAGCAGGCGCCGCAGCAGCCGCAACCGCAGAACCCGTTTGGCGACAACAATCCCTGGGGCAAGATCCTGCAGGACATGCTGGGTGGCGGGCAGCCGATTGGGACCCCCGATCCAGCCCCGCAACGCGCGCCGGAACCCGAGCCGAACCCGAGCGGGCGGCCGCGCAATCCCTATGACGACATCTTCGGCAAGATGTTCGACACCGGCCGCCAGCAACGCGACGACTACCAGCAGGGCGTGGAAACGATCTTCGACCAGTTCCTGAAAGGGATGAACCGGCGGTAGGCGAGCGGCGCGGCGCCCTTATCTCCCCCCTTGTGGGGGAGAAAGCGATTTCAGCATCTTAGCGAGCACGCCCGCAGGGCGGCGCAGCTAAGTGCTAGAAATCGCAAGAGAGGGGATTTTCAGCCCAATCCTCGCCGAGCTGAATTTCGACTTCGCCATTCGAGGGAGCAAGTGGCCCCTCAGCTGAAAATCCCCTCTCTTGGATTTTCTACGACTTAGCCTCGCGACGGCCTTTGGCCTGCTCCGGCTAAGATCGTGAAAATCCATTCTCCCCCGCAAGGGGGGAGATAGAGTGTTGTGAACTCACCTCACAAATCCTGTGCCTTTCGCCACGCTGGTTCATGAAATGACGGGCCTCTATCTAGCCATCATCGACAGATGGAGAGACATTTCATGGAATACCGCAATCTCGGCAAATCCGGCCTCAGGGTTCCCGTCCTGAGTTTTGGAGCCGGCACTTTCGCCGGCGCCGGCCCGCTGTTCAGCGCCTGGGGCAACACCGGCGTCGAGGAAGCCCGCCGGCTGGTCGACATCTGCCTGGAGGCCGGCGTCAATCTGTTCGACACCGCCGACGTCTATTCCGACGGCGCCTCCGAAACGGTGCTTGGCGAGGCGATCAAGGGACGGCGCAACGAGGTGCTGATCTCGACCAAGGCCAGCCTGCCTCTGGGCGACGGCCCCAATCAATGGGGTTCGTCGCGTTCCCGGCTGATCGAAGCGGTGGACCAGGCCCTTGGCCGGCTGGGCACCGACCATATCGACATCTTCCAGCTGCATGCCTTCGACGCGCATACCCCGGTCGAGGAGGTGCTTGCCACGCTGGACGGCTTGGTTCGCGCCGGCAAGCTGCGTTATGTCGGCGTCTCCAACTTCTCCGGCTGGCAGATCATGAAATCGCTGGCTGTCGCCGAGCGCCATGGCTGGCCACGTTATGTCGCCAACCAGGTCTATTATTCGCTGCTCGGCCGCGACTATGAATGGGACCTGATGCCGTTGGGCGAGGACCAGGGCCTCGGCGCGCTGGTGTGGAGCCCGCTGGGCTGGGGCCGGCTGACCGGCAAGATCGGCCGCGGCAATCCCATTCCGGCAGGCAGCCGCCTGCACCAGACCGCGGAGTTCGGGCCGCCGGTGGAGGACGAGCATCTCTACCGCGTCGTCGACGCCCTCGAAGCGGTCGCCGGGGAAACCGGCAAAAGCGTGCCGCAGATCGCCATCAACTGGCTGCTGCAGCGGCCGACGGTTTCGTCCGTCATCATCGGGGCGCGCAACGAGGAGCAACTGCGCCAGAACCTCGGCGCCGTCGGCTGGTCGCTGACGCCCGAACAGGTGGCGACGCTCGATGCGGCCAGCACGGTGACGGCGCCCTACCCGCATTTCCCCTACCACCGCCAGGAAGGTTTCGCCCGGCTCAACCCGCCGGTGGTGTGAAACTCCAGATGCGAAACTCCCCTTCTCCCCTTGCGGGAGAAGGTGGCTCGGCGCAAAGCGCCGAGACGGATGAGGGGGTGAGAAACGGTCCGCGTAGCGGACGAAAAGCCAATTGCTTGGCTTTTCGAGTTTCGAACGCCCCCGAGCCAGCGAGGGGCAGGATCACAGCTTTGTCCCAGCCCTCGGCATAGCCTCGGGCGTTCGAACCCTTTGAAAGGTCCACCGGACCTTTCAATTCGCCTATGGCGAACCGGGTTCTCACCCCCTCATCCGACCTCGCCTCCGGCTCGGCCACCTTCTCCCACAAGGGGAGAAGGAACGGTGCGGCCCAAAAAGAAAAAGCCCGGTCCGTGGGAGGACCGGGCAATGCGCAGGCGGCCGGCGGGGTCGTGCCGGCAGGGAGTGTGGGAAGCCTGCAGCAACTCTGCATCGCCCGGCTGGAGGCCCGGGCGTGCGGGATATCAGGCCACCTTGCGCGCCAGTTCCTCGACGGAGGCGGCGCGCAGGCCGGCGATGGAGCGCAGCTTCACCGTCGGGTCGCTGCCGAACGGCAGGTCGACGGCGACGAAGAGATCGGCGCGGGTCAGGCCGATATCGGCCAGTTCCGCGTCCGACATTTCGCCGAGGCGATAGAAGGCGCGGCGATTTTTCCAGGCGCGGTAATAGCCGACGGCACGATTGTACACACGCGTCGCGGCAGCCGGGGTCGCGGTGATGCGCGCGCTCTCAGGGGCGATGTCGTATGCGGTCATGGTCATTCTCCTCAATCTTGACGGCGCGGACCGTCGCACCGCCGCCGGGAGCGCGGCGGGACGGACCCGATTCACATGCCTTCATGTGGACGATTACTGAATCGCACGCGGCGATTGATTAATCCAACGAATGTTTTTAATCTCTATCATCAACTCTGATGATGGATGGAAGCGATGAAAGCGCCGCTCGACCTCGACCAGTTGCAGACCTTCATCTCGATCGCCGACACCGGCTCCTTCACCCGCGCCGCCGAGGAGGTGCACCGCACGCAGTCGGCGGTGTCGATGCAGATGCGGCGGCTGGAGGAGCGGATCGGCAAACCGCTGTTCGAGAAGGACGGGCGCTCCAACAAGCTGACCGAGGAAGGCGACCGGCTTTTGTCCTATGCCCGCCGGATGCTCTACCTGAACCGCGAGACGTTGGCCGCCTTCGACGACAACCGGCTGGAAGGCACCATCCGTATCGGCACGCCGGACGATTATGCCGACCGCTTCCTGCCCGAGATCATGGCGCGTTTCGCCCGTTCCAATCCGCGCGTCGAACTGACTGTCACCTGCGAGCCGACGCCCAGCCTTGCCGAGCACATCAAGCGCGGCAATCTCGATCTGGCGCTGGTCACCCACAACGACGCGCGCGGCCAGTCGGAAGTGGTGCGGCGCGAGCCGCTGTTGTGGGTCACCTCGACCAATCACGCCACGCATGAGCAGGATGTCCTGCCGATGGCCTTCGGCCGCCCGAACTGCATCTGGCGGCGCGCCGCCTGCGACGTGCTGGACGAGATGGGGCGCGATTATCGCATCCTGTTCTCCTCCTTCTCAGCCACCGTCATCGCCGCCGCCGTGCTGTCGGGGCTGGCGATTTCGGTGCTGCCGGAATGCGCGCTCAGGCCCGGCATGCGGGTGCTTGGCGAGGCCGACGGCTTCGGCCAGTTGCCCGACTGCCGCATTGGCCTGATGCGCGGCCAGACCAGCCGGCCCGAGATCGTCGAGGCGCTGGCCCGCCACATCGCCGAAAGCCTGGACAACATCACCGTGCCGATAACCGAGGAGACCGGCAGCTTCGACTTCGCCTCGCTGGCCTTCACCAAGATGAAGCGCACCAAGCCGAGCCAGGTGATGCCGGGCTGGTAGGCCGAGCTAACGCCTGCCGCCGCGCACCACCAGCACGTTGCCGATGGCGACCAGGACAAGGCCGGCGATGGCGAAGGCGGTCCAGCGATAGCCTTCGAGCGTGGTGGAGATGAGCAGCGCGAAGATCGGGAACATCACCGTGGCGTAGCCGGCGCGGGCAGCACCTATGCGGCCGAGCAGCGTCAGATAGGCGGCAAAGGCCAGAACAGTGGACACCACCGCCGAGAACAGCACCGAGCCGAGATAGGTAACGCTCGGGTCTATGGTGAAGGTGCGGCCGAACAGGAACGCCAGAAGGGCCGACCACAGCGTGCCGTAGAGCATGCCCCAGGCATTCATCGAGATCAGCGGTAGCCCGTTGCGCATGCCTCCCGCCGAAATCAAATTGCCGACGCAGAAGGAGAGCGTGCCGGCCACGCAAAGACCGAGGCCTATAAGCGTTCCGCCGGAAAGACCGTGGGCGGCGACCTCCGGCAAAAACATCAGCGCGATGCCGGCGAAGCCGATGAGCCCGCCGGCCAGGATGCGCGGCGACGGCCGCTCGCGCATCACCACGGCGCCCAACAGCATGTTGACGACCGAGGCCAGCGAGAACACCACCGAAAGCAGCCCGCTGACCAGATAGCTGGCGCCGTAATAGAACAGCAGGAAATTGGACGAAAACATCAGCACGCCAAGTGCCGCGAACCGCAGATGCTCGGCCGGCGCGAAGCGCAATTGGCCCCGCTTCAGCGCCACCCAGCCGAACATCAGGACAGTGGCGATGGCGAAGCGCCAGACGATGGTGACTTCGTTGGCGACGCGGCCGACCTGGAATTCGATGGCAAACCACGACAGGCTCCAGGCGACCACCGTCACCGCATAGAGGCCGTAGTCGAGCGCCTCGAAGGGCCGTTCGCTGGGCCGGCCCGATGCGACAGGCGCGGCCGCCGCCGGCCTGGATTGCTGGATGTTCATGGGGTGTGCTCCTTGGCACGCATGGGTAGACTTGGAGCCTTGGGGCGTCCATGGCAATCGTGTGGTCCAGTCTCACCCGTGCAGCCAACGCGGGTAAGGGCTTGACCCACTCCCCATCCAGCGCGCCAATCGGCGCATGAGCGAATTCTTCGACGACGATTCGAGACCCACCAACGCCACCGAATATACGGTGAGCGAGATTTCCGGCGCGCTGAAGCGCACGGTGGAAGATACGTTCGGCAATGTGCGGGTGCGCGGCGAGATTTCCGGCTATCGCGGCCCGCATTCGTCGGGCCATGCCTATTTCGCGCTGAAGGACGACCGCTCCCGGCTGGAAGCCGTGGTGTGGAAGGGCACGATGAACAAGCTGCGCTTCCGCCCCGAGGAGGGCATGGAGGTGATCGCGTCGGGCAAGCTCACCACCTATCCCGGCTCGTCGAAATACCAGATCGTCATCGACAATCTGGAACCCGCCGGCGCCGGCGCGCTGATGGCGATGCTGGAGGAGCGCAAGCGCCGCCTCGCCGCCGAAGGCCTGTTCGATCCCGCCCGCAAGCAGCTCCTGCCCTACATGCCCTCGGTCATCGGCGTGATCACCTCGCCGACCGGTGCGGTGATCCGCGATATCCTGCACCGCATCCGCGACCGTTTCCCGCTCACCGTCGTGGTGTGGCCGGTGCGCGTGCAGGGCGAGACCGCCGGCGCCGAGGCGACGGCCGCCGTCAACGGCTTCAACGCGCTGGAGCCGGGCGGGCCGATCCCGCGGCCGGACCTGATCATCGTGGCGCGCGGCGGCGGCAGCCTGGAAGACCTCTGGGGTTTTAACGACGAAGGATTGGCGCGGGCGGTTGCCGCTTCCGACATCCCGGTCATCTCGGCGGTCGGCCATGAGACCGACTGGACACTGATCGACCTTGCCGCAGACGTGCGCGCGCCGACGCCGACGGGCGCGGCCGAAATCGCCGTGCCGGTGAGAGCGGAACTGGAGGCGACGCTGGCAAGCCTGTCGGCACGGCTTGCGGCGGCGCTGGTCCGCGGCATCGACCGCCGGCGCCAGGCGGCGCGGGCGGCGGCCCGCGCGCTGCCCTCGCCCGACCAGTTGCTGGCCTTGCCGAGACGCCGTTTCGACGAGGCGGAAAACCGGCTGGCCCGCGCGCTGGCGGTGTCGATCGAGCGCAAGCGCGGTCGCCTCGTCGCGATCCGGCTGACGCCGGCGACGCTGTCGCGGCGCATGGCCGAGGCACGGCGGCTGGCTTCGCGCGACCTCGCCAGGGCGCAGGCCGCCTTCCTTGGCATCGTGCGCGAGCGCCGCGCGCGGTTCGCGCGGACGATGGCACGGCTGTCGCCGGCGCCGATCGCGCGGCGGCAGAAGCTGCAGGGCGATACGCTGACCGCGCTGGCGCGGCGGCAGGAGCAGGCGATGACGGTGCGGCTGGACCGGCTGCGCGCCCGCCTCACCCAGGCCGACCGGCTGCTTTCGACGCTGAAACTGTCGGAACAGGCGATCCTGGAGCGCGGCTATGCGCTGGTGCTCGACAGCGCCGGTGCGCTGGTCAAGCGCGCTGCGGAGGTGACGCCCGGCATTGCGCTGGAACTGCGCTTCGCCGACGGTTCGGCGCATGCAACGGCCGATGGCGCCGGTCCGACACCCGGCCCTGCAACGCCCAGGCCGGCCAAAGCCTCGCCCAAGGACAAGGGCGCTGGCGGCCAGGGATCGTTGTTTTAAGCCTGCGGGGCAGGCAGACTTCTCAGCTATCTTTTCGGAAGGCCCGGCTCGAAACCGAGATGGAGTTCTGGCAAGGGTCTTTCGCGTTCACGAACAGATAGCCGTCGGCCTTATGGATCGTGCCGAAATCGAGGCCGTCTGCGGCGCGTTGCCTGCAGAACAGTTCGACGTCTTCGACATCAAAGACCAGCTTGACGATCGACTGACCGCTGCGCTGACCTTTTGCGGCCTGATGAAGCAGGATGTTGGCGCCGCCATCGCTGGCGACAAGCTCGACAATCCTGTCTCCGGGCAATCGGGTTGCCGTGAAGCCAAAATGCCGTTCGTAGAAGCGGGCGGTTTCCTCGACATCCCTGGCGTAGATGACGACCCGGCCGAGTGGCATCGTTAACCCCGATAACGGTGGTGCCCTTCCCCGCCCACGGGAGAAGGAGGCAGGCTCACGCCGCCTTGTCGGCGGCCGTTTCCGCTTCGACGGCCTCTTCGAGGCGCGAGGCGATCAGGTCCTGGATGTCGCCGACTTCTTCCTGGAGGTCTTCCAGCGGAATGCCGGCTTCGGCGGCCTTGGCGGCGCAGCGCTTGGCCAGCGTCTCGGCATGCTTGTCGAGCTTGACCGCTTCGGATGGGGCGCAGCATTCCTTGCCGATCCAATCCTGCAGAAACTCGATGGCGTGTACGCTCATTCTGAATTACCCGTTTCGGTCTGTGCCGATCACGCCGTGGCCGCAGCCAGGCAGTCGGTATTCCCTATCCAATTGAAGCCGAGTCGCGCGCTTGCGGCAACCGGGCCGGTACCAAAGAACAAGTTCTGAACTGTGCGATTGTCGTGCGGGGCATCCACCCGGCGAGAGGAATGGTACCGTTGGCTGGGATCGAACCAGCGACCTCCGGATCCACAATCCGGCGCTCTAACCATCTGAGCTACAACGGCACGCGTGCCCGTCAACGATCGAAACGAGTGACCCACTTCTGTCAGCCGTGCTCCATCGTTCGGCGAAGCGTGCATACGGGCAATCGGATCGTAATTCAAGGCTTTTGCAAAAGCAAAACGACGCTCATCCGCACCCATGTTCCTCCCCGGCAAACGGTCAAGAAAAAGGCGGCGGGAGGAGGTGCCGGCCTTTTTCCCAATTTGAGCCGGCGGGAGGAGGTGCCGGCTGCTCTCCGGGGAAGAAGGGAGGAGGATCCGCCCCGGAGAAACTCTTGTCCTGTTCAGCTAGGAAGCCGGCGACAGCGTTGCAAGCCCTCGCCGCATCTTCCGGCAATCAGGCCGCCTTGACGTCCTTGATGGCCTTCTCGAAGGCGGTCTTGTACGGCTTGGCGACTTCTTCGGCGACCTTCGAGGCGGCGGCCTGGAAATCCTTGGCCTGCTCGACGGCGGTCTCGACGCGCGAACGGAGGAAGGAGGTCTGCAGCTCGACGACTTCCGACAGCGACTTGGCGCCGACGAGGGCCTCGAGATGCGAGAAATTGGCTTCGGCGTTGGTGCGCAGCGTGGCGATCGCCTTCAGCGACAGGTCGTTCGAAGCGGTCTTGGCGGTTTCGTAGCTGGTCTCGAAGGCCTTCTTGGCTTCTTCGGCGCCGGTCTTCAGCTTGGCGAAGGTCTCTTTCGACTGCTCGACGCCCTTCTCGGCGAAGGCGCGGATCTGGTCGGTGGCCTGCGAAGCGTCGAAGGTCGGGAATTCAACGGTCTCGGTGGTCTTGGTCTTGGACATTTTCCATCCTCATAGGGTGGACGGACACATTCGACGTGCCGTCTCGTTCATGTGTGAGATGGGTATAGCGCATTTTGTTGTGCAACGCAACATTTCTGCTGCAATGCAACATTATCGAAGCGAAACATAGGGATGCCGTTAACCACGAGCCCTATTATTCAAGTGGGCTCGCCTTACGCTTGTGGACGTTGCGGCGGCTCCCATTTATTAACGAAGCATTAACCGCGGCCATCTCCTTGGAGGATAGCCAGAGCGCATGCCGTCCGAGAACTATTCGTTCCTCGATGTTGCCGTCCTTGATGACGTGCGATCGCGTTTTGCCAGCGGCGACGCGATCGTCGTCCTGTCGGCCGACCTCGAGCAGGTGCTGTGGGCAAACGGGCCCGGAGCCGCCCTGTTCGGCCATGCCGATGTCGAGGCCGCCATCGGCGCGCCGGCCGGGCTGCCGCCGGTGGCGCGACGCCAGATCATGGCAACCGCCGGCTTCCCGGCCATCGGCAGCGACCGCGCGCTGCTGGTGCGGCTGGCGGCAGGCATGACCAGCAATGCGGTCGGCTTTCTGGCCAGCGCGCTCACCATGCCCGACGGCGAAGCGGCGATCATGCTTGCCCTGCCGGCCACGCAAGGCGCCTCCCATAACGCCGCCGAGATCGCCACGCGTGCAATCAGCGGTTTCAAGGCGGACGGCCAGTTCCTCGCCTTCATCGACGGCAAGGGCGGCGTCGAGGCCGCCTCGCAAGGATTTTCGGCGCTTGGCATTACCGAGCAGACGCTCAGCGCGCTCGTCGCCGATGTCGCGCGCGAGCAGGATCGCGTGCTGAAGCGGCTAGTGCCGGCTGCAAAAAGCTCCTATCCGGCCGGCATCGCCCGGTTGACCGACGAACCGGCGCGCCACCTTCTGGTGGTGATCGACGAAGGCACCGAGGCTGGCGCAACCCAGCCGGCGCCGGCAAGCCAGACCGCATCCGAGGGCGATCGGCCAAGGGCCACGACCGCCGAAGGCTGGCGGGCGGCCGACGACAGCGTTTCGACGACGGCCGGCGAACACCAGCACGACCGCTGGTATTTCAGCGACGCCAACAAGGCCGCCGAAGCCGCCCAGGGCGATGGTACGACGCCGGTTGCCCCGGTGCAGAATGAGACAGTTCCGGCGTCGCAACCGGTCGAACGCAACACCACACCGGTACGCTTTGTGTGGCGCACCGACGCCGCCGGCCACTTCAGCGCCATCTCGCCGGAATTCGCCGCCGTCGTTGGCGAGGCCGCCGCCGATGTCATCGGCCGGCGCTTCAAGGATGTCGCCACCACATTCGGCTTCGACCCGTCCGGCGAGATCGCCGGCCTGCTGGAACGACGCGACACATGGTCGGGCCGCTCGGTCGCCTGGCCGATCGCCGGCAGCAGCCTGAAGGTGCCGGTGGATCTCGCCGCCCTACCCGTCTACGACCGCAACCGCACGTTCGAAGGTTTTCGCGGCTTCGGCGTCGCAAGGCCGGCGGACGCCACCGAGGATCACGAGAAGGTCGGTCTGGCGCTGACACCCGGCTGGGTGGCATCCGAAACCCCGCCAGCGCCCGCCAAAACCACACACGAAGCGACGGCCAGGCCGCAGGAGCCCCCGCACGCCGCGCCGATGACCACCGGCGGACAGAACCCGTTCCATGGCGAGGCGCCGGCGCTGACCATCACGCCGACCCCAGAGCGCCGCTTCAGCGACAAGGTGATCCGGCTGGCCGAACACCGGCCGGCGGCCAACGACAAGGGCCTTTCGACACTGGAGCGCAGCGCCTTCCGCGAGATCGGCGAACGGCTGAAGAAGGACGGCGTGCTGGGTTCCGAGGCCGGCCGAGGCGAAGCCGCTCCGGCGAAAGACCCGCCTGCCCCCGCAACCGCGCAGGCGGACAATGCGATCGCCATGCGGCAGGCGGACGGCGCCGATGCGCCCGCCGGCCAAGGCGAGGTCATAAAGCCGGTCGAGCGCGCACGACCTGTCGCGGCGGATATCGTCGAGGCCGCAGGAGCCATCAACACGGCGGAACCCGCGACGGCCGTGGACACCGTCAAGGCCGAACAAGCGGCGGAGGCTGCGGTGACGGCCGAGGCGGCCATCACCGTCGCGCCAACTGAAAGCAAACACACCTCTTCCGAGGCAGAAACGACCGCTGTCGTTGCCGAGGCGATTGCCCGGCCAGACGAAGCGACAACCGCCGACGAGGATGACGACAGCGCCGCGCTGACCGAGGCGCAGGAGGCCGAGGACATCGCCGATCTAACCCGGCTCGACGGCGCCGGGGCGGACGAGGGCGGGGCGGCCGCGGAACCGGTGGCAGAACCTGCCGCGCCGCGTTCGCTGCTGGCCTTCGCGCCGCAGGACAGCGATCCGGTGGCCGAGGACAACGGACAGACACAAGCGCTGAACGACATCGGCGACATCAAGGCCGCCGCCGCGAAGGTTGCCGGACAGCGCCACGCCGCGCGGCGCGACGAAGCGAGCAAGGACGATGAAGAAGAAGACCTTGCCCGGCTGGAGGACGACGGCGACCTGACGCATCCGCGCGATGACGCGGAGGAAGCCGTGGCCCCCCAACCGGCGCCACCGCTGCCCACGCCGCGCCTGGTGCCACCGCTGCAGGCGGGCGGCTTCGTGCCCGCCGCCTTCGCGACCGGCGAAAAGGAGCCGGACACTTCGCTGCTGTCGCGGCTGCCGGTGCCGTTGCTGATCCATTCGGGCGACGTGCTGCATTATGCCAATGGCGAATTCCTGGCGCTGACCGGCTATGAAAATCTCGCCGCGCTCGGCGCTGCCGGCGGGCTGGATGCATTGTTCGCCGCCCCCTATGCAAGCGACAGCACGGCCGACCATGCCGACCACAAGCTGCGGCTGAGGAAGGCCAATGGCGAGGAGACGCCGGTCGACGTCGTGCTGCGCTCGGTGCCGTGGGGCGAAGGCAAGGCGCTGATGCTGGTGCTGAACGGGTCCGGCGAGACCGGCCAGCCGATTACAGCTGCGACGCTCGGCGAGGCGGCGCAGCCCGATACGGCCGAGCTCAAGGCGCGCGTCGCCGAAATGCGCACCATCATCGACACCGCCACCGACGGCGTCGTGCTGATCGGCCGCGATGGCGCCATCCGCTCGATCAGCCGGCCGGCCGAGGCGCTGTTCGGCGTCGACAGCGACGAGGTTGCCGGCAAACCCTTCGCTTCGTTGTTCGCCATCGAGAGCCAGCGCGCGGCGCGCGACTATCTGGCCGGGCTTTCCGACCATGGTGTCGCCAGCGTGCTCAATGACGGACGCGAGGTGATCGGCCGCGAGGCGCAGGGGCGCTTCATTCCGCTGTTCATGACCATCGGCCGCCTGCCCGGCGACAGCGGCTATTGCGCGGTGGTGCGCGACATCACCCAGTGGAAGCGGGCCGAGGAAGACCTCACCCAGGCGCGCGCCGTGGCCGAGCGGGCGTCGTCGCAGAAGACCGATTTCCTTGCCCGCATCAGCCACGAAATCCGCACGCCGCTCAATGCCATCATCGGCTTCTCCGAATTGATGGTGGACGAGAAGTTCGGGCCGATCGCCAATGAGCGCTACCGCGACTATCTGCGCGACATCAACCGCTCCGGCAACCACGTGCTCGACCTCGTCAACGACCTGCTCGATATTTCGAAGATCGAAGCCGGCCAGCAGGAGATGGACTACGAGGCGGTGTCGCTCAACGACGCACTGGCAGAGGCCGTCGCCATGATGCAGCCGCAGGCCAACCGCGAGCGTGTCATCATCCGCTCGTCCTTCGCCTCGCGCCTGCCGGAAGTGGTGGCCGATTTGCGCTCGATCCGCCAGATCGCGCTCAACATCCTGTCCAATGCCGTGCGCTACACGCAGGCCGGCGGCCAGGTCATCGTTTCCACCGCCTATGAGACATCCGGCGACGTGGTGATGCGGGTGCGCGACACCGGCGTCGGCATGACGCAGGCCGAGATCGAGCACGCGCTGAAGCCGTTCAAGCAGGTCAACGCGCTGAAACGCGGACGCGGCGACGGCACCGGCCTTGGCCTGCCTCTGACCAAGGCGATGGTGGAGGCGAACCGCGCCAAATTCACCATCAATTCGACGCCCGGCGAAGGCACGCTGGTGGAAGTCGCCTTCCCGTCGACCCGCGTGCTGGCCGATTGAGGCCACGGCAGGCGCCCTCAAGAAAAAAGGCGCCCCGAGGGCGCCTGAATTGAGAATTGTCACAACGGGCTTGAGCGATACTGGTCCCGCCTAGCGGGATTGGGATTTCTCCCTCAAGTTACCCGCGACTATCGCGGCGGTCTCGTAAACAAATCCTTACCTGGATGGGTAAAAGTTTACGATTGTGTACCATTCGTGAAAACGAGGTAAATTCGAGCTTTACGTTTTGTTTACCCTGCCGGCGGCGTTGTTTCGGCGGTTGCCCGAAAAACCTCCGGTCCGGCGCCGCCTCAATTCGCGAGTTCCGCCCTGTCCTTGAATTGGTCCAGCGCCTCGGGGTTCGCCAGCGCCTCCTTGTTCTTGACCGCCCGGCCATGGACGACATCGCGCACCGCCAGCTCGGTGATCTTGCCCGATTTGGTGCGTGGAATGTCGGTGACGGCAACGATCCTGGCCGGCACATGGCGCGGGCTGGCGCCGGTGCGGATTTTTGTCTTGATGCGCTTTTCGAGCGCCTCGTCCAACGCGACACCGGCAGCCAGCCGCACGAACATCACGACGCGCACATCATTGTCGAAATCCTGGCCGATGCAGATCGCCTCGAGGATTTCCGGCATCTGCTCGACCTGATTGTAGATCTCGGCCGTGCCAATGCGCACGCCGCCGGGGTTCAGCGTGGCGTCCGAGCGGCCGTGGATGATCATGCCGCCATGCCGGGTCCATTCGGCGAAGTCGCCATGACACCAGATATTGTCGAAACGTTCGAAATAGGCGCCGTGGTATTTCCTGCCGTCGGCGTCGTTCCAGAAGCCGATCGGCATGGCCGGAAACGCCTTGGTGCAGACCAGCTCGCCCTTTTCCTGGCGGACCGGCTGGCCGTTGTCGTTCCACACATCGACGGCCAGTCCCAGCCCCGGCCCCTGGATCTCGCCTTCCCACACCGGCGCGGTCGGCACGCCAAGCACGAAACACGAGACAATGTCGGTGCCGCCGGAGATCGAGGCCAGGTGGATGTCCTTCTTGATGCCTTCATAGACGAAGCGAAAACCCTCCGGCGACAATGGCGAGCCGGTGGAGGACACGGTCCTGACAGTGGACAGATCATGCGTGGCGATCGGCTTCAGCTCGGCCTTGCGCACGGAATCGATGAATTTCGCCGAAGTGCCGAAATAGGTCATCTTCTCGGCGTCGGCGAAATCGAACAGCACATTGCCCGAGGGATGGAACGGGGAGCCGTCATAGAGCAGCAGCGTGGCGCCGGAAGCGAGGCCGGAGACCAGCCAGTTCCACATCATCCAGCCGCAGGTGGTGAAATAAAAGAAGCGGTCGCCGTCGAGCAGGCCGGCGTGCAGGCGCTGTTCCTTGACGTGCTGGATCAGCGTGCCGCCGGCCGAATGCACGATGCATTTGGGGATGCCGGTGGTGCCGGAAGAAAAGAGAATATAGAGCGGGTGCGCGAAAGGCAGCCGCTCGAACGTCACCACCCTGGCCGCGAAGGGCTGCAGGGCCGTTTCCATGGCCTCGGCGCCGTCGATGGCGGCGGCGACATCCTCGGCGGTGCCGAGATAGTCCACCACCAGCACCTTGCGCAGGCTCTTCAGCTTGCCTGCCACCGCCGCCACCTTGTCGGCGACCTCGATGGCCTTGCCGGCATACCAGTAGCCGTCCGGAACGATGAAGACGACCGGCTCGATCTGGCCGAAACGGTCGAGCACGCCCTGCTCGCCGAAGTCGGGCGAACAGGACGACCACACCGCGCCGATCGAGGCGGCGGCAAGCATGGCGGCGACGGTCTCCGGCATATTGGGCATCATGGCGGCGATGCGATCGCCCCTGGTAACACCGAGCTTCACGAACAGTTGCTGCAGGCGCGAGACCTCGGCGCGCAGGCGATCCCAGGACAGGCGCCGCTCCACCTTGTCCTCGCCGCGAAACACCAGCGCGTCGGAGGAACCGGTCTTCTTCAGGAGGTTTTCCGCGAAATTCAGCCGTGCGTCGGGGAAGAACTGCGCGCCCGGCATGCGATCGCCATCGGCAAGGACGCGCTCGCCCTTTTCGCCGACCACAGCGCAGAAATCCCAGGCCAGGTCCCAGAAAGCCTCGCGTTCGGTCACCGACCAGGCATGCAGCGCAGGATAATCGCCAAAGCTGCGGCCGCTCCGTTCCTCCGCCGCACGCGTGAAGGCGGTCAGCGGCGCCGAGGCGATCTGCGCCTCCGACGGGGTCCAAAGGGGCATGTCTGCGGCCATGAATGTTCCTCCCGAAGCGACACCGGTTAAGCATATCGCGTTGCAGCAAGGCAAGGCTCATGCAATTGCGACAGCGTGTGCGCAATCGCCATCACCCGGCCACAAGGGCTTGAAAAGCATCCGCCAGGGTTTACACCCGTCTGGCGATCGAAAACGAACCACCACGAACCCCTAGGGATCTGATGCCTTCACCCCTGATCTGGCGAGCCATATGGGCGGTAGCGATTGCCGTCATTGTCGCCGTTCTGGCGTTCGTGGCAGTGCCCTATTTCGCCTCGAACCGCATCGTGCGCGACCGCATCGCCTGGGAGATGAGCGCCTGGAGCGGTTTTCGCGTCACCATCGACGGCACGCCGGAAATCGAGATCTGGCCGCAGTTCCGCGCCATATTGACCGGCGTCACCCTGTCGAACTGGAGCGACGACAAGGCGCCGCCGGTGATGCAGGCCGACCGTGTCGAGATCGACCTTTCGGCGATGTCGGCGCTGCGCGGCGACGTGGTGTTTTCCGGCGTGCGGCTGGTCAAGCCGGTGTTCCGGGTCGAGCCGGCCGCGCATGGGCTGTTCCTGCCGCCGATGCCTTCGGGCGGCCGCGTCGCCCGCGCCATCGACGCGGCGCGCGAACTGGTCAAGGCCAAGCCCGACAAGCCCGACACCGGCAAGCTGGCCTCCGAGGGCTTCGGCACTGTCGAGTTCCAGGACGGCAAGGTGATCGCCGCCATCGACGGCACCGATACCGACATGCTGACCAATCTGTCCGGCCAGCTCGACTGGTCGGCGCTCAACGCCGCCGGCTCGCTGACGGCCAGCGGCGTGTGGCGCGGCGAGACCGTCGCGGTCGAGGCGGCCTCGCCGGGGCCAATGCTTCTGTTTGCGGGTGCGGCGGCACCGGTGACACTGTCGCTGAAAGCCGCGCCGGCCAATTTCTCCTTCGACGGCACCGGCAATCTTTCCGGGCAATCCTTCTTCGACGGCCAGGCCAAGTTCACCGCCCCTTCGCTGCGCCGGGCCTTGCAATGGCTGGAGGCCGGCATCGCGCCGGGCGCGGCACGCGGTCCCGTCTCCATCACCAGCAAGGTCAGCGGCGACACCGGCCGCATCAAGTTCGACAAGACCGAGATCGATCTCGACAAGACCCCCGGCATGGGCGCGCTCGACCTCTCCTTCGTCGACCCGATGCCGATGATTTCCGGCACGCTGGCCTTCGACACGGTCGACCTTGCCGCCTTCCTGTCGGCCTTCACCTCGCCGACGGCTTCCTCCGGCACCGATCTCGACGTTATCGACATGTCGTTCGCCGACCGCTTCAACCTCGACCTCAGGCTGTCGGCCGCGCATGCCACGGCCGGGCGGATCCAACTGGCGGATGTCGCCGCCACCGCGCAGGTGAAGAACGGGCTCGCCGTCTTCGACATTTCCGACGCCACCGCTTTCGGCGGCAATATACAGACCAGCCTGCGCATCGACCGCCGCCCGGAAGGCACGCAAGTCGAGATGAAACTTCTCGCCTCCGATGTGAACGGCGCCGATTTCACCGCCGCCGCCGGCATGACGCGGCTGACGCCAACCGGCACCGGAACGGTATCGCTGATCCTGAAAGGTCCGGGCAAATCCTGGAACTCGATCCTGCAGAATGCCGACGGCTCGGTATCGGCGACCTTCGGACCGGGCAATCTGACCGGGCTGAACCTGCCGGCCTTCCTGAAGCGCAACGAAGAAGGCGGCTTCTTCGCGCTGGACGACGTCTCCAACGGCACCCTGCCGATCGACGGCGCCGAGCTCAAGGCCACCATTTCCAAAGGCGTGGCGCGCATCGACCGCGCCGAGGCGAAATCGGCGCAGACCAAGATCTGGCTGTCCGGCATCGTGCCTTATGCCGGGCGTGGCCTGGCGCTGTCCGGCGGCGTCAACCAACCCAAGCCGGCAGCCACCCCGGCGCCGCAGCCGGCGCCCGCGCAACCGGCGACCGGCACACAGCCGATACCGGGCGCGCAGCCTGCTCCTACTCAGAACGGTCAACCGGTTTCCGTAACACCCACGCCAGCAGGCCAGACGACGACATCGGCTACCCCGCCGCCGCCGGCGCCAACCCCGCCCGTCAATAACGGCAACCAGGCGACGTTCTTTGTCGGCGGCACCTGGACGACGCCGTTCGTGTCGCCGATCATCCGCCGCAACGCCGGCGAATAAAGCGGCTATCAAGGCCCGCGCCGGGCAACTCGGATATCAGGAAACACCAACGCACAGGCCCGGAAATCGATCTCGATTTCCGGGCCTGTGCGTGTGTTCAAAACGTTGGAGCGTCCGTCCCGCGTCCCCAACGGAGACGCAGCTTGCTAACCGCCGCGCTGCGCCGCCTGCTCGTCGCGCTGGCGTTGCACCTCACGGCGCTTGTTGACGATGGAGGCGGTGATGACACCGATGGAGACGATGCCGATCAGAATGGTACAGGCGGCGTTGATCTCCGGCGTCACGCCGAGGCGCACCTGGCTGTAGATCTTCATCGGCAGCGTGGTGGCGCCGGGGCCCGAGGTGAAGGACGACGTCACCAGATCGTCCAGCGACAGCGTGAAGGCCAGCATCCAGCCCGAAACGATCGCCGGAAGGATGACCGGCAGCGTCACCTGGAAGAAGGTGGCGACCGGCGACGCGCCGAGGTCCATCGCCGCCTCCTCCAGCGAGCGGTCGAAGGAGACGAGGCGCGACTGCACCACCACGGCAACGAAGCACATGGTGAAGGAGATATGCGCCAGCGTCAGCGTGAAGAAACCGCGGTCGAAGCCGATGGCGACGAACAAAAGCAGCAGCGACAGGCCGGTGATGACCTCGGGCATGACCAGCGGCGCGAACACCATGCCGGAAAACAGCATGCGGCCACGGAAGCGCGTGTAGCGGGTGAGCGCCAGCGCCGCCAGCGTGCCGAGCACGGTCGCCACCGTCGCCGAGATCAGGCCGACGCGGATGGTCACCCAGGCGGCGTCCATCAGGCCCTGATTTTGGAACAGCGACACATACCATTTGGTCGAGAACCCGCCCCAGACGGTGACCAGTTTGGATTCGTTGAAGGAGAAGACCACCAGGAGAACGATGGGCAGATAGAGGAACGCAAAGCCTAGCGTGATCGAGGTGATGTTGAAGCGGCTCCAGGTCGTGTTCATGTCAGCGCCCCTGTTCCTGAGCGCGCGCCTGTGCGTGCTGGAAGATGACGATGGGAATGATGAGCACCAGAAGCAGGATGACCGCCACGGCGGAAGATACCGGCCAGTCGCGGTTGGCGTTGAATTCGGTCCACAGCGTGCGGCCGATCATCAGCGTCTGCGAACCGCCGAGCAGGTCGGGGATGACGAACTCGCCGACGGCCGGGATGAACACCAGAAGGCTGCCGGCCAGAACGCCTGGCAGCGACAGCGGGAAGGTGATCTTCCAGAAGGCGGTGATCGGCGGGCAGCCGAGATCCTCGGCCGCCTCGACCAGCGAATAATCCATCTTTTCCAGGGCCGAATAGAGCGGCAGCACCATGAAGGGCAGGTAGGAATAGACGATGCCGATGAAGATCGCCCAATAGGTGTTGAGGATGATCAAGGGCTCGTTGATGACGCCCGTGGACAACAGGAGCTGGTTGAGCAGGCCTTCCGGCTTGAGGATGCCGATCCAGGCATAGACGCGGATCAGGAACGAGGTCCAGAACGGCAGGATGACCAGCATGAGCAGCGTTGGCCGCAGCGTCGCCGGTGCCCGCGCCATGCCGTAGGCGATCGGATAGCCGATCAAAAGCGTCAGGAACGTCGAGATACCGGCGACGATGACGCTGGTGACATAGGCGTTGAAGTAGAGCGGGTCCTGGGTGAGGAAGACGTAATTGTCGAAATTCAGGCTCTTCAGCTGACCGAGGATGCCGGAGATGCCGCCGCCGAAATCGAGCGCCGGCGTATAGGGCGGCATCGCGATCGCCACCTGCGACAGCGATATCTTGAAGACGATGAAGAAGGGAACGAGGAAGAAGATCAGCAGGAAGACATAAGGAACGATGATGACCAGCTTGCTGACGAAGCCGCTGGCAAGCTGCGTGGCCGGCTGGGCCGACACGGCTCCATTCGCCGTGCCGGTCGCGGAAAGTGTAGCACCCGCCATGATCGCCCCCTACCGCGTCAACACGACGCCGGCGTCCGGCCGGAAGGAAACCCAGGCTCGATCGTTCCAGGTCAGGGGATCGTCCGAGATGCGGGCGGCGTTCATGCTCTGGGCGCGCACCACCTGCCCGTCGGTCAGCCTGACGTGATAGACGGTCATGTCGCCGAGATAGGCGATGTCGTAGACCTCGCCTTCCAGCGCGTTGACGTTGTTGTCCGGCTTGGCCGAGGAGATGCGGATCTTTTCGGGGCGGATGGCGAAGGCGACGTCGGCACCGGCACGGGCCTCGCCGGCATTCTCGACCAGTATCTGCGCGCCGGTGGCGCCGGTGATCCTGGCGGTCTTTTCCGTGCGTTCGGCGACCTTGCCCTCGAACATGTTCACATTGCCGACGAAGTTGGCGACGAAACGCGAAGCCGGTGCCTCATAGACCTCGGCCGGCGTTGCCACCTGCATGACCTCGCCCTTGTCCATGATGGCGATACGGTCAGCCATGGTCATGGCCTCTTCCTGGTCGTGGGTGACGACGACGAAGGTGAGGCCGAGTTCCTGCTGCAGATCCATCAGTTCGAACTGGGTCTCCTCGCGCAGCTTCTTGTCCAGCGCGCCCAGCGGCTCGTCTAGCAAGAGCACCTTTGGCCGCTTGGCGACGGAACGGGCGAGCGCCACGCGCTGGCGCTGGCCGCCGGAGAGCTGGTGCGGTTTGCGCTTGGCGAATTTCTCCAGCTTCACCAGCTTCAGCATCTCAGCGACGCGCCTTTCAACGTCCGCCCTGGGCATGCCTTCCTGCTTCAGGCCGAAGGCGATGTTCTTTTCCACCGTCATATGCGGGAACAGCGCATAGGACTGGAACATCATGTTGACGGGGCGCTTGTAGGGCGGGATGCCGGCGAGGTTCTCGCCGTCCAGAAGGATGCGGCCGGAGGTCGGCTGCTCGAAGCCGGCCAGCATGCGCAAAAGCGTGGACTTGCCGCAACCCGACGCGCCCAACAGCGCGAAGAACTCACGCTCGTAGATGGTCAGCGACAGATTGTCGACGGCGGTGAAGTCGCCGAACCGCTTGGTGACATTCTCGAATTGGATGTATGGCTTTGCCTTCGGGTCGTTCCACGGCGCAAAGTCCCTGCGGATGCTGCCCAGCGATTTCATGTCCCTCTCCGTCCTTTTCCCGGGAAAAACCCCGGCGACCCAGCCGCCGGGGTTCACGTCTGTCGACGCTTATTGGCCGGTGACGACCTTGGTCCAGAGGCGCGTGATGGTGCGCTGGGTCTTGGGGTCGTACGGGGCGACGGTGAACAGCTTCTTCAGCATCGGCTCGTCGGGATAGATGGTCGGATCGCTGGTGATGTCCTTGTTGATGAACTGCTGCGACGCCTTGTTGCCGTTGGCGTAGTAGACATAGTCCGACGACTTGGCGATGACTTCGGGCTTCATCATGTAGTTGATGAATTCCAGGGCTTCCGGCACATGCTTGGCATCGGCCGGGATCGCCATCTGGTCGAACCACATCTCGGCGCCTTCCTTCGGGATGGTGTAGGCGACGTTGACGCCGGCCTTGGCATCCTTGGCGCGGTTGCGTGCCTGGAAGACGTCGCCCGACCAGCCGATGGCCACGCAGATGTCGCCGTTGGCGAGCGCGTTGATGTATTCGGACGAATGGAATTTGCGGATCGACGGCCGGATCGACATCAAGAGATCTTCGGCCTTCTGCAGGCTTTCCGGCGACTTGTCGGTCGGATCGAGACCGAGATATTTCAGCACGGTCGGGACGATATCGGTCGGCGAATCCAGCACATAGACACCGCAATCCTTCAGCTTGGCGATGTTCTCGGGCTTGAACAGCGTATCCCAACTCTCGATCTTGTCGGTGCCGATCGCGGCCTTCACCTTGTCGGGGTTGTAGCCGATGCCGACGGTGCCCCACATGTAGTTGACCGAATGTTCGTTGCCGGGGTCGAAGGCGGCGACACGCTGCTCGACGACGTCCCACATGTTCTTCAGGTTGGGCAGCTTCGACTTGTCGAGCTTCTGGTAGACGCCGGCCGCGATCTGGCGCACCAGGAACGGGCTGGCGGTGGGCACCACGACGTCGTAGCCCGAGCCGCCGGCGAGCAGCTTGGTCTCGAGGATCTCGTTGGAATCGTAGACGTCGTAGACGACCTTGATGCCGGTTTCCTTGGTGAAGTCCTGGATGATCGACTGATCGATATAGTCAGACCAGTTGTAGACGTTGACGACACGTTCCTGTGTCTGAGCGCTCGTTATCGGCAGGGCCAGGAATACGGCCGTTGCCGCCAGCCAGATCGCTTTGCGGGTCATTTCGGTTTGCTCCTATTGTCATGACGAGTGTTCCCCGCCCGCCGGATCGTTTTTGCAGCCGGCGTGGCATGGTTTGGTAAGGCAGATTTTTTGCGAGAACCGGCGCGTTGCGGTCCGTCGGGGCGTATTCAAGCCTGGAAGAAAGGGAGCAGTTAGCGCTGCTGCCTAAACGAAAGAGCGCCCTGCGAGGTTGCGGGGGCTCGTGCGGGCTGGAAGGCTCGGTCCTGGTTTGGCCGGCTGTTGCACGTGGCAAGATACGCCTGTTTTGTTGTTGCCGTGCCCACAGCCTGCCCGCCGGGCTAGTTGCTTGTCAATGGGCAAAACCATTCTGTTTTGCTTTCGCGATCAGTTCGGCGACGGGATGCCGACCGCGCCCGGACGCTGCGGCTTGGACTGGCGCCACATTTCCATGCCGATGTGGATGAACAGTGCGGCGAAGACGATCGCACCGCCGATGATGGTGCGCGCCGACGGCACTTCGCCATGTACCAGCCACACCCAGATCGGCCCCAGGATCGGCTCGAACGTGCCGAGAAGAGCCGCGACCGCCGCCGGGATGAGGCGCGCGCCGGTGGCGAAGAAAGCGAGGCCGACGCCGAGATTGATGACACCAAAAGCGAACAAAAAACCCATATCGCGCGGCGAAACGGCGAATTGCGTGACCTGCGATGCCGCGAAGATGGCGGCGAAGATCGTGCCGAGGCAAGTGGCCGGCGTCATGCGCACGGTTGCGAAGCGGCGCGTGATGACGGTGGCAACCGAAAACATGAAGGCGATCAACAGCGCCAGCCCGTCGCCGACCGGCGAGACGGTGCCGCCCAGCGATTCCGAGACCATGATGGCGACACCCGCGATGACGCCGGCGATCGCCGCCCAGGTGGCGGCCGAGACCTTTTCGCGGAACAACAGCCACGACAGCAGCGCCGCGAGCAGCGGCACGCCGGCCTGCATGAGCAAGATGTTGGCGACCTTGGTGTAGGACAGCGCGACGACGAAACAGGTGGAGGCGGTGGCGAAGCAGATGGCCACCGCCAGCCCGGGCAAGCCCATGTCGCGGAACAGTTTCACGGTGCCGCGCAGGCCGTCGCGCCAGGCCATGAAGCCGAGCAGGAAGGCGGCCGCCCATACCGAGCGCCAGAACACCACGGTCCAGCTTCCATCGGCCTCGATGAAGCGGGCGATGGTACCGCCGAGGCTCCACATCAGTGCGGACAGGAAGACGAGCAGATAACCCACGCGCTCCTCGCGCCGCGACACCGGCTGGGCCTGTGCGGTTGCAGGCGATGGGGAAGCGGCGTCGGCCATGGCGCTACTGTCTGATGGTTCGGCTCATCATCGTCGTTTTGCCACCCGCGCGATATCGCAGACGCGGCAAATCCATGCCTTCTGGCGTAGCGCGAAGGCGGGCCCTGGAGATGGTCCAGCCACATGCATCGGCTATGTCAGCCCGCCGCAAACCGGTGGCGACGCCTATTTCGCCAGTTTCAAGGCCTCGGCGAGCACGGCATCGTCGCCGGCGGCGTAGCTGGCGAAGGTCGGCGCAACCGGCACCGTCGGTGTCAATGAACCGGACGGCGTGCCGTAGAAATAATTGAGGACGAAGCATGTCCGGATCTGAGCCAAGCCGCAGCCGTTTTGCCAATCGTGATAGCCGGTCGTGTAGCGGATCGCCAGTTTGGAATTCGGCATCCGGGCCGTGCCGCCCTCACCCCAGGATTGCGGCCTGTCGCCCATCGCTTCCCCGATCAGGACGGCGCGCGAGCCGGCAAAATATTTCAGCCGCGCCGCGGTGCTGATGCCGGCGGAAAAGGTGTTGCCGCTGGTCAGGATGAACACCTTGCCGTCCGGCGGCAAGAGCTCCGGCAGCCGCCGCGTGAAATCGGCAGCGAGCAGGTAGTTGCCGCCCGGGTTGAAGCGCAGATCGACCACCGCATGCTTCACCTTCCGCTTGGCCACTTCCGCCAGCAGGCCCGAGAGATAGTCCTCGATGGAAGCCTTTTCCTGATCGCCGATACGGTTCAGCTGGACGTAGAGGATGCCGTCGTTTTCGAGATAGCTGTGCCAGAAATTGTCGTCCGGCCGCGAGAGATAGGACGGGGGTGCTGCACCATCCAGGACATGAACCCAGGAAGCTTCGCTGTCCTTCCTCCGGACCGGGCTCAAATCCCGCTTCGGCCAGGAACTTCTGGCTAGCGGCTCCGGCGTCCCGGCGACCGCGGCAAGCCGGCGCACGACTTCGACCCCATCGCGCTGCCGGACGCGGAATTCGGCGGCATCCGCATTTTCGGCGAGACCCGCCGCGTGAAGCAGTTCCGGCGAGATGAGGAAATTCGGCACGAATTCGCGCGCCAGATTGGCCGGACCACCGGTGTAGGGGCGTAACGCCTCGACCAGTTGCTCGGGCGAATGGCCATTCAGCGCCAGCACCTGCGCGCCGAGCAGATCGCGCTGATCCGCGGCTGCACTCACCACAAACAGGTCGTCGGCGAACCAGCCCAGGCGAACGGGCACGGCGTTGAAACCGTTTCCGCCGACCAGGCCCAATATGTTGGTATGGCCATTGTCGGCCAATGCCACGGCACGCGCCGCGCCCATCGCCAGGCCGGCGCGATCGAGTTCCGGCGCACGCGCCACCAGTTTGTCGAGCGCGGCTTCAAAGGCGGCGCGGGTTTGATCGGTGAAGCTTCGCTCGACCTGCGGCAACAGCCGAAGATAGGCCAGATCCCGCAGATTCTTCTCGGCTGGCGATGCGGCCAGCGGAAAATCCATAGCCGGATAAGATTTCAGCGCCGGATACAAAATGAAGGCGGCGGGTGCCACGACGAGGAGCAGAACCGCGACCAGGGCAATCGCGATACGCTTCAGCCAGCGCCGGGCGGGACGAACGGAACCAGCCATGAATGCCTCGATGTCGGAGAATCTATTAGAATATGATCATATATCTATAGACATCGACGCCGGGGTAAAAGACCCACGCTTTACTGGAAGTCGAAGGCGGACAGGCCCGTCACCATCTCGTCCAGCCCTAGCGGACGCGTGACCGGCGGCTCGGCGCGCGACAGGCAGCCGGAGCGCTCGCACAGCCGGCAGGCCGGCCCGACCGGCGTTGCCGCCACCGCGCCGGGTTTTGCGCCAACGCCAAGTGCCGGAAGGGCCGCGCCATAGACGATCTCGTCGCGAAAACCGATATCGCAGCCGATCAGGATGGCGGTGCGGCGCGGGCGCTCCGAAAAGGCGCCTTGCGGGCCTTCCAGCGTGCGGGCGACGGTGAGGAATTCGGCGCCGTCCGGCATTTCCACCGCTTCGACGAAGATCTGGCCGGGCTGGGTGAAGGCGGCATGTACCGCGAGTTTCGGACAGCCGCCGCCGAAGCGGCTGTGCGGAAAGCCCTGGGCGCCGGCGCGGCGGAAGCGGTTGCCGGCATTGTCGACCTCCAGCATGAAAAACGGCACGCCGGAGGCGCCGGAACGCTGCAGCATGGTCAGCCGGTTCGCCGCTTGTTCGAAGGAAACGCCGAAGCGCGAACGCAGGACATCGATGTCGTAGCGGGCGCGCTGGGCGGCGGAATGGAAGGCCTGATAGGGCATCGTCAGCGCATGCGCGGCATAACGGCCGAGCTCGAACCGGGCCAGCCGCTTGGCCTCGTCGGACGACAGTTTCAATGCCTGGATCTCGGCCGCCACCGCCACCTGCATGCGGATGAGGCTTGCCTCCATCGCCACTTCGCGCAGCTGGTCGAACGGCGACAGCCGCTCGGACAGGAACAGGCGCTGCGAATGGCGGTCGTAGCGACGCCGCCAATTGGGCATGGTGGCGACCGGCAGAACTTTCACGACGATGCCGTGCTCGCGCTTCAGCCACGCCTTCAAGGCGCCGAACAGGTCGTCGCCGGGCTCGAGCAGCGTCGTGAACGCCTCGGCCTCCTCCTCCAGAGCGGCAAAATGGTTCGGCCGCCGCTCGAACACCTCATGCACCTCGTCGATCGGCAGGCGCGCGCCGGACAGCGCCGTGGTGCGCCCCTCGCGGGCGAGCAGCTCGGTCAGGTCCGACAGGCGCTCGGCCTGCTCGCGATAGGCGCGGAACAGTTTGATCACCGCGGCCGCCGCATTGGGCGCGGCCTCGGCGATCTCGACCAGTTCCTGGTCGCCCGGCAGTTCGCCGGACAATAGCGGGTCGGCGAAGACCTCGCGCAGTGCCGCGATCGAGCCGCGCGCCTCGCCCTGCAGTTCTTCGGGCTCGACCTTGTAGACGGAAGCGAGCTTCAGGATGAGCTGCACGGTCAGCGGACGCTGATTGCGCTCGATCAGGTTGAGATAGGAGGGCGAGATGCCCAGCCCCTCGGCCATCGCCGTCTGGGTCAGGCCCTTCTGGTTGCGGATGCGGCGAATGCGCGGTCCGGCGAAGATTTTCTGCTCAGCCATGCGCTTCTCCCTTCTCCCCGTGTGGGAGAAGGTGTCGCCATAGGCGGCGGATGAGGGGTGTTGGAAGAAACGAGGCGGCGGCGAAGGGCTTGAAGAGCCCCGACCTTGGTTCTGTCGCGTTCCTCGCAGCACCCCTCATCCGACCTCGCCTATGGCAGCCGCGCCGCCGGGCTCGGCCACCTTCTCCCGCAAGGGGAGAAGGAAAGGCCGGCCGGATTTTACAAACCTTGACAGGCTCAATCGCCATTTTGGCCGCTCGTCGCATTTTACATCTTTTACAAATTTACAGCGTCTCCCTGTCAAACGCAACACAGGTTTTCCCTTATTTTATCGCCTAAGCCTCGAATTCATTCGGCCGATTTCGCACCGCAATGTAAATCAAGTCACAGGAAAGCCGCCGCGAATTCACGACGAATGGCGGTTTTCGACAAACGTCTTTCAGTAAGCGGAGCAGACCATGACTGATTTTTACAACCTCGTCCCCTCGGCCGCCGAAGGCCGTTTCGACGGCATCGAGCGGCCCTATTCGCCGGAGGATGTGAAGCGGCTGCGCGGCTCCGTGCAGATCAAGCACAGCCTGGCCGAAATGGGCGCCAACCGGCTGTGGAAGCTCATCCACGAGGAAGATTTCGTCAACGCGCTCGGCGCGCTCTCCGGCAACCAGGCCATGCAGATGGTGCGCGCCGGCCTGAAGGCGATCTACCTGTCCGGCTGGCAGGTGGCGGCCGATGCCAACACGGCGTCCGCCATGTATCCCGACCAATCGCTCTACCCGGCCAATGCGGCGCCCGAGCTTGCCAAGCGCATCAACCGCACGCTGCAGCGCGCCGACCAGATCGAGACGTCGGAAGGCAAGGGCCTGTCGGTCGACACCTGGTTCGCGCCGATCGTCGCCGACGCGGAAGCCGGCTTCGGCGGACCGTTGAACGCCTTCGAGATCATGAAGGCCTTCATCGAAGCCGGCGCCGCGGGCGTCCATTTCGAGGACCAGTTGGCGTCGGAAAAGAAGTGCGGCCATCTCGGCGGCAAGGTGCTGATCCCGACCGCGGCCCATATCCGCAACCTCACCGCCGCTCGGCTCGCCGCCGACGTCATGGGCGTGCCGACGCTGATCGTCGCCCGCACCGATGCGGAAGCCGCCAAGCTGCTCACCTCCGACATCGACGAGCGCGACCAGCCCTTCGTCGACAAGGATGCCGGACGCACGGTGGAAGGCTTCTACCAGGTGAAGAATGGCATCGAGCCTTGCATCGCGCGTGCCATCGCCTACGCGCCCTATTGCGACCTGATCTGGATGGAGACCGGCAAGCCGGATCTTGCCCAGGCGAAGAAGTTCGCCGAGGCGGTGCAGAAGGCGCATCCGGGCAAGAAGCTCGCCTATAACTGCTCGCCGTCGTTCAACTGGAAAAAGAACCTCGACGACGCCACCATCGCCAAGTTCCAGCGCGAACTCGGCGCCATGGGCTACAAGTTCCAGTTCATCACGCTGGCCGGCTTCCACCAGTTGAACTTCGGCATGTTCGAACTGGCCCGCGGCTACAAGGATCGCCAGATGGCGGCCTATTCGGAACTGCAGGAGGCCGAATTCGCGGCCGAGGTGAACGGCTACACCGCGACCAAGCACCAGCGCGAAGTGGGCACCGGCTATTTCGATGCCGTGTCGATGGCGATCTCCGGTGGCAAGTCGTCGACCACCGCCATGAAGGAATCGACCGAACACGAACAGTTCCGCCCGGCCGCCGAATAGGCCGGCCCGCACAGCTTCCCCCGGCGCGGGCCGCGCCGGGGTCCAAAACAGAGGAACCGCCCGAAAGGCGAAGGAACATTCGAGGAGAACGACAATGGCACCGCGTACCCGTGTCAAGGAAAGGGCAGAAGAACAGGCCACCACCATGAGCGCCGACCAGCAGGCGGTCATCCGCATCGTCGCTAACGATTTGCACCGTCTCAACCAGTCGGTCATGAAGGCGGTCGAGGCCGGCGTCTCGGTCGAACTGGTCCGTTCGGCCCGCCATCATGGCGGCGACGGCAACTGGGGCGATCTTCTGATCCCGGTCATCGTCACCCAGCAAAGCCACGGCTGACGAAAGTCAAGACTTACCAAAGCCAAACAAACCCGCCGCGTGCATCGCCACGCGGCGGGTTTTTTGTTTTCGATCCTGTTTTGAAGCGGCCGTGGCTACAATTTTTGTTGCATGACCGCTACTGATTTTATTGTGATGCTGGAATATAACGCCAGTCGCCTACATGCGCTTGACATGACGGCGGTCTCAACCGATTGTCGAATGGTTTCAACCTAGCATTGAAATGAAGACTCGCGGTGGAAACAGACAACCGCCGCTGAGTGGCGACAACGGCAGGCCGACCGGTGGCGCGACCGGCCTGGGACGTGGAGGGGCTTTGCTGGATTTTTCGAAAGTGCTCGTGGTCAGCCGATCGCAGATCAATCGCATCGTCGTGTCGAGGATCATCGAGCAGGGCGGGTTGAAGCCGGTGGCTGAATCGCCAGAAACGGCCCCGGCAGCGCTGACCACGCTGGTTCCGGGAACGGTCGTGCTGGACGGCGGACCGGAAAACAGCGATTGCGACGCAGTGCTGGCGGGGGTCGCTTCGATCCGCGGCGTTGCCGGCAAGGCTTCGCCCACCGTCATCTTCCTGTCGAACCGCACCGGCACGCAGGAAAGCCTCGGCCTGCCGCGCACCGTGGATTACGTCGTGGCCAAGCCGATCACGCCCGAGCGCCTGCAGCAGATCATCGAACGCCTGAAGCACAGTTCGCGCAGCATACCCGCCCCGGAAGCAGGCTGAGGCTCGCCCTGCTCGGTGAGCCAGGGAAGGCCGGGGAACGAGGCAAGGCCCGCGCCTGTTGAGCCGGCGAAATAACGCCAGGAACAATGCAGGCGACGGCGCCGTCAGTCGTTGTCGATGCCCAGCACGAGGCCCGGCAATTCACCGAGATGGGCGATTTCGCGGAAGCGCGGCGCGGTGGCGGGCGGCTCGACATGCTCCACCACCCAGGTCAGATCATGCGGCACGAAGATGCCCCAGCTGCCGGCTTCGATCGCCGGCACCACGTCGGATTTCAGCGAATTGCCGACCATCATGGCGCGCTCGGGGCCGTCGCCATGGCGCGCGAAGATGCGCTCATAGGTCGGGCGTGACTTGTCGGAGACGATCTCCACCGCGTTGAAGAAATCGCCGAGGCCCGACTGCGCTAGCTTGCGCTCCTGGTCGAACAGGTCGCCCTTGGTGATCAGCACCAGCCGATAGCGGCTGGCCAACGCCTCCAGCGTGTCATGGACATGCGGCAACGTCTCGACAGGATGGCTCAGCATTTCGCGGCCAGCGGCCAGGATCTTGCCGATGACCTCGCCAGGCACCTTGCCGTCGGTGACGTCGATCGCCGTCTCGATCATCGAAAGCGTAAAACCCTTGATGCCGAAGCCATAGGCGCCGAGATTGCGCTTTTCGGCTTCCAGCAGGCGCGCCAGCAAGCTGTCCTTTTCACCATGGCCGGCGAGCAGTTCGACGAAATGCGCCTCGGTCAAACGGAAGAACTGCTCGTTCTGCCAGAGCGTGTCGTCGGCGTCGAAACCGATGGTGGTCAAGCTGTTGGAAGACGTGGACATGATGCCCATCTAGGGCGAAAAACGGCCAAAAACCAGCACTTTGGATGCTTGCGCCCACGAAAACGAGAGCGAGCCCCCCTTTTCTTCCGCAAGGGGCCACGGCTATACTCGGCAATCCGCAACCATATCTGGTGATTGATGCCGCCTGCAAAAAAGGAAGTCCGTCCGTCAACTCGGGGGACGCGAACCCGTGCGCCTGCCTTTCTGAAAAACCTCAGGGGAGTGAAGAGCTGGAAGGAGGCGAGCGCCTGGCTGGAATCGCGCGGTATCGAAGACATCGAATGCATCACCCCCGACCAGGCCGGCGTTGCCCGCGGCAAGATGATGCCGTCTTCCAAATTCACCTCCAACACCTCGCTGGCGCTGCCTTCCGCACCGTTCATGATGACGATTTCCGGCCAGTATCCGGAAAACGGCAACGGTTTTGAATATCCGGAAGACGATGGCGACCTGAAGCTCGTGCCTGATCTTTCGACGCTGACCGCGGTGCCGTGGGAAGAAGACCCGACAGCCGCCGTCATCTGCGACCTCGTCCATCAGGACGGTCGCGCCGTGGAATTCACGCCGCGCAACGTGCTGAAGCGCGTGGTCGCCGCCTATGACCGGCACGGGCTGAAACCCGTCGTCGCGCCCGAGATCGAATTCTACCTGGTTCGCAAGAACCCCGACCCCGACTATCCGCTGACCCCGCCGGTCGGCCGTTCCGGCCGGCCGATTGCCGGCGGCTCGGGTTACTCGATCGCCGGCGTCAACGAATATGACGAATTGATCGACGACATCTACCATTTCTCGGAAAGCCAGGGCCTCGAGATCGACACGCTGATCCACGAGGAAGGCGCTGGCCAGCTCGAAATCAACCTGCGTCATGGCGACCCTGTCGAACTGGCCGACCAGGTCTTCCTGTTCAAGCGCACCTTGCGCGAAGCGGCGTTGAAGCACGACGTCTACGCCACCTTCATGGCCAAGCCCATCCAGGGCCAGCCAGGCTCAGCCATGCATATCCACCAGTCGATCGTCGACAAGAAGACCGGCCGCAACATCTTCTCGGCCGAGGACGGTTCGGAGACCGAAGCCTTCTTCAACTTCATCGGCGGCATGCAGAAACACGTGCCTAACGCGCTGGTGATGTTCGCGCCTTACGTGAACTCCTACCGGCGCCTGACCCAGGCGGCGTCCGCCCCCGTCAACAACAAATGGGGTTACGACAACCGCACCACCGCCTTCCGCGTGCC
This sequence comes from Mesorhizobium sp. 2RAF21, assembly GCF_052115345.1. Classification (NCBI taxonomy): domain Bacteria; kingdom Pseudomonadati; phylum Pseudomonadota; class Alphaproteobacteria; order Hyphomicrobiales; family Phyllobacteriaceae; genus Mesorhizobium; species Mesorhizobium sp. 2RAF21. The sequence goes on along the minus strand of NZ_JBFRGM010000014.1, from coordinate 144,768 downwards.
GCGCTCGGACCCCAACGCCCGGCGCGTCGAAAACCGCATCCCGTCTTCCGATGCCAACCCTTATCTGGCACTCGCCGCCTCGCTCGCCTGCGGCCTGATCGGCATCAACAACAAGTTGCAGGCCGAACCGCCGGTGTTGACGACGGCCAACGAGGACGAGATCGACCTGCCGCGCGGCCTGCTCGAAGCCGTCGACCTGTTCGAGGGCGACGAGGAGCTGGCGGGCATGCTCGGCCGCGCCTTCACCTCCACCTATGCGGCGATCAAGCGGGCGGAGTTCGAGACCTTCATGGAAGTGATCAGCCCGTGGGAGCGGGAGTATTTGTTGCTGAATGTTTGAAGCAACAGGCAGTCGGGAGTAGGCAATCGGCAGTCGGGAAAGCAGGCGGGGAACTCCGCGAACTGTGCTCCGATCTGTAATTCGCTGAAGCCAAACCCGACTGCCGACTGCCCACTCCCGACTGCCTCACCACCCGAAAGCCACCATGCCCTACCAATCCCCCATCTCCCCCGGCCGTTCCTGGTATGAAGACACCGTCGGCGCGCGGCCAGAATATCCCTCGCTCGACGGCGACCGGCAGGCCGATGTCGTCATCGTCGGCGGCGGCTTCACCGGGCTGTCGGCGGCGGTGCACCTGGCCAAGGCCGGCACCAATGTCGTCCTGATCGAAAGCCATCGTTTTGGCGACGGTGCTTCGGGCCGCAATGGCGGCCAGATGGGCACCGGCCAGCGCGCCTGGGCCGAGGAACTCGAGGATGATTACGGCCTCACCCGCGCCAAGGCACTGTTCGACCTGGCCGAGGAGGCGAAAACACATCTTCACGACTTCTCGGCCGCCAATGGCATCGACATCGACTACATGCCCGGCCAGATCTCGGTGGCGCACAAACAGCGCTATGTCGACGACTACAAGGCGCATGCCGACATCATGGCGACGCGCTTCAACTATCCGCACATCACCTTCATGGATGCGCGCGAAACGGCGGAGCGGCTGGGCTCGACGCATTATTACGGCGGCGCCCGCGACACCGGCACCGGCCATATCCATCCGCTGAAGCTGGTGATCGGCACGGCGCGCGTGGCGGCCGCGGCGGGCGCGCATATCTTCGAGAAGACGCCGGCGACCGGCCTCACCACGCAAGGCGGCAAGGTCAAGGTGACGACGCAACGCGGCACGATCACCGCCGACAAGTGCCTGATCGCCACCAATGCCTATGGCGGCACGCTGGAACCGATGAGTGCGGCGCATATCATGCCGATCGGCTCCTTCATCGGCGCCACCGTGCCGCTCGGCGATGCGTCGAAAGTGTTGCCCGGCGGCGAATCCGTCGACGATTCCCGCTTCGTGGTGCGCTATTTCCGCAAATCCAGGGATGGCCGGCTGTTGTTCGGCGGCCGCGAAATCTACGCGGTCAACGACCCCAAGGACATCCACATCCATATCCGCAAGCAGATCAGCGAAATCTATCCGCAGCTGAAGGATGTCGAGATCACCCATGGCTGGGGCGGTTATGTCGGCATCACCGTGCCGCGAAAGCCGTTCGTGCGCGAGGTGATGCCGAATGTCATCTCCGTCGGCGGCTATTCCGGTCACGGCGTGATGTTGTCCAACTTCTTCGGCAAGCTTTACGCCGAGACGGTGTCGGGCAACCGCGACCGGCTGAAGCTGATCGAGGAGCTGAAGATACCGCCCTTCCCCGGCGGTCGCCGCTTCCGCGCGCCGATGCTGTTCCTGGCGCTCAACTGGTTCGCGCTGCGGGACCGGATCTGATTTTTTTGGCCGGGGTCTCCGCCAGCGGCAGTTGCAGGCGGATATGCGTGCCGTTCCAGCGTCCGTTCAAGATATCGATACGGCCGCCATGCAGGCGTGCGATCTCGCGGGCGAGATTGAGGCCGAGCCCGGCGCCGCTGGAGCGCGGACGCAGCCGGTAGAACGGCTCGAACACGCGCTCGCGTTCCTCCAGCGGGATCCCCGGGCCCTCGTCGTGGATTTCCAGGCCGCCCTCGCCGTCGACCAACACGGTGATGGTGCCCGAGCCGCCGCCATGCTCGATGGCGTTGCGCAGCAGATTGGCGACGGCCCGCTCGACTTGCTGCGAGCGGATATCGACCAGCACCGGGCGCCCGGCCGGCTCGAAAGAGAGGTCATAGCCGGCCTCCAGCGCCAGCGGCGCGAAATCGGCGGCCAGCGTTCTGGCCAGTTCCACCAGATCGACCACCTCGCGCGGACCGGCGGCGTGGTCGAGCACCTGGCGGTCGAGCAATTGCTGCGCCAGATGCGACAGGCGCTCGATGTCCTTCTGCAGGCGCCGGCTCTCGGGATCCTCGCGCAGCAATTCGGCACGCGTGCGCAGGATGGCGATCGGCGTGCGCAGTTCATGCGCGGCATCCGTAAGGAAACGGTTACGCTTATCGTAACCTTCGCCGAGACGAGCCAGCGCGCGATTGAAGGCCTGCACCAGCGGCGCCACCTCCTGTGGCACGCGCTCGGTCGGCAATTGCACGGCGCGGTTGTCGATGTCGATGTTGCCGGCTTCCCTGGCGGTGGCGACGAGGCCGGCCAGCGAGCGGCGCACCACGGCCGGTGTCGTTACCAGCGTGGTGACGCCCATCACGATGATGATCGGCAAAAGCATGATGATGGTGAGGATGACCAGGATCGGGCCGACCCGCACCCAATTGGTGGTGCCGTCCGGATTGCGGGCGAGATCGATCTGCAGATCGATATTGGCTTCGACGCCGGTGTTTTCCTCGCGCGACGACATGGTGGAGGCGAGTACGCCGACACGGCCGGCCGACGTTTCCAGATTGGCGTAGGAAGCGGCAGGCCGCAAATCCAGCTGCGCGAAGGTCAAGGCCGCACGGTCGACACTTTTGAGCAGGCCGTCGCCGCCGCTGGCATAGACGGCAGGCACATTGCCCTGTTTCAGCACTCCGCCTTTTTCGTCGCGTGCAACGAACCACATGTTCGGAAAGCTCTTGCGGAAATTGGTGAGTTCTTCCGTGTCGCGCAGAACGAGCTGGCCGGCCGCGTCGCGGCCCAGCGCTTCTCCCACGACAAGGGCGGCTGCCTCATTATCGACCACCAGGCGCGGCTGCGCGACGAAGAACACCAGCGTGATCAAGCCGAGGAAGACAACCAGCATGACCGCCTGCAGTATGATCAGGCGGCGCACCAGCACCCATTGCAGCGAACGTGGACGCGGCTTTCTCATGCGACGGCGCGCAGCAGATAACCGAGGTTGCGGATCGCCCGGATCTCGACGCCGGCATCGACCTCGTCGAGCTTGCGCCGCAGCCTGGACAGGTGCGAATCCAACGCGTTGGAGCCGATCTCGTCATCCATGGCGTAGACCGATTCCTCCAGCGTGGAGCGCAGCACGGCGCGGCCCGGCCGGCGGATCAGCGCCTCCAGCGCCAGTTGCTCGCGGCGCAGAAGGTCAAGCGGCTTATCGCCGACAAGCGCTTCGCGATGGCGGAAATCATAGGTGAGCCGGCCGACCACCGTGAGGTCGGAGCGCAGCGCCGCCGGCCGCCGTTGCAAGGCACGCAGGCGCGCCATCAACTCTTCCACCGAGAAGGGCTTGGCCAGATAGTCGTCGGCGCCAGAGTCGAGGCCGGCGACGCGGTCGTCGACGCCGCCCAGTGCCGTCAGCATCAGCACCGGCGCCTCGATGCGGCTGGCGCGTAGCTTCGGAATGAGGTCGAGCCCCTCGCCGTCAGGCAAACGGCGGTCGAGCACCAGCGCATCATAGGGGCCGAAAGCGGCCGCCGCCTCGGCATCGGCGATGGTCGAAACGTGATCGACAATGACGTGACGGCGCTCCAGCGCGGTCTTCAGCACCGAGGCCATCTCCGGCTCGTCCTCGAGCAGCAGGATACGCATGGTTTTCTTCTTTCCTTCACCCGCGACACCGGGCGATGCCGGCGCTTCAAAGTGTTAGAGCGTCCTTTGCACGTCCGAACGGACGCGCAGCGCTCTAATGACGCATCGCGGCGCTTTTCCGGCGTTTCATTCGCATTCCAGCTTCGGCTTGCGGAAATTGGTGACATACCAGCGCCCCGCGGACCAGCGCGCATAGAATGTGTAGAAACATTCCTGCTCCTCGACATAACCCGGCCTGACGGTTTCCTCATAGCGGGTGCCGCGCCTGGTGTCCTTGATCTCGCCGCTGGTCGAGCCGGGCACAACATTGGTCGAAACCTTGCGCCATTGATAGGCGCGTTCGCCACGACCGATGTCCAGGATGGTAGAGGGCGGACCGTAGTCGAGAATGACCGTTTCCACCGGCTGGCCGATGTAATTCTTCATGATGTCGGATGCGCAGCCGGCAAGCAGCGCGACCGAGGCCACGGCAACAGCGCCGCAGGCAGCGCGAAAGGTGATGAAAGACATGATCTGATCCGGTTTTCGTCCCTGACCCGGCAGCTATCGCGGCAAGATTGCAGGGACATTGCACATTTCCGGGCAGATCCCCGAGCCCATCTTTCAGCATATCCCACGGACCGCTCCAGGCCCCGCGGAAGGCCGGTTTCCAATCGAAACGGGTGCCGCTTCGACACCGGAGACTGATTCGGCGGCGCCAGACGACAATGGCAAGCTGTACCTTACGTTGCGGAAACAACGAGGTTTTCCCGCCCGCGACAGTCAAAAAATGCACAGAATATGTGGACACCCGTTGCCGTTGAGGTGCCAAAGGCGCATAGATGCCACAATCGTCTGCAAGATGATCCACAAGCTGGAAACGGAAGACCTCGAACCTTGCGTTGCCAGCCAGGATTTCGGGACCGACGCTGATCCAGGTGTTGTCAACCGCGATCGCAAGAACGTCGGCCGTGTTCGGGGGTAACCAGAACCTCAGATGCCAAAATTGGTCCAGTTCTGTTTCGTGGACGGCAGGACCGTCAGCCAGGACAACAAAACCCGAGCGGTGGCCGCCCCAGGCTTGCCGGCCAACGGTCGTTGCGGCCGCTGGAGGCCGTTTTGAAAGGGCCGCTCGGTTTCGGCGGGCCCAAGCAGCATCGCATTTCGATGCAGTTCGGCTACAACACCAAGCCGTCTTTCTGGCAGCAGCTACAGACGAATTCGCATCTGGTGATCGCCGCGGTCGGTACCGCCGCGTTGCTCGGCGTCGCCGGCATCGCCTTGTGGCTGGCGCTGCCGACCGGCGAGCGCCAGGCTTTCGCCGAAGCCAAGCATCCGCCGGCCACCGAAGCGCCGGCGCCGCAGGCCAAGACGGTGCAGGTCGCCGGACAGACGCCCGCCGCCACGCCTGCCGTGGCCGATGCAAAGCCGCAACCCGCCCAGACGCTTGTCGCGGTCAACCAGCCTGCCTCCACCGAGCCGAGCGCTGTGAATTCCAACGGCACGTCGGCCCCGCAGTCGGCCGCCGCGATCCAGGAAGCCGCCAAGGCGGTAGTCGTCGCCAAGCCGGGCGATGCCAATCCCGACGATGCCAGCGCGGACGACGAGGCAGCTACGGACGACACGACGCAGAGCGCCTATGCGGAGACGAACAAGGCCCCGTCGCCCACGGAAGCCGTCATCGCCAAGCCGCCAGTGCCACACGCCAAGCCCGACAAGGCGCTGACCGCAGGCATTCCGCCAGCGGATGAAACGCAGGATACGCAAGAGGCGGCACCCGCCGATGCCAAGCAAGCCAAGGCAACCGGCAACGGCACCACCTTGCGCGCCGTCACCATGCGTTCGGGCCCGAAAAAGGGCGCCGACGCCATCGCGACCGTGCCCGGCAAGGCAGCCGTCGAGGTGATTTCCTGCACCAAGGCCAAATGGTGCGAGATCGTCTACCAGAACAAGCGCGGCTGGGTTTACCAGGGCTTCCTCAACCGCGGGTGAGAAGCTGTCCGTGTCGCGGACGAAAAGCCAAGTGCTTGGTTTTCTGACTAGGGACATCTCGTGTCGTGCGAAGCGGTGGGTTTGGCGCCCTTCCCTTCTCCCCTCGTGGGAGAAGGTGCCTGAGCGAAGCGAAGGCGGATGAGGGGTGATGGAAGAAACGAGACGTTTCAGGATCAGCGCCTCACTCCAATATCACCTCACATCTCCCAGGCAGCGCTCCGTCCAACACCCCTCATCCGTCTCGGCGCTGCGCGCCGAGCCACCTTCTCCCACAAGGGGAGAAGGATGCGCGGCCTCAAATACACCGCCCTCCATCCACCTCCAGCGCCACGCCGGTGATGAAGGCGGCTTCGTCGGAGGCCAGCCACAGCGCCGCATTGGCGATGTCGAGCGGGGTCGACAGGCGACCGAGCGGGATGGAGGCGCGGAATTTCGCGCGCAGCTCGGGCGTGTCCTCGCCCATGAACTGGGCAAGCATTCCGGTTTCGCCGGCGACGGGGCAGAGGCAATTGACGCGGATGTTCTTTGGCGCGAGTTCCACCGCCATCGATTTGGTGGCGGTGATCGCCCAGCCCTTCGAGGCGTTGTACCAGGTCAACCCCGGGCGCGGGCGCAGGCCGGCGGTCGAGGCGGTGTTCAAGATGACGCCGCCGCCCTGCCGCTCCATGATCGGCACCACCGCCAGCGCGGAATGATAGATCGCCTTCATGTTGACGGCGGTGATCAGGTCGAAGGTCGCCTCGTCCACCGCCAGCATGTCGCCATTGCGATGGGTGTAGCCGGCATTGTTGATCATGATGTCGACGCGGCCGAAAGTGTTCTTGGCCGCATAGACCATCTCTTCGACTTCCGAGCGGCTTGAAACGTCGCTGGCCACGGCAATCGCCGACGGACCGATCTCGTCGGCGACGCGCTCCGCACCCTTGGCATTGAGGTCCGCCACCACCACCCTGGCCCCCTCCTCCGCGAAGCGTTTGGCCATGCCCTCGCCGAACCCCGACGCGGCGCCCGTGACAATCGCGACCTTATCCTTCAAGCGCATTTTTCATCCTTGTGAGAAGTTTACTTCGGCCGAGAGCCCCGCGCAGATTACCCTCCCTTGGGGAAAGGGTAAGCAGCACTGCCAAGACCAGCCGGGTGTCGGCTGCTCAGCCATGATTGAAGACGACCGTCTTTGTCGCCGACATGTCGTAGAGCGCCTCGAAACCCTTCTCGCGGCCGTGGCCGGAACGCTTGAAGCCGCCGAAGGGCAGTTCGATGCCGCCACCGGCTCCGTAACCGTTGACGAACACTTGGCCGGAACGCACGCGCTTGGCCAACCGGTGCTGGCGGGCGCCATCCTTTGTCCAGATGCCGGCGACGAGGCCGAATTCGGTGCCGTTGGCGAGCTTGACCGCCTCGTCCTCGCCGTCGAAGGCAAACAGCGTCAGCACCGGGCCAAACACCTCTTCCTGCGCGATTGCTGCAGCGGGGTCGACCGATCCAAACAGCGCCGGGGCGAAATAATAGCCGCTGGCCGGGGCATCCTTGTGCACCGAACCGCGCGCCAGAACGGTTATGCCTGCCTTCTCGGCGTCGGCCACCATGCCGGCGACCCGCGCCTGCTGGCGTGGATTGATCAGCGCGCCAAGGTCGAGATCGGCATCGTGCGGACCGGCGACCAGTTTGGCGAAACGCTCGGCCAATGCCTTGGCGACCTCGTCGTAGACGGGCCATTCGACCAGAACGCGGCTGCCGGCCGAGCAGGTCTGACCGCCATTCTGGATGATGGCGTTGACCAGCACCGGCACCGCCTTTTCCAGATCGGCGTCGGCGAACACCATCTGCGGCGACTTGCCGCCGAGTTCCATGGTGACGCCGCGATTGTTGATGGCCGCCGCCTGCTGGATCGACGTGCCTGTGGCCGGCGAGCCGGTGAAGGTGACGTAGTCGACGTCGCGATGGCCCGACAACAGCGCGCCGGCCTCGCGGCCATAACCGGTGATGACGTTGAAGACGCCCGCCGGGATGCCGGCTTCCAGCGCCAGTTCCGCCATGCGGATGGTGGTGAGCGAGGCATCCTCGGCCGGTTTCACCACCAGCGTATTGCCCATGGCGAGCGCTGCGCCGGCCACCCGCGCCAGGATCTGCAGCGGGTAGTTCCAGGGGATGATGCCGGCGACGACGCCATGCGGCTCGCGCAATGTAAGCGCGGTGTAACCATCGAGGAAAGGAATGGTGTCGCCATGGATCTTGTCGGCGGCGCCGCCGTAGAATTCGTAATAACGCATGGTGGCGGCGACGTCGGCCTTGCCCTGCCGCGCCGGCTTGCCGGTGTCGCGCGATTCCAGCGCGGCGAGTTCGGCGCTGTGCTTCTCGACCAGATGGCACAGCCTGGTCAGGCAGCGGCCGCGTTCCACCGCCGGCATTTTCGCCCAAGGGCCGTGCTCGAAGGCATGGCGGGCACTGGCGACGGCCAGATCGACATCGGCCTGGCCGGAGGCGGGGATGGAGGCGAAAACCTGGCCGTCCGAGGGGCAGGCGACATCGATGCGCAGGCCGGAAACGGCGTCCACCTGCTTGCCGCCGATGATCTGGCGGAAGCTGCGGCCTTCCGCCACCGTGCTCGAAAGATGTCCGTCCATACCTGGCTTCTCCTGTGGCCTTTTGGCTAAGGCGCCCTATTCTCTGCCGGACGCAAGCGTGGCGACACTATCGCGCAAGGAACATCGTCCGTGCTGGACCAGTGTCAAGGGCGATGCTGTGTCACCATTACACTGGTAAAATTAAATCGATTAGATTATATCGGCTTTCGTCGCATTGCGGCAGTGTTGTTAGCGCATGGTGACGCACCCGTTGAATGGCGAAAGCAGCGCGCGAGATCGGATAGAGCATGACAAGGCAGATCATCCCCGTCGACCCGTTCGACTTCATCATTTTCGGCGGCACGGGCGACCTTTCCGAGCGCAAGCTGTTGCCGGCGCTCTATTATCGCCAGCGCGACCATCAGTTTTCCGAGCCGACCCGCATCATCGGCACCTCGCGCACCAAGATGAGCGACGAGGAATTCCGCACCTTCGCCCGCAAGGCCATCGCCAGCCATGTCGCCGCCGCCGATGTCGACGAGAAGGAGCTGGAGAAGTTCCTGGCACGGCTTTCCTATGTGCCGGCCGACGCCACCACCGGCACCGGTTTCGACGCGCTGAAGAAGGCGATCGGCGCCTCCACGGCGATCCGCGCCTTCTACATGGCCGTGTCGCCGTCGCTGTTCGGTTCCATTTCCGACCAGCTCAAGAAACATGAGTTGATCACGCCGGCTTCCCGCATCGTTGTGGAAAAGCCGATCGGCCGCGACCTCGCTTCGGCGCAGGCGCTGAACGATCTGGTCGGCGACGATTTCCACGAAAGCCAGATCTTCCGCATCGACCATTATCTCGGCAAGGAGACGGTGCAGAACCTGATGGCGCTGCGCTTTGCCAACGCGCTCTACGAGCCGTTGTGGAATTCGGCGCATATCGACCATGTGCAGATCACGGTCGCCGAAACCGTCGGCCTGGAAGACCGCGTCACCTATTACGACAAGGCCGGCGCCCTGCGCGACATGGTGCAGAACCACATGCTGCAGCTGCTGTGCCTCGTCGCCATGGAAGCGCCGTCGTCGATGGATGCGGATGCCGTGCGCGACGAGAAACTCAAGGTGCTGCGTGCATTGAAGCGCATCAATGGCACCGAGGCGCCGAAACACACGGTGCGCGGCCAGTATCGCGCGGGCGCTTCCGCCGGCGGGCCGGTCAAGGGTTACGTCGAGGAACTCGGCTCGGAGAGCAACACCGAAACCTTCGTCGCCATCAAGGCCGAGATCGCCAACTGGCGCTGGGCCGGCGTGCCTTTCTACCTGCGCACCGGCAAACGGCTGGCGGCGCGCGTTTCCGAGATCGTCATCGAGTTCAAGCCGATCCCGCACTCGATCTTCAACGGCGACAGCGCCGGGCCGATCTTCGCCAACCAGCTGGTCATCCGCCTGCAGCCGGACGAAGGCGTCAAACAATACATCATGATCAAGGACCCGGGCCCGGGCGGCATGCGGCTGCGCCAGATTTCGCTCGACATGAGCTTCGCGCAGCAGTTCCAAAGCCGCGCGCCGGACGCCTATGAGCGCCTGATCATGGACGTGATCCGCGGCAACCAGACGCTGTTCATGCGCCGCGACGAGGTCGAGGCGGCATGGAAGTGGATCGACCCGATCCAGAACGCCTGGGAAAACGCCAAGCAGGACGCCCAGGGTTATACCGCCGGCACCTGGGGACCGTCGGCCTCGATCGCGCTGATCGAGCGCGACGGCCGCACCTGGCACGAGAGCAACTGATAGCCATGGCTTACCATTGGAACGAATTCGACGACCGCGCGGCCCTGGCTTTCGCGCTTTCCGGCAAGGTTGCCGCCCTGCTCGCCCGGTCGGTCGAACGGCGTGGCACCGCCTTGCTGGCCGTTTCCGGCGGCACGACGCCGGCGAAGTTCTTCGCCGCACTGTCGCGGGAACAGATCGCCTGGAACAAGGTCATCGTGACGCTGATCGACGAACGCTTCGTGCCGGCCTCCTCGCCGCGCTCGAATGCCGGGCTGGTGGCGGCGAACCTCTTGCAGAACGCGGCAGCCGCCGCGCGTTTCGTGCCGCTCTATCATGAGGCGGCCAGCATCGAGGATGCCGCGCGTGCCGACAATGAGGAGCTGAAGGCGCTGCCCTGGCCGCTCGACGTCGCCATTCTCGGCATGGGCGGCGATGGCCATACCGCATCCTTCTTCCCCGACGCCGACACGCTGCCGACGCTGCTCGATCCCGCCTCGCCGCGCATCGTGCTGCCGGTGCATGCGGTGAGCGCCGGCGAGCCGAGGCTGACGCTTTCGGCGGCGCGCATCCTGGAAGCGGATTTCGTCGCCGTGCACATCGAGGGCGCCGAAAAGCGCGCTGCCTTCGACGAGGCGATGGGACCCGGCCCGAAAAAGCCGATCCGCGCGGTGCTCGACGCCGCCCCCGTGCCCGCGGAGATCTACTGGGCGCCGTAAGCAGCCAAGCCGTCGGTCCCGGCCGGAGGGAGGCCGCGCTCCGGGACCTCGTTCGAACAGGATTGAACGCCATGACCGCCAGGAAAGACATCGAAGCCATCACCCAGCGGATTCGCGAGCGCTCGCGCGCCAGCCGCGACATCTATCTTAGCCGCATCGGCGAAGCCTCCGGCCGCGCCGCCAACCGGGCCGTGCTGTCCTGCGGCAACCTTGCCCACGGCTTTGCCGTCTGCAGCCCTTCGGAAAAGGTGGCGCTCGGCGCCGACCGCGTGCCGAACCTCGGCATCATCACCTCCTACAACGACATGCTGTCGGCGCATCAGCCGTTCGAGACCTTCCCGCAGCTGATCAAGCAGGCGGCGGCGGAAGCCGGCGGCATCGCGCAGGTGGCGGGTGGCGTGCCGGCGATGTGCGACGGCGTCACCCAGGGCCAGCCCGGCATGGAACTGTCGCTGTTCTCGCGCGACGTCATCGCCATGGCGGCGGCCATCGGGCTTTCGCACAACATGTTCGACGCCGCCGTCTATCTCGGCGTCTGCGACAAGATCGTGCCGGGGCTGGTGATCGCGGCACTCACCTTCGGCCATCTGCCGGCGGTGTTCATTCCCGCCGGGCCGATGACCTCCGGCATTCCCAATGACGAGAAGGCGCGCGTGCGCCAGCTCTACGCCGAGGGCAAATGCGGCCGCGCCGAACTGCTCGAAGCCGAATCCAAATCCTATCACGGCCCCGGCACCTGCACCTTCTACGGCACCGCCAACTCCAACCAGATGCTGATGGAGATCATGGGCCTGCACACGCCGGGCGCTTCCTTCGTCAATCCCGGCACGCCGCTGCGCGACGCGCTGACCCGCGAAGCCGCCAAGCGCGCGCTCAGCCTCACCGCCATGGGCAATGCCTATACGCCGGTCGGGCGCATGATCGACGAGCGCTCCTTCGTCAACGGCGTCGTCGGCCTGCACGCCACCGGCGGCTCGACCAACCACACCATCCATCTGATCGCGATGGCGGCGGCGGCCGGCATCAAGCTGACCTGGCAGGATATTTCCGATCTCTCGGAAGCCGTGCCGCTTTTGGCGCGCGTCTATCCGAACGGGCTCTCCGACGTGAACCATTTCCACGCCGCTGGCGGTCTTGGCTTCATGATCCGCGAGTTGCTCGACGCCGGCCTGCTGCACGAGGACGTGCAGACGGTGTGGGGCGAGGGCCTGCGTCCCTATGCGGTCGAGGCCAAGCTTGGCGCCGACGGCCAGGTGGTGCGCGAGGCGGCGCCCGCAACAAGCGGCGACGCAAAGGTGCTTGCGCCGGTGAAGCAGGCTTTCCAGCCGACCGGCGGCCTCAAGGTGCTGAGCGGCAATCTCGGCCACGCCATCATCAAGACCTCGGCGGTGAAGCCGGAGCGGCGCGTCATCGAGGCGCCGGCGAAAGTGTTCCACAGCCAGCAGGGGCTGAGCGATGCCTTCAAGGCCGGCGAACTGACCGGCGATTTCATCGCCGTCATCCGCTTCCAGGGGCCGAAGGCCAATGGCATGCCGGAACTGCACAAGCTGACGACGGTGCTGGGCATCCTGCAGGATCGCGGCCAGCGCGTGGCGCTGGTGACCGACGGGCGCATGTCGGGTGCCTCCGGCAAGGTGCCGGCGGCGATCCATGTGACGCCGGAAGCGCTGGAAGACGGTCCGATCGCGCGCGTGCACGATGGCGACATCGTCCGTCTCGACGCCGATGCCGGCACGCTGGAAGTGCTGGTGGAGGCCGGTGAATTCGCGGTGCGGCCGGCCGCTTCAGCCGACCTGTCGGAGCACGAGTTCGGCCTCGGCCGCGAATTGTTTGCCGGCTTCCGCCAGATGGCCACCCGCGCCGACCATGGCGCCAGTGCATTTGGGTGAGTTAGGCGGCGCCTCTTTCTCCCCTTGCGGGGAGATAGAGGCCAAGCCCGTCCCTACTGCACAGTGATCTCGGTGCGGCCGCCGGGCTTCACCGTCACCGGCATCTCCTTCGAACCGCCGTCGTCGGGCAGGTTGCGCACGACGATGTAATCGCCGGCCGGCACCGCCTCCTGGCGCTTGTCGCCGTAATCCAGCCCCAACGACTTGCGGTTGCCCTGCGCATCCCTGGCGAACAGTTCCGTCGTGTCGGCACCCGGCGCGCTGATGATAAGAACGCCGGCATTGAGATTGATCTTGATATTGTTGGCCTCGCCCACCTTGACGGTGAAAGGCTGCTCGGCGCTGGCGAGGTCGGCGTTGGCGATGGCGACATAGTCGGCGGGCGGCAGGTCGAATTTCGCGCCGGCGCCATAGGCGCGCTCGATGTCCTCGCGCGAACCGTCGGCCTTCTTCTCGGCCTTGACGATCCGGAACGAGACGGCGTTGCCGTCCACCTTGTCGCCACCCTCGGCGTAATAGGCATTGAGCGTCGCCCTGCCGACGCCGACGATGATGTCCTTGTCGAGCGTCTGGCCGGCGGCGAGCTGCACGGTCTCCGTCTTCTTGCCGCTGCCGATCGAGACGGTCACCGTCTGCTCGCCAGCCGGCAGCACCAAGGTCGCGTCGCCATAGGTGGTGGCGCGATCGCCGGGATAGCTCACCTCGATATGGGCGACGGGATCGACCTCGGCGCCGGCGCTCGGGCGCGGATGGACGCGCAACGTGCCGGCATTAAGCACGAAGGCCGGTTTGTAGGTCTCGCCGGCAACGACCGTCAGCTTCTGCTCGGCCCGCGCTTCGCCAAGCCGCGCCACGACGACATAGGCGCCGGGCGCCAGCGTGCCGGCATAGTCGCCATATTGCGTATCGAGATAGGAGCCGCGGCTGCCGTCGGCGCCGGCCTTGTAGATCTCCCAGATATTGCTGCCCTTCACCGGCGCGCCGCCCTGGGTGAGCGTCACCGTCGGCTGGAAGTTGACCCCGGGTTTCTGTGTCTCCGCCGGCGCCTGAGGTGCCGGCGTGGTCGCGGGTGTCGTCTCGGCAACGGCCGGGGCTGGGGCAGAGGTCGACGCCGGAGCGGGAGCGGGTGCCGCGACCGTTGCCGTCAGCGCCTCGCGCAATCCCTTCTCGTCGGAAGCCTGGATGTATTTGCCGCCGGTGGCCTCGGCCAGACAGGCGACCTCCCGGCCCTCATTGGCATTGAGGCCGAAACCGACGACATCAGCGACGAAACCGGTGCCGGCCGCCTTCAACTCCTTGCCGAGCGCGCAGGGATCGCCGCCGCAGCTCTCCAGCCCGTCGGTGATGACCACCACCTTGGACGTGCCTTCGGTGTAGCGCAACGCCTCGGCCGCCTGCTTGACGGCGGCGGCGAGCGGCGTCTTGCCGAGGAATTTCAGATTATCGGCCGCGCTCAGGATGGCGTTCGCCGTGCCCGCCGCCGGCGGTACGATCAGCTCGATGTCCTTGCAGCTCGCCTTGTCGCGGTGGCCATAGGCCATGAAGCCGATTTCCTTGTCGGCGGGCAAGGATTGCAGGACGCCGCGCAGCGACTGGCGGGCGATCTCCTGCTTGGGCTTGCCGTCGATCTGCCCCCACATCGAACCCGACGCGTCAAGGATGACGATGGTGCGATCGGCGGCGGCGGCGATTGCCGTCGACCATGAAAGCACGATCGCCGCGACGGCGACCCGCGCAAGAACAGGCATCAGGCAAACTCCAGGAAGATTCGGGACCAATCGACAGGCATGGATGCGCGGAAGCTATGTGACCCGCGCCATCGTGGCAAGCGACGGACTGGCTTCAATAGGCGGTGCGGCGTTCCTCGCTCGGCGGGCGGCCGAACTGCAGCCGGTAGCTCTGGGCGAAATAGGAATGCGAGGTGAAGCCGGTGGCGATCGCCACGTCGAGGATCGGCATGTTGGTCTGGCGCAGCAATTCGCGCGCCCGCTCGAGTCTCAGCCGCATGTAATAGCGCCCCGGCGTCATGGTGAGATGCCGCAGGAACAGCCGCTCCACCTGCCTGACCGAGAGCCCGGCCGACTTGGCGAGCTGGACCGCCGACAGGGGTTCGTCGAGATGATCGGCCATCAGTTCGACGATCTTGCGCAGCTTCTCCGACTTGCCGGTGAGATCGCGTTCGGGGCCGACACGCTGGCGGTCGCCGGCAGAGCGGATGCGCTCGTGCTGGAACTGGTTGGCGACCGCATTGGCGATGTTGGTGCCGAAATCGCCGCGCACGATCTCCAGCATCAGGTCGATCGAGGTCGTGCCGCCGGCCGACGTATAGCGCTTGCGGTCGATCTCGAAGACGTTGCCGGTGCATTCGATGTCAGGGAAACGCTCCATGAAACCGGCGCGATTTTCCCAATGGATGGTGCAGCGGTGGCCTTCCAGCTGGCCGGCCTCGGCCAGCACGAAGGAGCCCACCGACAGCGCGCCGAGCGCGCCGCCGCGCCGGCCCCAGGCGCGCAGGGCGCCGAGCACCTTCGACTTGCCGGGGAATTCGAGATTGAGTGCCACGCAGACGAACAGAATGTCGACCGCCGGAATGTCGGCAACCGAATAGTCGACCTTCAGCGGCAGGTCGTTGGAGGCGGTGACGGCATCGCCGTCCGGCGAAACGGTGGTCCAGGAATAGAAATCGCGGCCAACCAGACGGTTGGCCGAGCGGACGACATCGATCGCCGCCGCCACGGAAAACATTGGAAATTTGTCGACCAGCAGGAAGGCAAACCGCCTGCCGCCTTGAACGGCGTCCGCCATGATGGGCCGTTCTACAGGAACTGAAGGCGTCGGCAAAGCTGAGCTCTTTCGATGCGGGCGGTCAGAAGGATGGCCGGTCGAGGCCGGCGGCAAGATAGGCTGAAGTGACCGTGTTGGCCATCAGCATCGCAATGGTCATCGGCCCGACGCCGCCGGGAACCGGGGTGATGGCACCGGCGACCTGGGCCGCACCCTCATAGGCGACATCGCCGACCAGCCGCGACTTGCCCGGCCCCTTGTCGGGCGCGGGGATGCGGTTGATGCCGACATCGATGACGGTGGCGCCCGGCTTGACCCAATCGCCCTTGACCATTTCCGGCCGACCGACGGCGGCGACCAGAATGTCGGCGGTGCGCGCCAGCGCCGGCAGGTCCTTGGTGCGGCTGTGCGCGACGGTGACCGTGCAATTGGCGGCGAGCAGCAGATTGGCCATCGGCTTGCCGACGATGTTGGAGCGGCCGACGACCACGGCGTTGAGACCGGACAGGTCCTTGCCGCGCACGCGCTCGATCAGGAGCATGGAGCCGGCCGGCGTGCAGGGCACGAAGGCGGTTTCCATCTCGCCGGCGCCCAGCTTGCCGACATTGACGAAATGGAAACCGTCGACATCCTTGTCCGGCGCGATGGCCTGGATGACCTTGCCGGCATCGATATGGCTGGGCAGCGGCAGCTGCACCAGGATGCCGTGGATGGCGTGATCGGCGTTCATGTCGTGGATCAGGCCGAGCAGTTCGTCCTCGGTGGTGTCGGCGGGCAGCGTGTGCTGCACCGAATGAAATCCGCATTCCTTGGCCGTGCGCGACTTCGAGGAGACATAGACCTGGCTGGCCGGATCCTCGCCGACGATGACCACGGCAAGGCCGGGCCTGCTCGCCCCCTTGGCATGCAGCGCGCCGCTCAAAGTCTTGACCTTGCCGACCACTTCCTCGGCAACCTTCTTCCCGTCGATCACGTCAGCCATGAAGCCACCCTGAAATCCAAATCACTCGCCATGCTAAAGTATGCGGAGGGGAATTTTCACGAAAAATCGTTGGCGCAATCCCGTGCCAGCGCCGTCAAATGCCGTAAACTCGAAACCGATGTCGCAATCCTGTCCCATGCCGGCGCCGGACAGGCGAGCAACCATCGCGCCGCGCGACGACGGTTGCGAGGGCGACACGCGCCGCTCATTTTCCATAAGCTTCGGCGTCGACGGCCGCGTCGATTGGTTACCGCGGCCGTCAGTCGGCTAGCCGCTGCCGCCTGGCCAGCATTTCCTTGCCGGTCAGCTTCTGGCGCATGACACGCCACAGGAACAGCGGATTGCCGACGACGTAGCGGCGCCAGAGCCGGCCCGGTTCGAGCATCAACCGGTAGACCCATTCGAGCCGCGCCCGACGCACCCATAGCGGCGCGCGCGGCATCGAGCCGCTCATGAAATCGAGCAACGCGCCGACGGCGAATGGCAGGGTGCAATGGCGCCCGTCGAGATTGCGGGAAATCCACAATTCCTGGCGCGGCACGCCCATGGCGACAAGCAGGATGTCCGGGCGCAATTCGGCAAGGTGGCGGACGATTTCCGGCTCCTGCGCCGGCGAGAAAAACCCGTCCTGCACGACGACGATGCGGTGTTGCGGCGCCATCTCCTGCAGCCGCTCGCAGGCGCCTTCGGCATTCTCGCGCGTGGCGCCCAGCAAGCCGACGGTCAGCGGTTCGTCGATTGCCCGCAAAAGTCCGGGCACCAGGTCGGTGCCGTTGAGATTGGCCGGAAACGGCGCGCCATAAAGCAGCTTGGAAGCGATATCGACGCCGACGCCGTCCGGAAGGATCATGAAATCGTCCAGCGCATGGGCGAAGACCGGATCGACGCAGGCGGTGTTGGCATTGTGGGCGTTGAGGAAGGTGATCTTGGTGAAACGCTTCTCGCGCACCAGCCCGGTCAGAAGCGACAGCGCCTCTTCCCAACCGAGACTCGCGACCGGAATGCCCAAGATCGATTTTGTTTCACCCACGCCGCTATTCCCGCCGGCCGGCATCTCCGCTGCCGTCCCCTTTATCGAGGCCTTCGCCATGGTTCGCGCAGACACTCTATACCCCCGCCTTCGCAATGGTTCGCGCAGGCATCCTAGGCCCCTGCCTTCGGCATGGGCACCGCCAGAGCCGGACGATGACACAAACAGGGCCGCATCACTACTTTCCTGGACCCAGCATTAACAAGGGACGGTGAAGCGATAATTAAGAATCGCCGCCGGTGCCGATGCCCCTTCACAGCGCCCATACGCGCGGGTTTTGGCCGAACCCGGCCATCGGGCCCTGCGGCTGGCACACACATTTCGGAAAATTGCGCCCTGGCGTCCGGTCTTTCCCCGCGCCGCGCGAGCGTCTATGGAAAGGCTTTCCGGGAGGCTTTTCATGACCATCAAGCTCGTTCTGGCCGGTTGCGGCAATATGGGTTACGCCATGCTGGTCGGCTGGCTGAAATCGGCCAAGCTGAAACCGGCCGATGTGTTCGTGGTCGAACCGAACGAGGCCTTGCGGGCCCGCGCGGCAGCGCTGGGCTGTGCCGTGGCCGCCGATGCCGGCGACATTCCGTCCGCTTCCACCCCCGCCTTTGTTGTCCTTGCCGTGAAACCGCAAGTGATCCGCGAGGTGACGGAAGCCTACAAGCGGCTGGGCAATGGCGCGACCACCTTCGTCAGCGTTGCTGCCGGCACGCCGGTCGCCACCTTCGCCGGCATTCTCGGCGAACGCACGCCGATCGTGCGCTGCATGCCCAACACGCCCGCCGCCATCGGCAAGGGCATGATGGTGGTGTTTTCCAACAGCCTGGTTTCCGAAGCGACACGCACCACTGTGGCCGATCTGCTCTCGGCCAGCGGCGCCGTCGCCACCATCGACGACGAGGGGCTGATGGATGCGGTGACCGCGGTTTCGGGTTCCGGCCCGGCCTATATCTTCCACTTCATCGAGTGCCTGACGGCGGCCGCCGAACAGGCCGGCCTGCCGGCGGAAACGGCCCGGCTGCTCGCCATGCAGACCGTCTATGGCGCCGCCTCGCTGGCGGCCGAAAGCAAGGAAGACCCCGGCCTTTTGCGCCAGCAGGTGACCAGCCCGAACGGCACCACGGCGGCGGCACTTGGCGTTTTGATGGGTGGCGACCGGCTGAAGACGCTTGTCACCGAGGCCGTGGAAGCGGCGCGGGCGAGGTCGGTCGAACTCGGCAAGTAGAAAAACTAGCCCGCCCCGTAGAGCATCTCGTCCTGCCGCTGGCGCAGCGCGTAGAGCCGCGTCGAGGTGTCCGGCGCGGCGTTGCCGGCGGTGATCAATTCGCCCTTCTTCACGGCCTTCAGCACCTTGCCGCCCTCAAGCAGCCCGACGGGAAGCGCGCGCTGCGCCCGGGCGTCCTCCACCGTCATCGTCCAGGAGCGGTAGCAGGTTTCGCCGATCGCATCGAAGGTCTCGCCGGCGGCGAGGTCGCGCTTGGCAACCGCGCAGACTTCGGCCACAGGTCTCGGCAGCGGCACCATGTCGGGCTTGCCGTAAAGCATGATGCGCGCCGCCGTCAGCGGCACCTCCAGCGAGGTCAGGTGATAGGGCCTGAACAGTCCGTAATACGGCCCCTTGCCGACATGCAGATCGTCCAGCCGCTCGATGATGCGCGGATGCGTCGCCTCAACGATGACGAAGACGCCGGGCGCCACGCCCTTGCCGATCGTGTAGTCGACCACGCCCTTCTTCGACAGCACGCCGCCGTCGGCGCGCGGGATCAGCACCTTCGCCAGTTCGTCGCGATGCGCGGCCGGGCCATGCATGCCGGGTCGGTCCGGCACCAGGCCGGTGGCATTGGCGATGGCGCACATCTCGACCATGGTCTTGGAACCGTCGACGAACTCGACCAGCATGCGCGGGTTCATGTTGCGGCGTTCGGCTTCGGCGCGATAGTCGTCGGGCACGGCGTCGTGGTTGAGTGGATTGTTCTTGCCCTTGCCGGCCGCCACCACCGTGCAGCCGAGCGCCGAGACGAATTCGATCAGTTCCATGCAGGAGGATGGCTCGTCGCCGGCGCCCAGCGAATAGACGACGCCCAGCCGGTCGGCCTCCCGCTTCAAGAGGCAGCCGATGGTGACGTCGGCCTCGACATTCATCATCACCAGGTGCTTGCCGTGCTCCATCGCCGACAAGCAGAAATCTGCGGCGACGCCGGGCTTGCCGGTGGCGTCGATCACCACGTCGACCAGCGGGTTGGTGACCAGCATCTCATTGGAGGTGATGGCGATCTTGCCGGCCTCGATGGCGGCGGTCACCTTCGACTGGGTGTCAGCCTCGCACGCCATCGCCTCGTCGCCATAAGCGATGCGGATGGCGTCGCGCGCGGTGTGCGGGCGCCGCGTCGAGATGGCGCAAATCTCGATGCCCGGCATCAGCATGCCCTGGGTGACCAGATCCGTGCCCATTTCGCCGGAGCCGATGACGCCGATGCGGACCGGCTTGTTGTCGGCGGCGCGCCGGGCGAGATCGCGGGCAAGTCCGGTCAGGGCGACATTGGTCATGAACGAAGTCCAGTGGCTGATTTGCCGGCTCTTGCCGGAAACGGCCGGAGCTTGTCAACAAAACCGCCGCCGCGCCGCGCGGTGCACCTTGCGGTTGTTACGCCAAAACATCCGATCTGGATCATTGGGAACCCGGCGCCTCCATGTTTATTGGCTCCGTCGACCCGGCTTCTTTTCAACAGGCCTCCAGGCCATAGGGAAACGATCATGCGCATTCTCGTCTTCCAGCATGTCGATGTCGAGCATCCCGGTATTTTTCGCGAATTCTGGGCGGAACAGGGGCATGAATGGGTGCCGGTGGAGCTGGATGCCGGCGAGGCGATCCCCTCCTTCGACGGGTTCGACCTTCTCGCCGTGTTCGGCGGGCCGATGGACGTGTGGCAGGAAGCGACCCATCCATGGCTGGTGGCGGAGAAGGCCGCGATCCGCCGCTGGGTGATGGAGCTCAAGCGTCCTTATCTCGGCATCTGCCTCGGCCACCAATTGCTGGGCGCCGCGCTCGGCGGCACCGTCGGGCCGATGAAGACGCCGGAAGTCGGACTGACGACGGTCGGGCTCACCGATGCCGGGCGGGCCGATCCGATCTTTGCCGGATTGGGACCGACCGTCGAATGCCTGCAATGGCATGGCGCCGAGATCTCGAAGCCGCCGCAGGGCGCGGAAATCCTCGGCGCCAACGCCGCCTGCGCCACGCAGGCCATCCGCTGGGGCCGCCACGCCTATGGTTTCCAGTATCATCTCGAGGTGATGGACACGACGGTGGCCGACTGGGCGGCGATCCCCGAATACAAGGAAAGCCTCGAACGGGCGATGGGCGCATCCGCCGCCGCAACCTTGGATGAAGCCATGGCCTCCCGGCTGGCCGATTTCCGCGCCGCGGCCAGGAAACTCAACGACAATCTCGCCGCAATCGTTGCGTCGGCATAGCGCGTGACCCCACCACGGCTGTGGCTCACCACCGCGCGCCGATTTTCACCGCCATGGTGTGGTCCTGCGCATTGCCGCCGGTGCCGCGCGCGGTGCTGTAGTCGAAGCCGAACAGCCAGCCATTGGCGATACTGGCCTCGAAGCCCAGTCCCAGCCCGAGATAGTCGCGGCTTTCGGCCTTGACGTCGAAGCCATAAGGCAAGCCGTTGCCGAGGTCGGCATAACCCATCGAGGCGCGGCTGGAGCCGCTGAAATCATGCGTGTATTCAAGCCGCGCCTTTGGCGTGAACACGCCCCAGGCCATCGGCATCGCATATTCGGCCCGCAGGCCCAGCACGCCGGCCACCGTCGACAGCGATTGCGCGCCATAGGTCAGATTGTAGGGACCGGCGCCTGTCTCGGTGTAGGCATCCAACCGCGACCATGACGCTTCGAGCCTGCCATAGGGCGACAGCAACCGGCCATCCTGGCGGTGTTCGTAGGCCGTGGTGAGCGAGCCGAACAGCTGCTGGCCGTCGCGGCCGCCTTCAGCGAAACCACCTCCGTTCGTCACGAAGCGGCGGCTGTCGAAATCGAGCCGGCTGTAGCCGAGCAGGCCGTCGACGAAGACATTGGCGACGGGATTGTAGCTGCCATAGGCGGCGATGCTGATCGCCTGCGCCTGGCTTCTCGTGCCGTTTTCGCCAATGTCGGCGATGTCGCGGCCATAACCGAAACCGATGCCACCGACAAAGCGCGGCGAGAAGCGATAATCGACGCCGCCGCTGACGCCAGCCAGCGTGTTCTTGATGTCGATGCCGCCATTGTCGCGCTGGCCGAAATTGACGAAGCCGCCGGCCCAGAACGCCATGGCCTTCGGCGCAGCGTTCGCGGCCGGCTCGCCCGAAAGCCTGTCCATCGGAAAGCCGAGCGTGGTGCCGGACCGCGCCGTGCCGCGCTCGTCCTCGGCATAGGAGAGCGGCTTGCGCG
The DNA here is from genome assembly GCF_052115345.1 of Mesorhizobium sp. 2RAF21. Lineage (NCBI taxonomy): Bacteria > Pseudomonadati > Pseudomonadota > Alphaproteobacteria > Hyphomicrobiales > Phyllobacteriaceae > Mesorhizobium > Mesorhizobium sp. 2RAF21. The sequence goes on along the minus strand of NZ_JBFRGM010000014.1, from coordinate 122,748 downwards.
CATTGGTCTTCTCGCTGAGACCCAGCTGGATATTGACCGAACCGGCCTGCCGCTCGCTTTCGCTGTGCAGCTGCTCCAGCCGCCCGTTGAAATTGCGGATTTGCGCCGCGGCAAAGCGGTTCGCCGATTCTATCTGCGCTGCGATAAGGCCGGTCACTTCCGGGTCCCGCGCCGGGTCGGGCCGGGCAGCGACGTTGAAGGTGATGGTCGCGGGCGCCGAAGCGCCCCATTTGTTCGACACCGTGTAGGAAATCGCCACCTTGCCGGACGCGGTGGCGGCGGAAGCGAAGACCAGTTCGTAGTTGCCGCCATTGCCCTCGATCGACGCCCTGCCGTGCTCAGCGGCAGGTGGGCTGACGACCGATGCCGTCGTGAACGGTCCGCCTGTCGCGCCGGCCGTCAGGTTTATCCTCGCCGAGGTTCCGGCCAGGACATCCACGCTGATATTCTTCGCCACAGGAAGCGGGGCGGAGATGGCGAGTGCATAGGCCTGCGTTCCCGCGAAGCCATGCGCGTCGGTGGCGGTCACCGTGACGGCGAAACTGCCGGCTTGCGCCGGCGTGCCCGACAGCGTGCCGTCGGTATTCAACGTCAAGCCCGAGGGCAGCGCGCCGTCGCTGACGGCGAAGCTGTAGGGGCCGGTGCCGCCCGTGGCGTTCAGCACCTGCGCATAGGCATCGCCCCCCACCCCGGCGGGGAGCGAAGCCGGCGTGAGCCTGATTTCCGGCGCGGCGACAACCAGCGTGTATTTTTGATCGCCCGTGAAGCCGAACTTGTCGGCCGCCCGGACGGTGAGATCGAACGATCCCGACACCGTCGGCGTACCGGAAACCACACCTTTGGTGCTCAGGTTGATGCCGGCGGGCATGGCGCCCGACAAGACGGAGAAGCTGTAGGGGCCGACGCCGCCAGACGCGTCCAACGCCTGGCTGTAGACGACGCCGCCGGTCGCGTTCGGCAGGCTGCTTGGCCCGATCGCGATTCCCGGGGCTGCCACCTTCAGCGTCATCTGTTTGGTGCCGAAGAAGGGGGCGCCCGTTCCCGTCGAATCGTCGGTGGCCTTGACGGTGAAGTCGAAGCTGCCGGAGACACTCGGTGTACCTGAGATCGTGCCGCCGGGGTCCAGTGTCAGCCCGGACGGCAGGGCGCCGGTCAAGATTTCAAACCTGTACGGCCCGGTCCCTCCGGAAGCGGTCACTTTGCCGGTGTAAGGCACCCCGCCGGTGGCGTCGGATGGATTTCCGGCAACGGTGATCGTTGGCGAGCCAATTGTGATTTCATACATCTGGCCGCCGGAGAAACCGCCGCTGCGATCGGTCGCGGTGATCGTGAAACGGAACATGCCCGCTTGCGTTGGCGTGCCGGTGATGTTGCCGTCGGGCGAAAGCGTCAACCCGCCAGGCCAGGCACCGAAGACCGAATAGGTATAGGACCCCGAGCCTCCCGAGGCGGTCACTTTCTGGGCATAAGGCACCCCCACTGCCGGATCGAGAAGGCGGTTCGGGGTGAGCGAGATTGTTGGGGCAGTAATTGTGAAGGTGTAGCCTTGGCTGGCCATAAACGGAGCACCGACGCCCGTGGAACTGTCCCTCGCGGCGACCGTGAAACTGAAGCCGCCCGCTTCTATCGCCGTGCCGGAGATCTCGCCCGTCGTTGGATTGAGACTCAAACCGGCGGGGAAAGCGCCTGACGTTATCGCATAGGAGTATGGCGCTGTGCCGCCCGATGCGACCACGGTCTGGCTGTAAGCCGATCCGAGGACGGGGGCTGGCAGGGTGGGAGGCGTGATGGCAAGGGATGGCGCCTGCACGGCCAAGGAGAGTTGAGCTGAAGCCGATGCCTGTTGTCCGACTGAATCCGTCACCATAACGTTGACGTTGAAAGCACCGGCCTGCGTAGGCGTGCCGGAAATCGTGCCGTCCGCAGCCAATCCCAAACCGGCAGGCAGGGAACCTGACGTTATCGTGTAGCTGTAGGGCGCGATTCCGCCCGACGCGGACAGGGACTGTGTGTAGGTATCCGCTACCCTGGCTTGCGGCAAGCTGGCAGTCGTGATCGTGAGCGTCGAGTTCACGACCAGCGTATAGCCCTGTTCGCCAGACCAACCGCTGGCGTCTGTCGCCTTGATGGTAAAATTGTTGGGTCCGGCCTGCGTCGGCGTGCCGGATAATACGCCGTTGGCGCTAAGGGACATGCCCGCCGGAATAGCGCCGGTTGTGGAAAACGTAGAAGATCCTGTCCCCCCGGAAGCGGTGAATGTCGTGCTGTAGGCCACGCCGACGGCGGGGACCGGCAAGGTGGCGGGGTTGATGGTGATGGGCGTCTTGACGACCAGTGTAATCGAAGCCGATGTGCTTGGATCGTTGTTCGCATCGCCGGGATATTGGGCATCGATCAGATAAGCGCCCGCAGCCATTGAGCCCGAACTCCACGAACTCGTTCCGTCGGAAGCCAGGACGACGGTGATGGCCGACCCCCCATTTACTTTCACGTTCACCAGTCCAGTCGGCGTTGGACCAAGACCCGCGTTTCTGACGGCAACACTAAAATTAACAGTACCTCCCTCCGCGGCTGGATTGGGCGACACTAAGAACGTGGTTGTCGTGGGCGTTCCGGCCTGGGCCGTCGTGGACGACACAAGCGCCGCGAGGACGAACAGCGCCGTGCCGAACACGATTGCCAGCCCGGCGGGCATAGCGCCGCGCGCGCGATCGTTTCCCCGCCACCCCATCGAAGCCCCGCGATACGTCCACCAAATTCCAGCGAACTTCACGATGTGGCGGCCGCGGTAAATACGGCAAATGCCGTATTTTGCGCGCGAGCGCTCAATTAATTGATTGGCATTGGACGCTCGCCGCCCGGCCCTATCCTTATGAATTCCTTATTTTTTGACGCGGCCTTCTCACTCGAACCCTTATGTCGGGGCTCCTATTTTCCGGCTGCAACCGCCCGGCTCAGGCCTGCGGCGATGCACGAAAGGAAAAAGACATGCACAGGTTCCACACCTATAGAGGCAGCCACCATCCGCAGGCGCTGGCCCGCACGGCGCGCGCGCTGAACGACAACCGGCGCGCAGGCGAAGTCACCGAGCCGCTGATGTTTGCCCGGCTTTTCCTGGTGGTCGGCATCTTCTTCGCCGCCATCACCACTTTCCAGCATCTCGTCGCCTGATCGTTAGCGGCAAGGAAGACACCCATGCGCAATTCCCTGATTTCGGAGCCTCCTTCTACGAGCCACCGTTTCCTGGTGGGCCGCGACCATGAAGGACGCTGGATCGCCCGCGACGAACGCGGCTCCACCGGCGGTGTTTTCGCCGACAAGGCTTCGGCCATCCATTTCGCGGAGACGGAAAGCGACCACAGGGCCGGCTGCGTCAGCCTGGCGCCCGACGATGCGCGGCTTTCGCTTTTCAACTGACCCTGAAAACCGGTCGGCCTCCGCGCCGGCCGGCATCGTTCACATGCCGCCACGTTCCCGGACGCATCCCGCCGGCCGCGCAAGTGCCCCGCGGGCACCCGCCGGCGAAGTCCGGAACGGGCTTTGAGAAAAGAGGTTCACCACCATGGTTGCCGATATCGACAGAACGCGCTTCAAGGGCGCCATCTCGGCCCTGCCGACACCGTTCCGCAAGGGAGCGGTCGACATGGCCGGTCTCGATTTCCTCATTCGCTGGCAGCTCGACCAGGGCATAGACGGCATCGCGGTCTGCGGCACCACCGGCGAGGCGCCGACGCTGACGCCGGACGAGCACCTCGCGGTGACGCGCCGCGCGGTGGAAATTGTTGCCGGCAAAGTACCGGTCATCGCCGGTACCGGCTCGAACAGCACGCTGGAAACGATCCTGTCGACGCTCGCCGCCGCCGAATGCGGCGCGGATGCGGCGCTCATCGTCACGCCCTATTACAACAGACCGAGCCAGGAGGGTCTCTACCGCCACTTCGCCACCATCGCGCAGGCGACGACCATCCCGATCATTCTCTACAATGTGCCATGCCGCACCGGTGTCGACCTGTTGCCCGACACAGTGCGCAGGCTTGCCGCCTTCCCGGCCATCATCGGCATCAAGGACGCCACCGGCGACCTTAGCCGCGTCGAACGCACGACGAAGCTGGCCGGCCAGGATTTCCTGCAGTTTTCGGGGCATGACGCCACGGCGCTCGCCTTCAACAGCGCGGGCGGCGTGGGCACGATCTCGGTCGTGGCCAATATGGCGCCACGGCTGTGCGCCGACATGCATCGCGCCTGCCGCCAGGGCGACCAGCTTTCGGCGCGCACGATCCAGCGCCGGCTGGAACCGCTGGTCGCAGCGCTGGAGTGCGAGACCAACCCGGTTCCGGTGAAATACGCCATGCACCGCCTGCTGGGCCTGAGCCCCGAGGTGCGGCTGCCGCTGACGCCGGCCCTGCCGGAAACGGAAGCCGCCATCGAGGAGGCGATCACCGGGCTGTTCCCGTTCGATTTCGACCAGCCGCAGCCCCGGAGCCTTGCCGCCCGCCGCTAGGGTCGGAGCCCGGCGTCGGGCGCTAGATCAGCGCATCCAGCGCCCGACGCTGGCGGTGCATTTCCAGGAAGACGCGATAGTCGCGGTCGAAGCGGTCGCGGGCTGCCGGGTTCGGCAGTCGCTGCCGGCCGGGCTGATGCATGGCGGCGCAGGCCTCGGTCAGCGTCGGGTGCAGTCCGGCCGCCGCGGCCGCGACCATCGCGGTGCCGAGCAGCGTCGGGTCGCCCGCCGGCGGCTCGACCACCGCGCAGCCGATGGCGTCGGCATAAAGCTCCATCAGGAGCGGGTTGCGGGTGTGGCCGCCGGTGACATGCAGCGTGTCGATGACATAGCCATTGGCATTCAGCGTCTCCAGCACATGGCGGATGCCGAGCGCGATGGCGACGGAACTCCGCCAATAAAGCTGGCACAGGCTGTCGAAGGAGGTGTCCAGCGTCAGCCCGCTGATGACACCCAGCGCATGCGGGTCGGCCAATGGTGAACGATTGCCGTGGAAATCCGGCAGAACGTGCAGCCGGCCGGCCAGATCGAGGCCGTGTTCGGCTCTCAGCTCCATCACCCGCTCGACGATGCGCCGGTGCGTTGCCGCGTCCGGCTCGCCGCCGCGCCAGCGGATCAGATGGTCGAGCAGCGCACCAGTGGCGGATTGTCCGCCCTCGCTCAGCCAGAGCGCGGGGAGCGCGACGGCGAGATACGGGCCCCAGACGCCGGCGAAACCGCGCGGCTCGGCCGACATCGCCATGACGCAGCTCGACGTGCCGGCGACCAGCGCCAGATGCCGGTCGAGATCGGACAGGCCGCCGATGACGCCGAGCGTGCCGGCGAAGGCGTCGATCAGCCCGGCGCCGACGCGGCAGCTTGTGGAAAGGCCGAGCGCTTCAGCCGCCTGAGGCGTCAGCGGGCCGAGATCGGCGCCGACCGGGCTCGCCCGCTCCGGCAGCGCGCCGTGTTCGAAAATATCGCCCAGCCCGACGGCCTCGAAGAAATCCGGGCGCCAGCCGGACGGCTCATGCGCCAGATAGGTCCATTTCGCGGTGAGCGTGCATTGCGAGCGGGCGAGCGAGCCGCAGGCCCGGTGGGTCAGGAAATCGGCGAGGTCGAAGATCTGGCCGATGCGGGCCCACGCCGCCGGCAGATGCCGTTTCACCCACATCAGCTTCGGCGTCGTCATCTCGGGCGACATCACGCCGCCGACATGGTCGAGCACCCGATGGCGCGTAGCCGTGCATTCGTCGGCCTCGGCCAGCGCGCGGTGGTCCATCCACACGATCGTGTCCCAGCGGTCGCCGCCTTTGGGCGCGGCGCCAACCTGGTCTTCGCCTTTGGGCGCAGCGCCAACCTGGTCTTCGCCCTTGAGCGAGACGCCGACCTGTTCGCCGTTGCGGCCACGGAACACGGTGGAACAGGTGGCGTCGAAGGAGATGCCGACGACATCTTCTGCCGCCACATTGGCGAGCGAGCGCGCGGCGCGCATGGCCTCGCAGGCGGCTGCCCAGATGTTTTCCGAATCCTGCTCGTAATGGCCGGCGGTCGCCTGGTTCATGGCGATCGGCCGCTCGGCGCGGCCGAGCAGCGTGCCATGACGATCGAAAATACCGGCGCGGGCGCTGCCGGTGCCGACATCGATGGCTGCGAGACAGGCCGGCATCAGCGGGGCTGCGTCCGACTGGCTGTCAGGGGCGAGGCATCGAGACGGATAGCTCCCGCTCCCCAGGCCCGTTCCGGCTGTGGCAAGAGGGGCAAGGAAGGAGCAGCGGCATGGAGCATGGGCGCACTCTATATGCGCGTTTTGCCCCGCGCTACCGTCCGCGTTATGCGGGCCGCCGGCTCAGAGCGAGCCGGCCAGGTACCATGTCAGCGTTTCGCGGGCGCCCACGCCCCAGACCGTGTTCAGCGCATGGGAGAAGGCGCCGGCGAAGGCCGGCGCCTTGCCGACGTCGCCATAGATATCCTCCATGGCGAGCCAGGCCAGCGGGTCGGTTTTCGCGGCCCGGGCCGTGGCCTGCATGCGGTCCCAGTTCGGGTCGTTGGCTTCGATCACCGCGCCGCTGTCCGTGGTGCCGAAACAGTAGCGGCACCAGAACGCGGATTCGAGCGCCAGACCGGTCACACCGGCGCCTGCCTTCAGCCGGTCGGCGATGGTCGGGATGATGAATTTCGGCTGCCGGTTCGAGCCGTCAAGGCAGAGCCGGCGCACCGTGTCGCCGATCTTGGGGTTGGAGAAACGGCGCTCGATCAGCCGGTAATAATCCTCAAGATCGGTGTTCGGCACCGGCGGCACGGTCGGGATGATCTCCTCGTGCTCAAGCTTGGCCAGGAAGCCGCGCACCAGCGGTTCCTGCATCGCCTCATGCACGAAATGGATGTCCATCAGCCCGGCCGGATAAGCGATGGTGGCATGGCCGCCATTGAGGATGCGGATCTTCATCAGCTCATAGGGCGAGACGTCGGGCACGAACTGCACGCCGACCTTTTCCAGCGCCGGGCGACCGGTCGGGAACTTGTCCTCCAGCACCCATTGCCGGAACGGTTCGCAGAACACCGGCCAAGCGTCTTCCACGCCGAAGTCCTTGGCCAGGATGCCGCGTTCGCGGTCGCCGGTGGCGGGCGTGATGCGGTCGACCATGCCGTTCGGGAAGGCGACATTGCCGGCTACCCAGATCGCGAGATCGCGGTCGAACAGCCGGGCAAGGCCGATGACGCCGTCGGAGGTGACGCGGCCGTTGTGGGGGATGTTGTCGCAGGACATCACCGTGAAGGGCGCCACGCGCGCCCCGCGCCGGCGCGCCAGTCCGGCCAGGATGAGGCCGAACACGGTTTTTGGATGCTCCGGATCGTTGGCGTCGGCGACGATGTCGGGATGCTCGGGATTGAAATAGCCCGAGGCCGGGTCGATGAAATAGCCGCCTTCGGTGATGGTCAAGGAGACGATGCGGATCGCCGGATCGGCCAGCCTGTCGATGATCGCCGCCGTATCGCCAGGCACCAGATAGTCGATCATCGCGCCGGTGACGCGGGCCGCCATATGGCCCTCGTCCTGCTCGACCACGGTGGTCAGCCAGTCCTGTTCGGCGAGCCTGGCGCGGCCGGCCTTCTCGCCCTCGAACACCCCTGCACCGACCAGCGCCCAGTCGCGACCCTCGCCGGCATTGAACAGATCGTCGAGATAGACGGCCTGATGCGCGCGGTGGAAATTGCCGACGCCGAAATGCACGATGCCGGCCTTCAGCGCCGCGCGACCGTAGGCTGGCACCGCAACGCCCTTCGGCAGCTTGCTGAGATTGGCGAGCGAGAGTTTTGTCGTCATGTCAAAACGCCTTTCGTAGAGGCCGTTTCCTTCTCCCGTTCACGGGGAGAAGGTGGCCCGAAGGGTCGGATGAGGGGCGGCGCCAGCTTTTGCCGGGACGGTGCTGCCCCTCACCTGCCTGCCGGCATCCTCTTCCCGTGAACGGGGAGAGGAGCGCTATCCTCAACTCATCCACTGGCCGCCATCGACATTGTAGGTCTGGGCGACGATGTATTCGGCCTCGGCACTGGCCAGGAACACCGCCATGCCGGTGAGGTCCTCGGCGCGGCCCATGCGGCCGAAAGGAACACTCTCGCCGACCAGCTTCTTCTTCTCGCCCTTCGGCCGGTTCTCGTATCGGGCGAACAGCGAATCGACATGATCCCAGTGCTCGCCATCGACGACGCCGGGCGCGATCGCATTGACGTTGATGCCGTGCCTGATCAGGTCGAGCCCGGCCGACTGGGTGAGCGAAATGACCGCCGCCTTGGTGGCACAGTAGACCGCGACCAGCGCCTCGCCACGCCTTCCCGCCTGGCTCGCCATGTTGATGATCCTGCCGCCCTTGCCCCGCGCGATCATCGAGCGGGCGGCCGCCTGCAGCATGAACAGCGTGCCGGCGACATTGACCGCGAACAGCCTGTCGTAGCTGGCGCGGCTGATCTCGACGATCGGCCCCATGTCGAACAAAGCGGCGTTGTTGATCAGGATGTCGAGCCCGCCCGCCTTCTTCTCGACCGCGGCAATCGCCGCATCGATCGAGGCCTGATCGGTGACGTCGAGCCGCACCGCATAGGCGGCCGGTCCGATTTCGGCTGCCGTCTTCTCGGCGGCTTGGAGGTTGATGTCGGCGATCGCCACAATCGCGCCTTCGCCGACATAGGCCTCGGCGAAGGCACGGCCGATGCCGCGCGCCGAACCGGTGATCAGTGCCGATTTGCCTTGAAGCCGCATGGTCACATCGCCGTCCCGGCGGCGTCGAAACGATGCAGCTTGGCCTGGTCCGGCGTCAGGTAGACGATGTCGCCGTGGCGCACGCCGATCTCGCCGTCGGCCCGCACATTGATGGTGCCGACCTCGTCGGTGTGCACATGCAGGAAGGTGTCGGCGCCGAGATGTTCGGCGACACCGACCTTGCCCTTCCATTCGCCGGCACTCGAGGCGATCTTGAGATGTTCAGGCCGGATGCCGATGGTGGCGGCGCCATGCCTGGCGGCGGACGGCCCGTCGATGAGGTTCATCTTGGGCGAACCGATGAAGCCGGCCACGAACAGGTTCTTCGGGCTGCGGTAAAGGTCCAGCGGCGAACCGACCTGTTCGATGTTGCCGGCGTTCAGCACCACGATCTTGTCGGCCATGGTCATGGCCTCCACCTGGTCGTGGGTGACGTAGATCATCGTCGTCTTCAGCTGGTTATGCAGCTCGGAAATCTCCAGCCGCATGGTGCCGCGAAGTGCTGCATCGAGGTTGGACAGCGGCTCGTCGAACAGGAACGCCGAAGGCTGGCGCACGATGGCGCGGCCGATGGCGACGCGCTGGCGCTGGCCGCCGGAGAGCTGGCCGGGGCGACGTTCGAGATAGTTGGTGAGGTTGAGCACGCGGGCGGCGTCCGCCACCTTCTTGTCGATCGTCGCCTTGTCCTCGCCCGCCATCTTGAGCGGAAAGGCGATGTTCTTTCCCACCGTCATGTGCGGGTAAAGCGCATAGGACTGGAACACCATGGCCAGCTTGCGCTTGCCCGGCGCCTCGTCGGTGACGTCGCGGCCGTCGATCGAGATGGTGCCGCCGCTGGTGTCTTCCAGCCCGGCGATCAGCCGAAGCAGCGTGGACTTGCCGCAGCCGGACGGTCCGACGAAAACGACGAACTCGCCGTCCTCGATGTCCAGGTCGATATTGGGAATGATCGTCGTCGCCCCGAAGGACTTGGAGACGTTTCTGAGAGCGATCTTACCCATTTTGTCCTCCCTTATGCTCTTTCGTGCCGGGCTGCCCGACCGTGCGATATGTGGCCGTCATCATTTCACCGCGCCGAAGGTCAGGCCGCGCACCAGCTGTTTCTGGCTGAACCAGCCCATGATCAGGATCGGCGCGATCGCCAGCGTCGAGGCCGCCGACAGTTTTGCCCAGAACAGGCCTTGCGGGCTGGAGAAGGACGAGATGAAGGCGGTGAGCGGGGCGGCGTTGGTGGTGGTGAGCCGGATGGTCCAGAACGCCTCGTTCCACGCCAGGATGATGTTCAAGAGCATGGTGGAGGCGATGCCCGGCACCGCCATCGGGGTCAGCACATAGAGGATCTCGCCCCACAGCGTGGCGCCGTCCATGCGGGCGGCTTCCAGGATCTCGCCCGGAATTTCGCGAAAATAAGTGTAGAGCATCCAGATGACGATCGGCAGGTTGATCAGCATCAGCATGACGGTGAGGCCGATGCGCGAGTCGAGCAGGCCGAGATTGCGGAAGATGAGGTAGATCGGGAACAGCACCGCCACCGCCGGCATCATCTTGGTGGACAGCATCCACATCAAGACGTCCTTGGTGCGCTTGGTCGGCGAAAAGGCCATCGACCAGGCGGCCGGAATGGCGACCAGCAGCGCCAGCACGGTGGAGCCCAGCGACAGGATCACCGAATTCATGAACGGCTTGAAGTAGTTGTACTGCGACTGGACTTCCGAATAGCTCTCCAGCGTGCCCGACGGGATCAGGCTGAAGCCCTGGATCGCCTCCTGTTCCGACTTGAAGGAGGTGATGATGGTGTAGAGGATCGGGAAGAAGATCACGAGCGCGACGGCCCATGCAACTATGGTCGCGATGGTCTTCTGCCGGTTGGTGACGGCACGTGCCATGTCAGATCTCCAATCCTGAAACGATTGCGCTGCCCCTCATCTGCCTGCCGGCTTCTTCTCCCCGTAAGGGACGGGGAGAAGAGAGATTTGCCGCAACGCTGGCGACCCCCTCTCCCCGTTTTTCACGGGGAGAGGGTAAGGGTGAGGGGCAGTCGAGCCGCGAAACGAAACCGAACATTTCACTTGTCCAGGTTCTTGCCGACGGCGCGCATGGCGAAGAAGGCAACGATGTTGGCAAGGATGACGGCGATGATGCCGCCGGCGGACGCCTGGCCGATTTTGTATTCGAGCAGGGCCTTCTGGTAGACGAGGAAGGGCAGATTGGTCGACGCATAGCCCGGCCCGCCATTGGTTGTGACGAGGATCTCGGCATAGACCGAGAGCAGGAAGATGGTCTGGATCAGCACCACCACCGTCATGGCGCGCGAAAGATGCGGCAGCGTCAGATACCAGAACCGAGAGAGAACTCCGGCGCCGTCCATTTCGGCCGCCTCCTTCTGCTCGCCGTCCAGCGACTGCAGCGAGGTGAGCAGGATCAGCGTGGCGAAAGGCAGCCACTGCCAGGCGACAATCAGGATGATCGAGAACAGCGGGTATTGCGCGAACCAGTCGATCGGCTGCGCGCCGAAGAAGCGGGCGATGTCGGCGAACACGCCATAGCCCGGATGCATGATCATGTTCTTCCACACCAGTGCTGCCACCGGCGGCATGACGAAGAACGGCGAGATCACCAGGATGCGGACAAAACCCTGGCCCCACATCGGCTGGTCGAGCAGCAGCGCAAGCAGGATGCCGCCGATGATGGTGATGGCAAGCACGGCGATCACGAGGATCAGCGTGTTGAGGATCGCGGTGAAGAAGGCCGGGTTGTTGAAGAACAACGCGTAATTCGACAGCCCGATGAAGCCGTCACGGATAGGGTTCAGCGGATTGTACTGCTGGAAGGAAAACCACAGCGTGATCGCCAGCGGTACAGCCATCCAGATCAGCAACAGCAGCACCGAGGGCGCGGCCATGAAGCGTGCAAGCGTACGGGTCTGTTTGGTTGCCATGGCCTCCTCCAACCGGTTCCCAAAAGCCGCGATCGATCATCGTTGCGGCGGCAAGCAGCCTTTTCGACACCGCATCACCAGCCGCCGCGCGATCGCTTTTCCCCGCGACGGGAAGGGGCGGCGTGATGTCGATCCCTTCTTCGCGGAGAGAAGTGTCGAGCGCAGCGAGGCGATGAGAGATATCCCGACGTGCCCCCACGTCGTCCCAGCCCGCAGCGGAAACCCTCGCTGCCGCTCGATTCCGTTTTGGCCCTACCCTCACGCAAGAGGGTGAGCCCTGTAAGCGGCCGTCCGGACCGGGAAGACCCGGACGGCCAAGGCATCGGGAGGATGCCCCGGGGCACCTGAAGGATGCCCTTACTGGATGTAGCCGCCTTCGGTCATCGCCGCCTTGGCGGCATCTTGCGCCTGCTTCAAGGCATCGTCCACGGACATCTGGCCGGCAAGTGCCGCCGAGAAGAGCTGGCCGACAGTGGTGCCGAGCCCCTGGAATTCGGGGATCGCCACGAACTGCACGCCGACATAAGGCACCGGCTTGACCGTGGGCTTGGTCGGATCGGCGGAATTGATCGAGTCCAGCGTCATCTTGGCGAAGGGCGCGGCCTTCTCATATTCGGCATTGGCGTAGAGCGAGCTGCGTGTGCCGGGAGGCACGTTGGCCCAGCCTTCCTTCTTGGCGACGAGGTCGAGATAACCCTTGCCGGTCGCCCAGGCGACGAACTTCTCGGCCGCGGCCGCCTTCTGCGTGCCGGCCGGAATGCCCAGCGACCACGCCCACAGCCAGTTGCCGCGCTTGCCGAGCCCGTTATCGGGAGCCAGCGCATAACCGACCTTGTCGGCGACCTTCGAGTTCTTGGGGTCCGACACGAAGGAAGCCGCCACCGTGGCGTCGATCCACATGCCGCACTTGCCCTGCTGGAACAGCGCCAGGTTCTCGTTGAAGCCGTTGGACGAGGCGCCGTCCGGCCCGTCGGCCTTCATCAGGTCGACATAGAACTGCAGCGTCTGCTTCCATTCGGGCTGGTCGAATTGCGGGTTCCACTTCTCGTCGAACCAGCGCGCGCCGAAGGAGTTGGACATGGCAGTCAGGAATGCCATGTTCTCGCCCCAGCCGGCCTTGCCGCGCAGGCACACGCCGTTCACGCCGGTCGCCTTGTCGGTCATCTTGTCAGCAGCTTCCCGGATGAATTTCCAGGTCGGCGCGTCGGGCATCTTCAAGCCCGCCTTCTCCATCAGGTCCTTGCGGTACATGACGAAGGAGCTCTCCCCGTAGAAGGGAGCCGCAAAAAGCTTGCCGTCGACGGAGAGACCGCCGGCGATCGCCGGGATGATGTCCTTCTGGTCGTAATCGGCGCCGAGCTTGTCGAGCGGCAGAAGCCAGTTCTGCTTCGCCCAGATCGGCACTTCATAGGTGCCGATCGTCATCACGTCATACTGGCCGCCTTTGGTGGCGATGTCGGTGGTGACGCGCTCGCGCAGCACGTTCTCCTCCAGGGTCACCCAGTTCAGCTTGATGTCCGGGTTCTTGGCGGTGAAGTCGTCCGTCAGCTTCTGCATGCGGATCATGTCGCCATTGTTAACGGTCGCAATGGTGATGGTTTCGGCATGCGCGGCGAACGCAAACGCGCTCGCCGAACACAGCCCCACGATGAGGGTGCGCAGTTTCATTGGTTTCCTCCCAAGGCCAAAGTGAGCATTTGCTTTAGCTATGGGCAATTATTCATCTTCCAGGATTTATGTCAAGCGCGAATGCGGGCGCCGGGGCTGCAGCCGCTCCAGCGCATGCGGCAAGTCGGTGTCGGGCGGTGCAACACCCGGCGCATCCAGAGGGCAGCTAGAGGGAAATGGCGGAACAGACGCGAAAATCGCCGTCGAATGAACGGAACCGGGTCATTTTCGGCGCCAAACGACCCGGCGTGAATAAATTCCGGGCCGGCTTGGCGGCGCTCGGACGCCAAGCCGTTGTTATTCTTGTCCGAAATTATTTGCCCGGGAGCGCGGCACGCCGCTTCTCTCCACTTTGGGCGGTCTGGCACGGGCGCAACGCCCGCCCACCGGCATTCCGGCGCGGCGCTAGCCGCCGGCGGTCAGCAGGCCTTCCGCCGTGCGTTCGTCGGTGATCAGGCCGTTGACCAGCCGTCGCGTCACGGCGGCCAGGATGCCGGGCAGCTTGCGCTCGCCCATGGCCAGCGCCACCACCAGCGACCGCTCGCGCGACGGCAGCGGGGCGGAAGCCACGCGGTCATTGGTGATGCCGTCGATCAGCCGGCCGTCGCGGTCGAAGGCCCAGCCGACGATCTCGCCGACGGCGCCCGCCCGCTGCAGTGCCTTGAGTTCGGTCTCGGTGATGAAGCCGTCCTCCAGCAGCGGCGCCTTCGGGCCAAGGTCGCCAACGCCGACAAAGGTGACGTCGGCCTGCGCCGCAAGCGCCAGCGTTGGCTGGATAAGCGGTTGACTGTGCAGCATTTTTCGCTCGTCCGGTGACGAGGCGATGGCCGGCAGCGGCATCGGGAAGGAGCGCGCCTTGATGGTGTCGGCCATGGTGAAGATGACGTTGTAGAAGGCGGCCGAACCGTCCGGCGAGATGTTGCCGGTCAAAGAGACCACCTTGTGCTGCGGGCACTCCATCGGCGGCAGTTGCTCGATCGCCGCCTTCAGCGTGCGGCCGGTGCCGATCGCCATGATCACCGGCTCCGGCTTGCGCAGCCATTTTTCGATTTCCACAGCCGCGGCCTGGGCGACACCGATGGTCGAGGAGGTAGAATCGGGATCGCTCGGCGTGACCTCGACCAGATCCAGCGCAAAGCGTTGCTGCAGCCTGGCGGCGAGGTCGAGGCAATTGGCGATGGGGTGATCCACCCTGACCTTGATCAGCCCCTCCGACATCGCCAGCGACACCAGCCGCTGCGCCGTCTGGCGCGAAATGCCGAGCTTGGTCGCGATCTGGTCCTGCGTGTTGCCGGCCACATAATACAGCCAACCGGCGCGCGCGGCGTCGTCAAGCCTGGGATTGCTGGTTTCCGAGCGGGCGCTCATGGCTGGCACTTCATTTCAAATGTATCGGCGCCAGTGTCGCAGGCTTTTCGAAAATGCGCAATCGCTCACCAAACATACAATTGTTCGAGCATGTTTTCGAACGGACCGCCTGCCCACGGTTCGTTTCGAGTATGACGGCGCGGCCCGGGACCCTATCGGTTTCCGCGAAACGCCCTTAGGGGCGATCCGCATAATACCCCCTGCAAATACCCTGTGGAAACGCCGCCCGACAAGGCCCACCATCCTCTTTCGCCAAGGGTTCCTCCAATTTTTGGAGGAAATTCCCGACCCTCACGCGGGCACATCCACTGATTCCACTAGCGTTTTTGAGATTGGCACGCACCTTGCTTGCTGCGTTGCAGCATGGCCAGTATCGATCTTCTTCCCCTCCCCGGCATTGAGTGCTTCATCGATTTCGACGGCACCATCTCGCTGGAAGACACAACCGACCTTCTGCTTGCGCAATTCGCCGAACCGGCGTGGCGCACGGTCGAGGCCGCCTGGGAGCGCGGCACCATCGGCTCGCGCGAATGCATGTCCAGGCAGGTCGACCTCCTGCGCGTCGAGCCGGTGATGCTCGACCTGTTCGCCAACTGTCTCCAGATCGACCCCGGCTTCGTGCCGTTCGTGGAAGCGCTGCAGGAAAGCGGCATCAAGGTCACCATCGTTTCCGACGGGCTCGACCGTGTCATCGCCCACGCCTTGAAGGGCTACGGGCTTGAACTGCCGGTCCTGGCCAATGGCCTTGCCGCCACCGGCGGCGACCGCTGGCGGCTGGACTGCCCGCATGCTTCCGACAATTGCCGCGCCAACTCCGCGCATTGCAAATGCGCCACCTTCGACCGGGCGCCCGACAGCGCCTTGCGCGTGCTGATCGGCGACGGCCGTTCCGATTTCTGCGCCGCCTCCATCTCCGACATGGTGTTCGCGAAGGGCAAGCTCGCCGACCATTGCCGTACCAACGGCATCACCCATCGCGCATTCGGCACGTTTGCCGACCTGCCGGTGCTCTTCTCCGACTGGCTGGCCAACGTCCAGACCGTCCAGTCGGCCCAACTTCTGTGACCTGACAAGGATCTGTTCATGCCTACCAATGCCGCATTCCGGCTCGCTGCCGGGAACGATTCCGAACCTGCCCTCGACGAGGCCGAGCTGCTGGCCCTCGAGGCCACCTATTGCTCGCATGGCGACACCGTGCACTACACCGACTTTCCGAAGATCTTCGACCGTTGCGAAGGCTCCTACATGTTCGATGCGGCCGGCACGCCGTTCCTCGATCTGCAGATGTGGTATTCGGCTGTCAATTTCGGCTACGCCAACCAGCGTCTCAACAATGCGCTGAAGCGCCAGATCGATCGGCTGCCGCAGGTGGCCAGCCAATATCTGCACCGCGAGAAAATCGAGCTGGCCGCGCTGATCGCGCGCGACGCCGAGCAGAAATTCGGCCTCAAGGGCCGCGTCCACTTCAATGTCGGCGGCGCGCAGGCGATCGAGGACTCGCTGAAGCTGGTGCGCAACGCCTCAAAGGGCAAGAGCCTGATGTTCGCCTTCGAAGGCGGCTACCACGGCCGCACGCTGGGCGCTTCGGCCATCACCTCGTCCTACCGCTATCGGCGCCGCTACGGCCATTTCGGCGAGCGCGCGCAGTTCGTGCCGTTCCCCTACCACTTCCGCGCGCCGAAGGGCATGAACAAGGAAGAATACGGGCTGCATTGCGTGCGCCAGTTCGAGCGCCTGTTCGAAAGCGAATATCAGGGCGTCTGGGACCCGAAGGCCGGCGAGGCCGAATATGCGGCCTTCTATATCGAGCCGCTGCAGGGCACCGGCGGCTACATCGTTCCGCCGCAGAACTTCTTCATCGAACTGAAGAAGGTGCTCGACCGCCACAACATCCTGATGGTGGTGGACGAGATCCAGATGGGTTTCTACCGTACCGGCAAGCTGTGGTCGATCGAGCATTTCGGCGTCAATCCGGACGTCGTCGTCTTCGGCAAGGCGCTGACCAACGGCCTCAACCCGCTGTCGGGCGTCTGGGCGCGCGAGGAGCTGATCAACCCGACCGCCTTCCCGCCGGGCTCGACCCACTCGACCTTCAACGCCAACCCGCTCGGCACCGCTGTCGCGCTGGAAGCCATGAAGATGATGGCCGAGGACGACTACGAGACGACGGTGCCGGAAAAGGGCGCCTATTTCCTGCGCGGTCTGGAGGAGCTGAAGCGTCGCCACAAGATCGTCGGCGAAGTGGATGGCCTTGGGCTGGCGCTGCGCATCGAAATCTGCGAGCCGCATGACAGCTACACGCCGTCGAAGGCGCTGGTCGACCGCATGGTGGACGAGGCGCTGAAGGGTGACCTGACGCATGACGGCCAGCGCTATGGCCTCGTGCTCGACATTGGCGGCTACTACAAGAACGTCATCACGCTGGCGCCGTCGCTGACCATCAGCCACGCCGAAATCGATCTGGCGCTGGCGCTGCTCGACCAGCTGTTCACCCGCGTAACCAAGGGGTGATTGAGTGCGTGTGCGCATCGTCGATCTCGACGGCGCCGTGACGGACCAGGGTTTCCATCGAGCCCCCTCCCGATCGGAACCAGCCGACATCGTGCCAGCCGGGGACCTCGCGCCCCGGCTGCGCATCGTTGCGGCCAGGGACGCGTTGCGCGAGCTCGGCAACCGGATCGGCCCGCGCCCGGCCGACGAGCCGGAACTGATCTTCTACGGGTCGGGCGACTTCCATCATGTCGCCGACCTGTTTCTCGCTCGCGTCGAGAAGCCGGTCACGGTGATCCAGTTCGACAACCATCCCGACTGGGTGACCTTTCCGGCGACCTCCAACTGCGGCGGCTGGGTCAACCGGGCGCTGGAGCGCCGCAATGTTCGCCGTGTCATCACCATCGGACCGACCAGCACCGACCTCGTGCTGCCGCAGATGAAGTCCGCCAATCTCGATGCGATCCGCGACGGCCGGCTGGAAATGTATGCCTGGCGGGTGCCGTCGACCAGGCTTCTGGGCGCGGCGGTCGATTCCCCCGGCTCCACCACTAGCGGCGACGGCTTCGCCAAGCAGCTTGTCTGGCGCAATCTGGCCGACGAGGACTGGGAAGCCTTCGTCGAAGACCTGATCGCCCGGCTCGGACCCGAGGCGATCTGGATCACCTTCGACAAGGACGTGCTGGCCACCGACGAAGCCGTGACCAATTGGGACCAGGGCGCGATGCGGCTCGATCAGGTCCTCTACGCGATCGAGCGCCTGGCCGAAAAGCGGCGCGTTCTCGGCGTCGATGTCTGCGGCGATTATTCGCCGCCGCTCTTCCGCGACCCGTTCCGTTATACGCTGGCCAAGCTCGACCATCCGCGCCAGCCGAAATTCGACGCGGCGATGGCCGCCGTCAACGATGCCGCCAACGCGCGCATCGTGAACAGCCTTGAACAGGTGCTGGCATGCTGAGCACCGAGCTGATCGTCCTCTTCGTGCTGTCGATCGTCTGCGACGTGGCGGGCCAGATCGCCTTCAAGTTCGGCGCCGACACCCTGCCCGAATTCTCCGCCCAGAGCTGGCGGCCCTTTGCCCGCGCGCTGTTCAGCGACCGCTGGGTCGGCCTCGGGCTCATCATCTATGTCGCCGAGTTCATCATCTGGGTGCGCATCCTCGCGCTCGCGCCGCTCGGCATCGCCTTTCCCCTCGCCAGTCTCAACATCCTCGCCATCACGCTCGCCGGGCGGCTGTGGCTGGGTGAAGAGACCGGTCCCTCTCAATGGTTCGGCGCGCTGCTCATCACGGCAGGCGTCATTCTAGTCGCAGGTACGATCTGATGGTTGAAACCACCACAAAACTGAGAACCAAGGACCGCAGCATCTTCCTGCCGCGCGGGGACGTCGGCGTGCTTCTGCTGCACGGGCTGGGCGGCACGCCAATAGAAATGAACAATGTGGCGCGCAACTTCGCCGAGCGCGGCTCGACGGTGCTGTGCCCGACCCTTGCCGGCCATTGCGGCACGGAGGCGGACCTGACCGCGACGAGCTGGAAGGATTGGTATGCCAGCGCCGAGGACGCACTCACGACCCTGGAGCAGCGCTGCCGTGTCGTGCTGGTGGGTGGCCTGTCGATGGGCGCCGTGCTGGCCGCCATGCTCGCCGCGCGCCAGCCGCAGCGCGTGCAGGGGCTGGTGATGTTCGCACCGACACTCTGGTACGATGGCTGGTCGATCCCCTGGTATCGCTTCTTGCTCAAACTGTTCATCAACACGCCGAGCGGCCGCAAATATCGTTTCGTCGAACAGGAGCCCTACGGCCTGAAGGACGAGCGGCTGCGCATGGTGCTGGCGCAGTCGATGTTCTCCGGCGACTCGACTTCGGCGGGCCTGGCGGCGACGCCGGCGCTGGCGCTGCGCGAACTGTGGCGACTGGTCGACGCGTTGAAGCCGGAACTGCCGGACCTGCGCCAGCCGACCTTCGTGGTGCATGCCCGCGAGGACGACATAGCCAGCCTGTCGAACATGGAGTATTTCCAGCGCCATCTCGGCGGCACGGTCGAATCGCTCGTACTCGACGACAGCTACCACCTGGTCACGCTCGACCGCCAAAGGCGGTTGGTCATCGCCAAGGCAGCCGCCTTCGTCGACAGCGTGGCGCAACTGCATCAACGGTCTGGATCGCATGAACATGAGCGCCTTCAGGTCGTCGCCTGACGCTGGCGCGGCGAGCGGCACGATCCGGGCGGGCCTGTCTTCGCTCGATCCGGCCTCTTGGCCCGAGCTCAGCCGCGCCAATGCCGAAGGCGTCCACTATCACGCGGCATTCGAGACCGCCGCGGCGGTCGACGGCACGGCCCCGCAGGCCGTCGTCGTGGAGCGCGACGACCGCGAACTGCTTGCCGCTGCGCCGCTGTTTTCGCTGTCCTATCGCCTCGACACGCCGTTCCAGGGCAAGCTCGGCGCCTGGGCCGGACGGCTGGCCGACCAGTTCCCCGGCATCTTCGCGCTTGGCCTGCTCGGTGTCGGCTCGCCGATGGTCGACCATTGCCATCTCCTGCTGGCCGACAGGCTGTCGGCGGACAAGCGCGTCGAAGCCCTCGCCACACTGATCGAGACGGTGGAGGCAGAGGCGCGCAAGCGCAAGGCTGCGCTGATCGCCTTCAAGGACGTCGCGCCGCCTGAAGAAGCGCTGATCGGCGGCCTGCTTGCCGGCAAGGGTTTCGCGCGGCTGACCAGCCTGCCCGTCGCGGTTGCCGAGGTGTGTGAGAACGAAGACGCCTATCTGGCGCGGCTTTCCGCAGCGACCCGCAAGGACGTGAAGCGCAAACTGAAGACGCGCGATGCGGTGCGCGTTGAGCGGCGCACGGACATTACCGGCCTGGAAAGCGAAATCGCGGCCCTCTACCGTTCCACCCAGGAAAACAGCCAGCTGCGCTATGGCGATTTCGAGGAATTGCCTAGCCGCTATTTCGAGGAGGTGTCGCGCCGCCTGGGCAAGGACGCCGTTTTCCAGCTCTATTGGATCGGCGACAGGCTCGCCGCCTTCAACCTGCTTCTCGTCGGTGTCGACCGGGTCGTCGACAAGTTCCTGGGCATGGCCTATCCGCTGGCGCGCGATCACAATCTTTATGTCGTGAGCTGGATGGAGAACCTCAGCTTCTGCCGCGAGATCGGGCGACCACTGCTGCAGACCGGCCAGACCGCCTATGCCTCCAAGATCAGGATGGGCAGCCGGCTGGAACCATCGGCGATCTATGTGAAGCACACCAACGGCCTGCTCAATCGCGGCCTTGCCGCAATCGCCCCCTGGCTCGCCTTCGACCGCTGGGACCCGGACCTGCGCGAGGCAAATGCGAAAGCGCGCGACCGCGCCAAGGGGCCGGCCAAGGAAGACGGACAATGAGCGTGACGACGGCCAACCAATCCAGTCTGCGCGGCATCATCGCCGCCTTCATTGTCGTCGACACCGCGACGCAAATCGCCTTCAAATGGGCGAGCGAGCGCATCGGTGCCGGCACGCTCGACATAGCCTGGGTCGTTTCGGCGCTGGAGACGCCGGCGCTCTGGCTGGCCGTCTTCTTCTATGGCCTTACTTTCGTGTTCTGGATGCTGATATTGGCGCGTATGGATCTCGGGCGCGCGTTTCCGCTTTCGGCTTTGACCTATGTCACCGTTCCGGCGGCGGGCATGCTCCTGTTTGGCGAGCATCTCTCCTGGCCGCAGGCGGCAGGCATTGCGCTGATCATTTCCGGGGTCGTGCTGATTGGCAGAGGAAAACCGTCGTGACGGCACCAGATCGCAAGCTCTCGTATCGCCGCGCGTCGGCTCTCCAGGCCCTTGGCTGGGCGGCCGGGCTGTTCCTTCTGGCGACAAGCGCCGATGCCGCGCCGGCCGATGCCATCGCCACCACATGGCTTACCCATGACGGCCAGGGTGTCGTGGAATTCGCACCCTGCGGCAACAGATTGTGCGGTCATATCGTGTGGCTGAAGACGCCGATCGACGACAACGGCGCGCCTTTGACCGACCGCAACAATCCCAATCCGAAACTGCGCCAGCGGCCGATCTGCGGGCTCAGCGTGATAACCGGCCTGGCGCAGGACGGCTCCGGCGGCTGGGATGACGGGCAAATCTATGATCCCAAGGAAGGCAGCGCCTACGATGTCGCGCTTTCGCTGACAGGGCCGGACAAGCTCATCGTTACCGGCTATCTCGGCGTCAAGGCGCTCGGCCAGCAGTTCACATGGCGGCGGCATCAGCTACCCGCCGACCAGCGTTGCGACACCGTGACCAAGGCCCAGCAGCCATGACGACGATGCCGCGACCACGGAGAAGCGCACAGTGCTGAGCAAGCTCACCCTGCGCTGGCGCCTTGTGGTCGCCTTCCTGGCGGTGTCGGTGCCGCCGGTGCTGATCGCGTCCTATGTCGCCGCCGCGCTGATCTCGGCCACGTTCAAGCACAATGTCGAGCGCCTGCTTGGCCGCGCCGCAGACTTCCTGGTCAGCGAAACGATGTCGAGCGAAGACGAGGCGGACCGCGCCGCCGCCATCATCGCCGCATCGCTGCCCGCCCATGGCAGCGCGCTCGCCGGCGAGGTGAACGAGAACTCCACGCCGCTGCGCATCTATTCCGACCTGCTCTCCTCGGTCGGCTACGATCTCGTGCTGATCTATGACGACAAGGGCAACACGCTCTATCGCTTCGGCACCGCGATGCTCGACATTGCGCTGCCGCGCACCTCGGTGCGCTCGATCTTCACAGCACAAAAGGAAGGGCGCCCGGCCCTGCTGGTCGGTGCCGCGCGCATGCTCGAGCGCGACGGGCAGGTGCTGCATGTTCTGGTCGCCAATCTGCTCGACGACTCCTTCTTCTCTGTGCCGCGCGCCAAGACGGCAATCGTCATCCATGCCTACCGGCTGCAGGGGAACTCCATGCTGCCGCTGGTCCGCCAGGGGCTCGGCCAGCCGCTGACGGTGTCGGACGAAGTGCTGGCGCCACTGAACCGGGGCGACAACTACACCGTGGTGCCGGATACGACCGGCGGCGGGCTGGCGACCGGCTACGGGCCGATCCGGGACGATGGCGGCCGGCTGGTCGGCCTGGTCACCTTCGGCCTCACCGCCAAACGACCGGTCTTCGAACAGCTGATCGACTGGCGGCTGTTCACCATCCTGGCGTTGATCGCGTCCAGCCTGTCGATTACCGTCGGCGTTGTGCTTGCACGCCGGCTTACGATCCCGCTGCAGACGCTGAAGCGCGGCCTGCGCGAGGTCGCTTCGGGCAATTATCGCCTGCAGCTGCCGGAAAACGGCGGTCCGGAAATCGAGGAAGTGACGAGCGGCTTCAACGTCATGACGCGCCAGTTGGAGCGGCTGCGGCAGATGGAAGGCGAGATGCGGCGGCGCGAGCAGCTGGCGGCGCTCGGTGAAGCGGCCGCGGTGATCGCCCATGAAATCAGGAACCCGCTCGGCATCATCAAGACGTCGAGCCAGCTGGTGGCCCAGCGCACCTATCTGGCTCCGCCGGACGAGCGGCTGCTCGGCTTCGTGCTCGACGAGGTCGGCCGTATCGATCGCCTCGTCACCGAAGTGCTCGACTATGTGCGGCCGAACCGCCCGACCATGCGGCTTGCGCTCCTGGACGGGATCGTGCGCAAGGCGATCGATTTCATGATGCCGGAACTGGAAAAGCGCAACATCACCGCCAATGTCGAACTCGCCGACCACATTGCGGTGGATGCCGATGCCGACCAGATCCACCAAGTGATCATCAACCTGGTCCTCAACGCCATGGAGGCCATGCCCGAGGGCGGCGCGCTGACCGTCAAGGTCGAGGCTGACCAGGAAACGACCGAAGCCGTGCTGACCGTTGCCGACACCGGTATCGGCATGGAACCGGATGTGGTGCATCGCATGTTCGATCCGTTCTTCACCACCAAGACGAAAGGCACGGGCCTCGGCCTCGCCAAGGTGCTCTCCGTGATCGAACATCACGGTGGCGCCATCACCTGCACCAGTGCATTGGAGAACGGCACCAGCATCGTGATACGCTTGCCGCTGAAGCAGAAGAAGATCGCCTATGCCGAGCTCGATACTGGTCGTTGACGATGAGCCCCGCCTGGCGGAAACACTGGCGCTGGCGCTCGAAGGCGGCGGCCTTTCCAGCGATTTCGTGACCGATGCCACCAGCGCGCTGCAGCGACTGGAACAGGGCGAATTCGGCCTCGTCATTACCGACCTCAGAATGCCGGGTCGCGGCGGCCGCGACCTGTTGCAGGAATTGCGGCGCAGGCGCCCCGACATGCCGGTGGTGGTGATGACGGCCTATGCCTCGCTGCGCGATGCCGTCGCCTTGGTCAAGGAAGGCGCCTTCGACTATATTTCCAAACCGTTCGAGATCGACGACGTCATCGCCACCGCCAGGCGCGCGCTGCAACTCACCCAGATCGTCAACGAGAACCGGCGCCTGCGCGCCGAACTGGAAGAGAAATACTCCTTCGGCAACCTGATCGGCTCCAGCCCGGCCTTCGGCGAGGTGCTGCGGCAGATCACCGAAGTGTGCGCCAGCCGCGCCACAGTGCTCATCCAGGGCGAAAGCGGCACCGGCAAGGAACTGGTCGCCCGCGCCATCCATTTCAACAGCCCGCGCAGCGACGGCCCGTTCATTGCCATGAACTGCTCGGCCATCCCTGAAAACCTGCTCGAGAGCGAACTGTTCGGGCATGCCAAGGGCGCCTTCACCGGTGCGGTGGCCGCCCGCGACGGTCGCTTCGTCACCGCCAATGGCGGCACGCTGTTCCTGGACGAAATCGGCGACCTGCCACTTTCGCTGCAACCCAAGCTTTTGAGGGTGCTGCAGGACCAGGTGTTCGAGCCGGTCGGTTCCGACCGCAGCGTCAAGGTCGACGTGCGCATCATCACCGCCACCCACCGCGACCTGGAAGCTGCCATGCAGGCCAACGATTTCCGCGAGGATCTCTATTACCGGCTGGCGGTCTATCCCATCCGCGTGCCGTCGCTGCGCGAGCGCGCCGGCGACATCCTGCCGATCGCGACGCATTTCCTGGCGCATTTCTCCGCCGAGATGAACAAGAAGATCACCGGCTTCGCGCCGGAGGCAGAGGCCGCGCTTGCCACCTACCAATGGCCCGGCAACATCAGGGAACTGCAGAACGCGGTGGAACGAGCAACGATCGTGGCCGCCCGCAACGTCGTTGGCCCGCAAGACCTGCCGGGCTATGTGACGCGCACCAGGCGCCAGCCGGCCGCCAGCGCCGCGCTGCCCGCCGATCTCGACGGCGAACTGGAACGCATCGAGCGCGACTTCATCCTGGCCGCGCTGCAGGAAACCGACGGCATCCAAGTGAAGGCAGCGGAAAGGTTGGGCATCGCCGAACGGAGCCTTTGGCATCGGATCAAAAAACTTGGTATCAAGATCGCCAAGACTGCGAAGTGAGGTTCGTTTTGCGTTGCTTTTCCCGACGAGACCGCAAGGGGCGTGGTCCGCTTGCCCTTGATTTGCTGGCAGGCGGCGTTGCCGTCTCGCTTGTCGTACTGGCGCTTCCAGCCCGCGCGGCCGACAGCGTGGCCGAAAAACCGCTCGCTTCCAACGATCCTTGGATCATCAGCATCGGCGGCATGGCGACGGTCAGCCCGAGATGGGACGGCTCCTCGCGCTACGGGCTGGGCGGCATGCCGTCGATCTCGTTCCGCCGCGCTTCCGAGCGCGAGAGCTTCTCGGCGCCGGACGACAATTTCGACATCACCTTCTTCACCGGCAAACGTTTTGCAATTGGTCCCGTCGCCAGCCTGCGTTCCGGCCGTTCGAGCGAGGGCGGCCGGTTGAACGGGCTCGACACCTATCCCTGGACCGTGGAAGTCGGCGCCTTCGCCGAATTCTGGCCGGTCGAGGACCAGTTGCGCCTGCGCGGCGAACTGCGCCACGGGCTGCGCAACAATGACGGCTTCAGCGCCGACCTGATGGCCGACTATGTGCAAAACTACGGTGCGCTGACGCTCTCCGGCGGCCCGCGGCTGGTGCTGGCCGACGACAAGGTGATGGGTATCAAATACGGCGTCTCGCCGGAGGCGGCCATCCGCAACGGCACGGTTGCGGCCTATGACCCGAAGGGCGGCATCGCCAGCGTCGGCCTGTCGGTGGCGCAGAGCTATGTCTGGTCGAAGGAATGGACGACGACGCTCTACGAACGGTTCGACTATCTGGTCGGCGATGCCGCCAACAGCCCGATCGTGAAAGACCTAGGCTCGCGCAACCAGTTCACCTTCGGCATCGGCGCGACGTATTCGTTCACGGTGGACTAGAGCGCGCCGCGATCCAGGCGAGACGAGGCTATTGATCGCGGCTTTCAGCGCTTCCAGCGTTCGGGTCGCTCAACCTCCAGGTGCCGATCCAACTTTTGAAGGCTGAAACCGAAGCCCCTCAACATCGACTTGCCTGCTGTATCCTAGCCGTCTCCAGCCAACGACAAAAGAGATTCTCGCCAGCTGGCCGTGCCCGCGAGCGACGATGACTTTCGAGCTATCCCTTAAATGAACCCATTTGGCATCCTCCGTTCGGGTGACATAATCCGTAATCAACGTCCCAAGCATGGGAGCACTCGTCGGGTGATGGGGCTCGATCGTCGGCGATATCGACGCGAATCTGGTGGGATTTCGGCGCGCGTTGGGGGGCCTCTTCAGCCACCAATGAAACCCGTTGCGGCTCCGCGCGGGCACCATGCCACAATGATCAGGACGGACTGTGTTCACCGGCACAACCCAGGCCAAGGCCGGAAAGTGCCTGAGACAGCACGTGAACGATCTGAGCGCGGCGTGTGCGGCCTTTCGAACCGCAATAAGCGAAACGCAATCCAATCAGCCTTCAGCTTGCAATTGCTGCTTGCTGGAGGTTCTGTGCTTACTTCTTTTCTTTTCTCGAACCGGGCTCATCATTGAGGCCGGACATGTGATCAAGACCGGCTTTCAAGGCGAGAACCGTCCTCACACCGGTCAGAAGCCTCACCAAATCCACCTGCCGATGCGTACCCGTCTTC
Organism: Mesorhizobium sp. 2RAF21; assembly: GCF_052115345.1. Classification (NCBI taxonomy): domain Bacteria; kingdom Pseudomonadati; phylum Pseudomonadota; class Alphaproteobacteria; order Hyphomicrobiales; family Phyllobacteriaceae; genus Mesorhizobium; species Mesorhizobium sp. 2RAF21. Next base: position 96,506 of record NZ_JBFRGM010000014.1, on the reverse strand, counting down.
TCGAAGATCGAACGGACCTGCGAACGCACGGTGCCATTTGCGACCCCCCGTAGGTCCGCGATTTCATTGATCGTCTTGCCAAGGGTTAAATCGCGCGCGATTGCGGCCTCTGCTGCCGTCAGATCGAACAGGCCCTCCATGATCCTGGGGTCGACACCAACGTCCTCGGCAGCCGACGTTATGACCAGCAGCATGTCAGCCACATTGAAGATATCTCGACTGGCTCCGACAATCGGAAGCACATGCACCACCATCGTTGGATGTTCGTCGATGGCCGCAATCGGGAAGGTGCCACCCCGGTCACTCGGTCCCTCCAGGATTTTGCGCCAACAGGCATCCGCCGCCACTTGCGAGAAGGTCAGCCTGGAATGGCGGTCTTGCACCACCCGCGGCAATAATTTCTCGAAGCCTCTGTTTGCCATTGCCAACCTGCCGCGACGGACAGCCGCGGTCGGCAACCCTATGACATCAAAGGCCTCGACGGCGGCGCGGACCTGCTCAAAACGGAGACGAGCCGTAAGAAGCGCAGCACGCGCTATGTGCGGGCGAAGCGCAGTCAAGCGCATCGCCACTTCCTTTCTTAGCGGACCGGAATCGAAGCTCCGGTGCACCGAAATCTTGAGAGTATCCCCGGTCGGCGAAATGATATTGGTGCCGGTGTGCCAGTAGACGCCGTGTGGTTTCATGAAATTCAGATAATAGGGGTGCCGCGCCATTTCTTCAGCCGGCATCACCTCGGTATCCAGCACGAAACGAGGCTCATCGAAGCGAGCGCGACGTTCCGCCGACTCGATATATGGATTGCGCGCCACCCAATTGTCGCGGATGTAGATCTGCATCTTTTCGACACAGCGCTCATTGGAAGACCAACCATTGAGCCCCTTGCTGTCTACCGCAAACAGCGCGGCATCGGTGCACTCGCCTGCCTGGGCGAGAAGGTCCAGGACACCTTTGCCACCCCAAAGGCTCGGTATCGCGGCCGCCTCGTAAATCCGTCCGATCAGTTCATGATCCGACGCATCAAGATTGCCAGACTGCATATGCCTTGCCCCCAACTCCCGCGATCTCGAATATATATCCCGGCTGGACTGGGCGCATCGCAAATTTGCAAACGGCACGGCGAACCGACGGCACTGGCGAGATACGAATGGAAATTTACGCGGCAGAAACAAGATGTTGCGCGTGCGCTTCCGTTCTAAAAACATTACCCTCTCGACCAGAGCATCTTCCATTTCGTAGCGGCGGCCCAAGCAGGACGATCCCCCAAACGGGGGATGACTTGCGGCTTGTGCGTTTGTATGTGGACGACTTTGCGCAGAGGGGCATGCAAGCAATGGAAGAAATAAAGAAGGACGAGGATGAAGAGAGCCGCGACGTTGAAGTCAACAACGTGGAGTGGTTCGATCCGTGGTCGAAACGCCTTGCATTCGAGAAGGCACGCCCGCTGCCCGGCATTCCAGAACTCAATGACGACCTGGCTGACACCGTTCACTGACGGTTCGCAAATGAGCCTTGTCGCTCCGATTGTCGCTTTGGTTGTTCTGGTGGCTCTCTATCGATTCCTCGCATAGAGGCCTTTTCAATGCTCGACCGGTGCGCGGGCGCGATCGCCAGGTTGCCGCCCTATGAGGTACGAGGATTTGTGACGATGATTGAATTGCTGATGCAGCTACTGCCGCTGGGGGCGGTCTTTGCTGTCGTCGCCCTGTATCGGTGACACGGCTCTCGATCAATTCGCAACGCCCCTGAAATAGCAGGGCGGTCACCCCAATTTGGCCGGACATTCGAAAAAACCATGCGGTGCGGCGGCTACACGATTGGGCACTCAATTTTCGACGATCATCCCTTTGATTGAATTGCGGGTGTCTGGCGTGAGATTATCGGCCTCACGGAACCGCCTCTTAGTCTCGTTGGGGACCCTCGTTTCCAAACTGACCTTGACGAACTCGTTCACTGTCACAGACTTGAGGGGCGATTCACGGGTATCAGCCTCCGTTCGGGCAGAGCTTCGCCTTTCAGATCTGTGGAAACTCGTTGTCGGAGATACGCACCAACGCAACCAAATCTGCATGGGCGCCCGTCGTCGAGAGCAACCAAGGTCCGGGCATTCTCAAGCTCAGCTGTACCACCCCGTGCACCGGAAGGGCGGCAAAAGACCAAGAAAGTCAGATAGCTGTTGTCTATCAAGGAGATGGAATGGTGCTGCCAGAGAGGATTGAACTCTCGACCTCTCCCTTACCAAGGGAGTGCTCTACCACTGAGCTACGGCAGCGCCTTGAATGCGGCGCCTTCTGCCACAATGAATCGCCAAGCGCAAGTTGTGTATGACAGCTATTTCCAAGAGACGCTCCGACATGGCCGCGCCACAATGTCGGTTATCCATTCCGGGGACTGGAGACGATGACGGACACGACCAAGCCAAAGCAGCAGCCGAGCGACCGCAAGACCAGGCTGGCGGATGCATTGCGCGCAAATTTGCAGAAGCGCAAGGCACAGACACGCTCACGCCGCACCGGCGAGGCCGATGCGCGGCCGGAGGGCTTGTCCGCGTCGAAGACGCAGAAGGACCGGGAGTAGGCAAGCGGGGGGAGCGGGCCGCTCTTGCGCCGGCTTGCAGCGAAATCCTATTTCTTGAACCGGGTCGACCAATGGTTTAGACGGCGCCCAACACGCAACCGATGAAAAGCCGACAAATCGGCCGAGGGACACTCTTTCATGGATCGCATCAGGATCGTCGGCGGCCGCGAGCTCGCCGGTACCATCCCCATCTCGGGCGCCAAGAACGCCGCGCTGCCCTTGATGATCGCCTCGCTGATGACCAGCGAAACGCTGACGCTCGAGAACGTGCCGCATCTGGCCGACGTCGAGCAGCTGACCCGCATCCTCGGCAACCACGGCGTCGACTATTCGGTCAACGGCAAGCGCGACCATCAGAACGGCAATGGCGGCGGCTATTCGCGCACCATCAACTTCACCGCCCGCGACATCGTCGACACGGTTGCCCCCTATGAGCTGGTGTCCAAGATGCGCGCCTCGTTCTGGGTGATCGGCCCGCTTTTGGCGCGCATGGGCGTGGCCCGCGTCTCGCTGCCCGGCGGCTGCGCCATCGGCACCAGGCCTGTCGACCTGTTCATCGATGGCCTGCAGGCGCTGGGCGCCGATATCGATGTCGACAACGGCTATGTCGTGGCCAAGGCCCACAACCGGCTGAAAGGCAACCGCTACGTCTTCCCGAAGGTTTCAGTGGGCGCCACCCATGTGCTGATGATGGCGGCCTCGCTCGCGCGCGGCGAAACGGTGCTGGAAAACGCCGCCTGCGAGCCGGAAGTGGTCAATCTCGCCGAATGCCTGAACGCCATGGGCGCGAAAATCCACGGTGCCGGCACGCCCACGATCACCATCGATGGCGTCGACCAGCTTTCGGGCGCCAGCATCCGCGTCATTCCCGACCGCATCGAGACCGGCACCTATGCGATGGCGGTGGCGATGACCGGCGGCGACGTGCTGCTGCAGGGCGCGCAGCCGGACCTGTTGCAGACCGCGCTCGACGTGATCAGCCAGACCGGTGCCGAAATCACGCCGACCAACGAAGGCATCCGCGTCAAGCGCAACGGCGCCGGCATCTCGCCGGTCGACGTGACCACGGAACCCTTCCCCGGCTTCCCGACCGACCTGCAGGCGCAGTTCATGGGCCTGATGACTAAGGCCAAGGGCAAATCGCATATCACCGAGACCATCTTCGAGAACCGCTTCATGCATGTGCAGGAGCTGGCCCGTCTCGGCGCGCGTATCCACCTCTCCGGCCAGACGGCGATCGTCGAAGGCGTTTCCAAGCTCAAGGGCGCGCCGGTGATGGCGACCGACCTGCGCGCTTCGGTGTCGCTGGTCATCGCGGGGCTCGCCGCCGAAGGCGAAACGACGGTCAACCGCATCTACCATCTCGACCGCGGCTTCGAGCGGCTTGAAGACAAGCTCTCCGGCTGCGGCGCGGTGATCGAGCGGATCAGCGGCTAAGCGAATCGGCAGTCGGCAGTCGGCAGTCGGCAGTCGGCAGTCGGCAGTCGGCAGTCGGCAGTCGGCAGTCGGCAGTCGGCAGTCGGCAGTCGAAGCTGCGTCGCAAACGCTGATCGGCTGTCTAGCCGGTTATACCGCCGACGGTGGCGATGGGACTTGCTGTTTATCGCCACCGACAAATCCCCGATCTTTTAATCCCGACTGCCTACTGCCGATTGCCGACTGCCTCCCCGGTTGCGCGCGCCGGAAAGACCGCCTAACAGAAGGTTGAACGACAAAACCTTCGCAGGTGCGGAATCCGCATGAACGCTCTGAAACTGGTCGCGCTCGACGACGAAGACCTCAACATCATCTCGGCCCATACACAGGACGCCGTGATGAAGGTCGCCGACCTCGAATATCTGCCGGCCGCCAAGCGTTTCGTGCTGCCGATGAACCGTTTCGCCTGGGAGGTGAAAAAGGGGCTGTTCCGCAAGCACAACGAACGCCGGCAAAGCGTGCTGCATTTCGACCGGGTGCTGGCGGCCAAGACCAGCGGCATCGCGCGCGACAAGCCGCAGGAAGTGCTGTCGCTGCTCGCCATCAGCTTCGTGCCGATTACGGCACCGGCCGGCATCGTCGAACTGATCTTCTCCGGTGGTGGCACCATCATGCTGGAAGTCGAATGCGTCGAGGCCCGGCTGGCCGACCTCGGCGGTGCCTGGCAAGCCTCTTCGCGCCCGGCGCACAGGGGCTGACCGATGGCCGTGACCCTGCGTTCTTCCGCCGCCGATTTCGAACAGCGCTTCGCCGCCTTCCTCTCCACCAAGCGCGAGGATTCGCCCGAGGTCGACCTGGTCGTTCGCCAGATCATCGCCGACGTGCGGGCACGCGGCGATGCCGCGCTGAAAGAGCTGACGCTGAAGTTCGACCGGGCCGATCTCAATCGCATCGGCATCGCCGTCGGTCCGGACGATATCGCCGCCGCCTACCGGCAGGCCGACCCCGAGACCATCGATGCGCTGAAGCTGGCGCGCGACCGCATCTTTTCGCACCACCAGCGGCAGATGCCGAAGGATGACCGCTATACCGACGCGATCGGCGTCGAGCTCGGCTCGCGCTGGACCGCGGTGGAATCGGTCGGGCTCTATGTTCCCGGCGGCCTTGCCAGCTATCCGAGCTCGGTGCTGATGAATGCCGTGCCGGCGAAGGTTGCCGGCGTCGGGCGCATCGTCATGGTGGTGCCGCCAACCGGCGGCGAGATCAACCCGCTGGTGCTGGTGGCGGCCGACATTGCCGGCGTGACCGAAATCTACCGGGTCGGCGGCGCGCAGGCCGTTGGCGCACTGGCCTATGGAACGGACACGATCAGCCCCGTCGTCAAGATCGTCGGGCCGGGCAACGCCTTTGTCGCCGTTGCCAAGCGACAGGTGTTCGGCAAGGTCGGCATCGATTCGATCGCCGGTCCTTCCGAAGTGCTGGTGGTGGCCGACCGCGACAACGATCCGCAATGGCTGGCCGCGGACCTGCTGGCCCAGGCCGAACACGGCATGGGCGCACAGTCGATCCTGATCACCGACGACGAGGGGCTTGCCGCCGATGTGGAGCAGGCGGTCGCGGCGCAGCTCAAGACCTTGCCCAGGCCGCAGAACGCCGCCGAGAGCTGGCGCGACTTCGGCGCCGTCATCATCGTGGGCTCGCTCGACGAGGCGCCGGCGCTTGTCGACCGCATCGCGGCGGAACATGTCGAACTGGCGGTCGCCGATCCCGAAGCATTCCTCAAAAAGATCCGCAACGCGGGCGCCGTATTCCTCGGCCGCCATACGCCGGAAGTCATCGGCGACTATGTCGGCGGCTCCAACCATGTTCTGCCCACCGCGCGCTCGGCACGCTTCTCATCCGGCCTGTCGGTGCTTGATTTCGTCAAGCGCACCTCGGTGCTGAAGCTCGGCCCCGAACAGTTGCGGCAACTGGCGCCGGCAGCCATTACGCTGGCCAAGGCGGAAGGGCTCGACGCGCATGGCCGCTCCGTTTCCATCCGGTTGAACATGTAGGCGAGCATGTCGGGAGCCGAGGCAACCAATGCGAGGCTGATCGACGTCGAACTCGACGAAACGATCGGCCGCTCGACCCCCGACGTCGAACATGAACGCGCCGTGGCGATCTTCGACCTGATCGAAGAAAACAGTTTCCGCCCGGTCAACGACGATGGCGGCGGCCCGTACAAGCTCAAGCTGTCGCTTGCCGAATCGCGGCTGATCTTCGCCATCAGCCGCCAGGACGGTTCGGATGTCGTCGCCCATATCCTGTCGCTGACGCCGTTCCGGCGCATCGTCAAGGACTACTACCTGATCTGCGAAAGCTACTACGACGCCATCCGCTCCTCGACGCCGAGCCATATCGAGGCGATCGACATGGGCAGGCGCGGCCTGCACAATGAGGGTTCGCAAACGCTGATGGACCGGCTGACCGGCAAGATCGAGATCGATTTCGACACGGCTAGGCGGTTGTTCACGCTGGTTTGCGTGTTGCACTGGCGTGGCTGACGAGCGGTAGCCACGGGCCACGACAAGCCAATGGCCCGGCTTTTCGAGTACCGGACATCTTGAGCTTGCAAGCCCCCTGCCGTTTGCGAAACGAAGCGGATAGGCCTGCTACGCCTCACGGGCGGCAAGCCGATTAAGCGTGTTCACAAAGGGGCGATAATCATATAGGTTCCGCGCCAATTCCGGCCCGGCAGCCGGGAATCCATCCAAACCAAAGGTATCGAATGCCGAAGGAAGAAGTCCTCGAGTTTCCGGGTGTGGTGACAGAATTGTTGCCCAATGCGATGTTCCGCGTGAAGCTCGAAAACGAACACGAAATCATTGCCCACACCGCCGGCCGCATGCGCAAGAACCGCATCCGCGTTCTGACGGGCGACAAGGTCCTGGTCGAAATGACGCCATACGACCTGACCAAGGGCCGCATCACCTATCGCTTCAAGTAACAGGCCTCCGGCTGGATACGCGATGAGCAGTTCGCACAAGCTCGTGCTGGCCTCGGGATCGCCTCGGCGGATCGAGCTCCTGCAACAGGCCGGCATCGAGCCCGACCGCATCCTGCCGGCCGATATCGACGAAACGCCGCAGCGTGCCGAACACCCGCGCTCGCTGGCCAAGCGGCTGTCGAAGGAAAAGGCGGAAAAGGCTTTCACCCTGCTGCAGGACGAAGCCGAGCTCGAGCGCGGCTATGTGCTGGCCGCCGACACAGTAGTGGCGGTCGGCCGCCGTATCCTGCCCAAGGCGGAAACCAGCGAAGACGCCGCGTTCTGCCTGCAATTGCTGTCGGGTCGCTCGCACCGGGTCTACACCGGCGTCTGCCTGATCACGCCCTCCGGAAAGCAGCGCCAGCGGCTGGTGGAGACGCGCGTGCGCTTCAAGCGCCTGCCGCGCATCGAAATCGACCGCTATGTCGCTTCGGGCGAATGGCGCGGCAAGGCCGGCGGTTATGGCGTGCAGGGACTGGCCGGTGCGTTTGTCGTCAAGATGACCGGTTCCTATTCCAACATCGTCGGCTTGCCGCTTTTCGAGACAGCGGCGCTTTTGGACGGCGAAGGCTTCGACACCCACCGCAACTGGCCGGCACGCGCGCTGTCTTGACGACAGCCAAGCCCGGCGTGGGAAGACCTGACAATGAGCACCAATGACGCCACCGTCACGCCGCTGCGGCCAAAGCGGCCCTGTCCGGAATGCGGCCGCCCTTCCGCACGCGAGACCTATCCGTTCTGCTCGACCCGCTGCAAGGAACTCGACCTCAATCGCTGGCTGAAGGGCGTCTACGTGCTTCCGGGCGTCGATAACGACGCCGACACGGAAGAAAAGGCCCCGGAACCGCCGCGGGATTGATCGTCCGCGCCCCTGGCAACAAGGCGCGTTGCCGGCATTTTGGCACACCAATTGTTTTCCCGGCGAAATCGCCGCCGCGGTGCTGGACAGGCGGAAATCTCGTGCTATAACCCACGCGCTTCCGGGGGACGCCCAGCGTTCCGGCGAAGCAGGTTGGCCCCGACCATGGGCCGAACCGAGATGCCCAGGTAGCTCAGTTGGTAGAGCATGCGACTGAAAATCGCAGTGTCGGTGGTTCGATTCCGCCCCTGGGCACCACTCAACCAATCAGCCTTTGATTTCATCGAATTCTGACGCAGAAATCCTGAACTTGCCATGTTCAGGGATGTTGCTCATCTCTTGTTCAGCGCAGGTGAGCGGCCGAAAAGGCAGACATACCTTTTCCGGGTATCACGGCCGGGTTCACTATAGCCATCCCAGTCAATCGGTTTTGGAGGAGGCACGACATGGAACGGTACACCGGGGGCTGTTCGTGCGGGAACGTCCGCCTTGTGGCGTCGGGACGACCTTACCGGGTCGGCATCTGTCACTGCCTCGACTGCCGCAAGCATCATGGCGCGCTTTTTCACGCGTCGGCGATCTTCCCTCAGGATGCGGTGACGATCGAAGGCGAAACGCGCGACTATGCCGGGCGTTTCTTTTGTCCCCGCTGCGGCTCGCCGGTTTTCGGGCGTAGTGGGGACGAGATCGAGGTCAATCTCGGATCACTGGACGCGACTGACCAATTCAAGCCGACCTACGAACTCTGGACCGTCCGTCGCGAATCCTGGCTGCCGCCGTTTCCATTTGCGAAACGCTACGAACGCGATCGAGAGACCGACGGCCGCTTCGAGGACTAGGTGGTGGAAACCGGCCGGCTCGTCACTCCGGCAGGCCGGCCTTGCGGAAACCGTCGACGAAATGTGCGAGCGTGGCGGTGTCGCGGAACGGCTCCTGCGCGCGCCAGTGGCTGATCGTGAAATGCGGGCTGCCGACGAGGAACAGTTCGGTTTCCGCACGCGCCTCGTCCAGCCGGCCAAGTTGGGCAAGGCTCGCCGCCAGGAAGCGGCGTGAGGTTGTGCGGTAAGTTTCGTCCCGGCGCAGGGTCTCGATGACGGCTTCGTATTGGCGGGCCGCATACAATGCCTGACCGAGCGTCAGATAATACCAACTCGGCGGGTAGGGGTTCAGCCGGAATGCCTTGCGGCTCTGCTCGAGGCCTTCCTCGATCCGACCGGCCAGAACCGTGATGTCGGAGAGGGCCGCCCAGGCGTCAGCCTCGTTCGGGTCGAGCGCAATCGCCTGCTCGAATTCCGCGTCCGCCTCGGCGAAGTCGCCGTTGAACGTAAGCAGGTAAGCCAGGACCCAGCGACAGCCGGCATCGTCGGGATCGAGCGCCACGGCCTTGCGGGCCAGTTCGAGGACGACGGCACGCTCGGGTTCCGTCGGTCCACCCGAATGCACCCGGCCCATCCAGTGGTTCATGGCAAGCCAACGATAGGCTTCGGCATATCCCGGATCGAGAGAAACCGCGCGCGTCAGCATCAGATGCGCTTCCCGCGCCGACTGCGGCTGATCATCCATCAGCCTGCGCGCCCGCACGCAAAGATCATAAGCTTCGAGATTCCCGGGTCGTTTGCGTGGCGATTGCGCGCGCAGCCGGCCGAGCAGCGCCTCGACGATCCTGGCCGTCACCTCGTCCTGAACGGCGAAGATGTCCTCCAGCCCGCGATCGAAGCGCTCCGCCCACAGCTGGTTGCCGCTCTCCGTATCGACCAGTTGTGCGTTGATGCGCACGCGGCCCGCTGCGCGCCTCGCGCTGCCCGTGAGCAGGTAGCGCACACCGAGGTCCTCGGCGATCTCGCGCACGGCCAGTGCCTTTCCCTTGTAGGCAAAGGCGGAGCTCCGCGCGATGACGAACAGGTCGGCGTTTCTGGAAAGGTCGGTGATCAGGTCTTCGGTCAGGCCATCGGCGAAGGCACCCTGTTCGGCATCGTTGCTCATGTTGTCGAAGGGCAGCACGGCGATCGATGGCTTGTCGGGCAGCGGCAAGGGTTTTCGCTTGGCGCCGCCGAGCCGTTCGACGGCGCCCGTGAAACGGTAGCCGACACGCGGAACCGTGGCGATCCACTCGCCGCCGCCGTCGTCAGCCGGACCAAGCAATTTCCTGAGCTGCGCGATCTGGACGGTGAGGTTGCCTTCCTCGACAGCCATGCCCGGCCAGGCCGCGTCCATCAACTCGGCCTTGCCCAGGATTTCACCGGGCTGTCCGGCGAGTGCCGCAAGCAGCTTCAGGGCGCGATAGCCCACGGCAACGGGAACGTCGTCACGAAGCAGCGTTCCCGCATCCGGATCAAGCACGAACGAACCAAAGGCAAAGCGCGATCCCTGCATAGGACGCATCCTTAGAGCCTTTCAGGCTTGCATGGAACCGGGTGCCCGCCCCTGGGCTTCAGCTTCCGGACATTGGAACCGCGCGCAACATCGCAGCGGTTGACGAACATGCACTTCGATCCTAGATCTACACCCAACGTCAGGTTTAGATAGGTGTCGTTTGTCGTCGCTCATGCAGATTGGAGAATTGTCGGAACGTGCCGGCGTCAGCCACCGCACGATCCACTATTACGAACGGCTCGGGCTGGTGAAGCCGACCGAGCGCGAGGGTGCGGGCTATCGCTACTATGACGAGATCGCCGTCAAGCGGCTGGAAAAGATCGCGGCACTGAAGCGCCTCGGTCTCAGCCTCGACGAGATCGCCGCCGTCATCGACCTCTATTTCGAGGATGCCAGCGGCATCAAGGGCAAGGAAAAGGTGCTGGAAATCCTGCAAACGCAGCTGAAGAGGGCGAATGCCCAACTGCATGAACTGACCGCGTTCAAACAGGATCTGGAAAACAACATCGCCCGCATGCATGCCCTGATCGCGGAAGCGAAGCGGAAATAGGCGCGACTGGAGCGACGGACAGGTGCATTCTAAATCTACACTTGACGTCAAGTTACACATCAACCTGCAATCCCGACCGAACTGAAGGAGTTTTCGACATGCCTCGCATACGCCCCCTCATCGTCGTTCTCGGCCTTGTCGTCGGGGCCACCACAGCCAGCCTTGCCTTCGCCTCCACGCAGAAAGGAAAGACCATGACCTCCCCAACGCTTGCCGGCGAACCGGTGGCCACCACCATCAAGACGTTCATGCCGGCCGGCTACCGAGAGGTGGCCCGCCGCACCGTTGCCGTGGACGGCGAAGCCGCTGAACTTGTCCGCCACGAGCGAACAGACGGCCGCAACGCCGCACTGGGCGGCGAGCATTTCAGTATGATCATCGCCGCCGATGGTCGCCTCAAGGGTTTCGTCCGGATGGATCTCGATCTGGTCGGCGGCCGACTGCCGACACGGCAGGAGACGCAGGCGATCGCCATGGATTTCCTGCGCGATGCGGCACCCGATCTTTTGCCGGTTCTCGATATCAGCTGGATCGAGCCGCATGACGAGCCGCTGCGGGTGACCCACAACGGACGCATGGAAGACCTGACCCTCACCGGCATGAAGGTCAAAATGCGCAACACTGCCGATGGCCTCTGGATGTGGGTCATCGTCGGCGCGGACAGCAAGGTCATGGTGTTCGAGCGCGACATTCACTGGATCAGTTTCCCCGGCCGTCGCGGCACGGAAAAATGGCTCCACGATTCCTGGCTCGCCGAAAAGGGGCACAGCCTCCGTCAATCCTGATCGGCGGTTTTGGAAGTTTTGAGAACTATTTGGGGCGGCTTAATTACGCCGCCGTCCGCATCCCGCAGAATTCAACCTCTTTCAGGTCGAGGGCTCCAGGCCCTCGACCGATATGGAGGTTGCCATGAACGATATTCTTGCGCCGGCCCGGCATCGGGCAACGCAGTCGGGAACGCTCGCTGCGCCGGCGGATATGTCGCGGCGCTACAGCGTGGCGAGCCTGCGCCGTAGGATCGCGACCTGGCGTGAGCAGATACGCTTTCGCTGGGACCTCAAGCAAATGGCGAAGGACAATCCGCATTTGATCGACGATATCGGCCTGACGAGGCGGCAGGCCGAGGAAGAGATCGCCAAGCTGCCCTTCTGGCAACGATAAGAGCGCGTTTACGTCCGAACCGAATCCTTCCCTACCTGTGAGGGTGCCCAGTAGCCGCTGTTCTAGCCCGATAGCGCCTTCACAAAACAGTGACACCGCTTTGATCACGGACGCGTCGCGACGGGGCTTATAAAGCCCCGTACATCCGATGCGATCCAATAAGTCAAAGCCACAGTGGTCTATCACCCCCAGCCGCCCTGACATCCTAGAAGATCAAGCCTCCCCTGACGGGTTCCGTGGCGCAATCCGCGCCGCTCCCGCAGATTTCGCCAACCCGTTGTTCGCGTCACGGGCACCGCACAGATACCCCGGCCGAGCATTCGGCCCAGGCAGAGAAGAATGCAGCTCGGCTACTATCGCGACCTTCCAAATTTCGGGGACGTCCTAAGTCCGCTTCTGGCGCGATGCGTGTTCGGCGACATTTTCGACGACGATCGCTCCAGCCGCGTTTTGTTCATCGGCACCGTGATCGGGCGTTCCGCGCCACAGGACGCCCACGAGATCATCATCGGCGCGGGCGCCGGCTACAAGCGCGGTCGATACGACACGGAAAACAGGACGGTGTTCTGCGTGCGCGGGCCGCTGACCTGCAAGCTCCTCGGCATCGACCGGTCCCATGCCGGCATCGATCCCGCCATTCTGGCATCGCGCCATTTCACGCATTCGAGGGCCGGCGGGCCGGCCTTCATGCCGCATCATCACTCGCACACCACGGCGGGTGAAATCCTGGCCGGGCTCTGCGGTGCGTTGGGGATCACCTACATTTCACCGCTGAGCGACGCCGAGGCGACGCTGTCCCGCATCGCCGGCGCGTCGTGCCTGATCACCGAAGCCCTGCATGGCGCGGTGGTGGCCGAGTCCTACGACGTTCCGTGGGTGCCGGTGATCTTCTCCAGCAAGGTGCTGGAGAAGAAGTGGCGCGATTTCACGGCTACGATCGGCACAGACTACCGACCGGTCGACATATCGACCAACATCGCCTTCGATGGCGATGTGCGCCTGGCGAACGTCCTCAAACATGCCTTGGGGCGGGCAAGGCTCGGCAAGCCCGCCTATCGCTATCTGCCGGTCAGGAAGACCAGCCAATCCGCTCTCGGCGCGCTCGAGACCTCATTGGCGAAACTACGGACAGGCCCCTTCGTAAAGTCCGAGCGCCCCGTCAGAATGCAGTCGATCGGCAAGCTCGACGACGCGGTGATGCGCTTCACCGACCTCAATCGGTGCGGCGCCTTCAACACTCCCAGGTCGTGACCCGAGACGTCTAGGCCGATTCTCACAATCGTCACTCCTTCTCGCCTGACAGTTTGGCCGTAACCCCGCGCAAGCCGGGCATGAGGAAAGCGGCGAGGGCGCAGGCGAACAGCAGCGCCGAACAGGTGGCCAGAACGACCGTCGCACCGAAGGCGTCGAGCGCGGCGCCGGCGCCAAGAGCCGCCACCGGCGCGCCGATCAGGATCAGGCTCATTGAAATGCCGATGACATTGGCGCGCAATTCCTTCGGCACGCTCGATTGAAGCAGGGTAGCGAAAACCGGCGACAGCGGACCGGCGGCGACACCCAGCATGGCACCCGAAGCGACAAGGATCGGCACCGACCGGCCCAACAAGAGCAAGGCGACGCCAATGGCGAGCCCGGCGAAAGCGGCGGTGAAGACACCGCGCAGCGACGGCGCCCGTTCGGCAAAAGCGAGCGTCAGATTGGCGACGATGGCGCCGACCGAGGCCGCGGCGAGGAACATGCCAAGCAGCGCCGCCGAACGGCCTTCGGTCCGCAGGATCGCCGGCAGCGCGATCGCCTCCAGAGCGACGAAGATGCTGGTGCCGACACCGGCCAATATCAACGCCGCGCGCAGCACCGGCTGGCCGAAGATGAAACCGAGCCCGGCCTTCATCTGGTCGAATGTCGTTCCGGCGGCGCGGCGCAGGCGAAAGCGTGGCAGGCTTGCCGCCACGAGCACCGCCGCCAGCAGGTTGATGGCGGCGACGATCCACAACAGGGCCGTCGTAGAGACGGCAGCGACCAGGAAAGCGGCGACCGCGGGCCCGGCGACGGCGGCGCTGTTGTCGATCAGGTCATCGATGGCATTGGCACGGATCAACGGCATGCGCGCCAGCCTGGTGATTTCAGGCACACGCGCTTCGATGGCGATGCCGCCCGGCCCGTCGAGCACGGCGCCTAAAAAGGTCAGGGTCGCCAGCACGCCGATGGTGAGCATGTCGGCATCGTAAGCAGCCGCCGCGGCAACGGACGCCGCCGCCCCCATGGTCACCGAGGCAATCGCCATGCGGCGAATGCCGACCCGTTCCGCAACTATGCCGCCGAAGGCGGTGCCGACGATGGCAGGCAACAGCGCCAGTGCGGCGACGATGCCCATCCAGCCGGCACTGCCCGTCAGGTCGTAGACCAGCCAGGGATAGACGACGGCGCCGATCGCATTGGCGAAATTAACGGTGACACTGGCAAGCTGCAGCCCGGTAAAAGGCCAACGGCTGCGGGCCTGACGAAGCGTCTTTACCGGTTGCTGCTCAACCGTCATGACGGATCGTCATTTTTCCAAACGCCGCAATGCCGCCGGGCTACCCGCACCAGCCTTCGGCGCTTTCTCCGGCACGAGATAGAGCAGCCAGATGAACCAGGAGAGGTAGATATATTCCCAGGCGCTGGCCTGGCCGTTGTAGGCGGCGATCGCGTCGGGAAATTTATAGATGCCAATGAGGCCCAAAAAGCCGAGCCACCAGCGTTTCTGCATCTGCATCGCCTTATCTTTCCAAGGTCGCGGTCGCGGCTGAGGGAAAGGCCCTCACAACCGACGAGGCCGTTCAGGCGGTCGCCGGCGCAGCACCCGGCCGCAGGAAGCGCGTGATGAGAAGCCGCAGCATCGGCCGCTGCTCCAGCGGGCTGAAGCCAGGGTCGACGGCGACGCGGCTGAAAATGCCGTCGACCAGCGCCGCGATCCAGCGCGCGCTGTCGGCCGGATCCAGCGTCGGATCGACAAGGCCGCGCGCGGCGGCATTGCGCAACAGCGTGTTCAGAGCCGTTTGCAGTTCAGTGTCGGTTTTGGCGACGAGGTTGCCGATCTCCTCGTCACGAATGGCCTCGGCGGCGATTTCGAGCGCGAGCTTGAGGTAGGTCGGATCCGATGCCAGTTCGAGCACGATGTCCATGAAATCGAGCAACTCGGCAAAGAGGTCCGAAGAGGGATTGATGCCCTCGAAGTAGTCGGCGGTCTGGCGCCGTTCCTCCTCGACGATAGCGGCGATGATCGACTGCTTGGTCGGGAAATAGTGGAAGAGATTGCCCGGGCTCATGCCGGCTTCGGCGCAAATCTCGGCCGTAGAGGTGCGATGGAAGCCCTTGCGCGCGAAACAAGCGACCGCAGCCTCAAGAATCTGCCGACGTTTTGCTTCGTGCTTCTCGGGGTCGACCTTGCGCATGCTTGCCTCAATTCCGCCGCCGTTTTATTAGATTAGTCAGTCTAATAAATTCCGTATGACGACGTGTCAACGCAAAAAAGCCAGTTATTGCATGGCTTGACACGCTCTCCGGTGATTTATTAGATCGACTAGTCTAATAATGAAGACGTGGCGACTTCGCCCCAGACATAGGCAGCAACATCCATGCGTGACGTCCCTCACTTCGTTCGGGCAGCCGCGGCCTCGTTTTCCCTTCTGCTGGCGGGCACAAGCCCGCTGCTGGCCGACGGCGCTTCCGCAGCCGCGTCGGCACAGCCGACATTGTCGCAGCGCACCGTTTCGACCCTGATCGCCGAGCGGCAGCCGGCCGAATGGACGCTGACCTTCACCGGTGTCCTGGTGGCCCGCGACGAGATTGCGGTCGGCACAGCGCAACAGGACCAGCGCATCGCCTCCGTGGAGGTCGAGGTCGGCCAGCGGGTTACCGCCGGCCAGGTGCTGGTCAGGCTGGAAACGGCGATGCTGGAAAACAAGTTGCGCGAGGCGGAAGGCCGCGTCGCCCGCAGCAAGGCGTCACTCGCCCAGCAGGAAGCAACCCTGGCACAGGCGCGGGCGGCGCTCGATCGTGCGGAGCGGCTGAAGCTGAGCCGTATCATTTCCGAACAGACCTATGAGGAGCGCACCTCCACCGTGGCCGTTGCAACGCAGGGCGTGGCCGTGCAGCGCGCCGAAAACGCCGAAGCGGAAGCGCAGCGCGCAGAAGCGACGCGGCAGTTGGAACGCGCCATCATTCGCGCGTCGGCAGACGGCGTGGTCTCGGAACGGCAGGCGCGCGCCGGCGCACAGGCCGGCGCCGAGCCGCTGGTGCGCATCATCCGCGACGGGTTGGTGGAGTTCGCCGCGGAAATCCCGGAAGCAGACCTGCCGTCGCTGGCGGTCGGCCAACCGGTCAAGATCAGGCTGGCCGGACGGACAAGCGAGATCGGCGGCACCGTGCGCGTTGTGGCGCCGAAGATCGATCGCGAAACCCGGCTCGGCGCGGCGCAGATCGCGCTCGACACCAACGAACCGCTGTTCGCCGGCGCTTTTGGCAGGGCCGAAGTGGTGTTTGCCAAGCGCGAAGCCATCGTCGTCGCCGACAGCGCGCTGGTCTATGGGCGCGGTACCGACGATTCCGCTGTTTTCGTTGTCGAAAGCGGCCGCGTGCAACGACGCCCGGTCGAGACCGGCTTGCGCAAGAGTGGCAAGGTTGAAATCCGGACCGGGCTTGAACCAGGTGAGCGCATCGTCGCCAAGGCAGGGGCCGCCCTGCGCGAAGGCGACGCCGTCACCGTCGTCGACCTGGTGCCGGCCGCCGGGAGCGTGAAGCGATGACCCGCAACATTTCCGCCTGGGCGATCCGCAAGCCGATCCCTACCATCGTCCTGTTTGTCGTCCTGACCTTTGCTGGCATGGCCGCGTTCATGCGGCTGCCGATCAACGCCAACCCGAATGTCTCCTTCCCGATCGTGACGGTGACGGTGACGCAAGCCAGCGCCGCGCCCGCCGAACTGGAAACGCAGGTGACGCGCCGCGTCGAGGGTGCGGCCTCCGGCCTTCCCGGCGTCAATCATATCCGTTCGACGATCAGCACCGGCGTCTCGACGACAACGGTCGAGTTCAAGATCGGCACCGATCCCGACCGCGCCACCACCGACGTTCGCGAGGCGGTCACGCAGATCCGCTCGGATCTGCCGCAATCGATCCAGGAACCGGTGATCTCGCGCGTCGATGTCGACGGCAGCGCCATCCTCTATTACACGATCAGGGCACCGCGCCTGTCGCCCGTCGAGCTGTCGTGGTTCGTCGACGATACCGTCAATCGCGAACTGCTCGCGGTCCCGGGCGTGCAGAAGGTGCAGCGGCTTGGCGGCGTCAACCGCGAAATCCGCGTGTCGCTCGATCCGGACAAGCTGCTGGCCCTCGGCGTCACCGCCGACCAGGTCAATTCGACCTTGCGCGACATGAACGCCAACATTCCCGGCGGACGTGGCACGATTGGCGGGCGAGAGCAGGCGATCCGGGCGCTGGGCAGCGTCAAGACCGTCGAGGAACTGTCGCAGCTTTCCGTCCCCCTGCCCGGCAATCGCTGGGTGCGACTGGCAGACATCGCCACCGTAGCCGACACTTCGGCCGAGCCGCGCAGCTTCGCCCGGCTGGACGGCGAACAAGTAGTCGGCTTTTCGGTTTCACGCGCCAAGGGCTACAGCGACACCACCGTCGCCGAGGCCGCGAAAGGGCGTATCGCCGAGATTCAGGCGCGCACCCCCGACATCGAGATGAAGGAAATGATCTCGACGGTGCAATATACGATGGAAAGTTATGACGCCGCCTCGACCGCTCTGGTCGAGGGCGCGATCCTGACCGTCGTCGTGGTGTTCCTGTTCCTGCGCAATTGGCGCGCGACGCTGATCTCGGCGCTGGCGATGCCGCTTTCCATCCTGCCGACCTTTGCCATCATGGCGCTGCTCGGCTTCACGCTGAACTCGATCAGCCTGCTGGCCCTGACGCTGGTCATCGGCATCCTGGTGGACGACGCCATCGTCGAGATCGAGAACATCGAACGCCACATCCATATGGGCAAGCGGCCCTATATCGCTTCGATCGAGGCGGCCGATGCGATCGGCCTGGCGGTGGTCGCCACCACGCTCACCATCGTTGCTGTTTTCGCGCCCGTCAGTTTCATCGGTGGTGCGGTCGGTCAGTATTTCAAGCAATTCGGCCTGACGGTCGCTATCGCCGTGCTGTTCTCGCTGCTCGTTGCCCGCTTGCTGACACCGTTGATGGCCGCCTACCTGATGCAGCCGGCGGCGCACCCCACCCACGCCGACGCTGCGCCGTCCACCTTTTCCGCAGGCTATCTCAAGCTGCTCGGCTGGACGCTCGACCATCGCAAGACCGCTCTGGGCATCGTCGCGGTGATCTTCGCCGGCTCCCTTGGGCTTTTGACCCTTTTGCCGACCGGCTTCCTGCCAACCAGCGACGGCAATCTCTCGCAGGTCAAAGTGACCCTGCCGCCCGGAACCAGGCTGCCCGAGACGGAGAGCGTGACCGATGGCATCGTCAAGCAACTCATGACACGACCCGAGGTAGAGGCCGTTCTCGCCACCTCGGAAAGCGTCAACGAGGCAAACCTGCTCATCCGGCTGACACCGCGCAGCGAACGCAAGCTTAACCGCAAATCGTTCGAGATGGAGGTGCGGCCGATCTTGGCCGCGACACCCGACATCCAATTCACCTTCCTGTCCGACGGCGGCGGCAAGGAGGTCTCGATCTATCTCGTCGGCGAGGACGCGGTGCAACTTTCCGACGCGGCGCGGAAACTGGAAATGGAGATGCGCGGGCTGCCGCAATTGGCGAACGTGCTGTCCACCGAGCCCCCGCTCGCGCCGGAGCTGATAGTAAAACCCCGCCCCGACGAAGCCGCCCGTCTGGGCGTCTCCTCGGCAACGCTCGGCACCGTCGCCCGCATCGCCACATTGGGCGAGACCGACGCCAATTCGGCGCAGTTCAATCTCGGCAACCGCCAGGTGCCGATCCGCGTGATGCTGGACACATCGGCCAGGGCCGATCTGGAGACGCTGCGCAAGCTGCGCGTCAGCACGTCGAGAGGCAAGATGGTACCCTTGACCTCGGTTGCCGACATCTCGTTCGGAGCCGAGGAAGGCCAGGCCGAAAGGCTGAATCGCAAGCGGCTGGTGGCCATCGAAGCCAATCTCAACGGCGTGACGCTGGGCACCGCGATGGCCGCGATTGCCGAGCTGCCGGCCTACAAGCAATTACCGGCGGGCGTCACGCTGGCCGAATATGGCGACGCCGAATACATGGCCGAGATGTTCCGCAACTTCGCGCTCGCTGTGCTGGGCGGCGTGCTGATGGTGGCGGCGGTGCTGATGCTCCTGTTCAAGGACTTCCTGCAGCCGGTGACCATCCTCATCGCGCTGCCGCTGTCGCTTGGCGGCGCGGCACTGGCATTGCTGCTGGCCGGTTCGGCGCTCGACCTGTCTTCGACCATCGGCATCCTGATGCTGATGGGCATCGTCGGCAAGAACTCGATCCTGCTAGTCGACTACGCGATCGAGGCGCGGCGCGAAGGCCTCGACCGACGCGCCGCCTTGTTGAAGGCCGGAACGACGCGGGCGCGGCCGATCATCATGACCACCATCGCCATGGTGGCCGGCATGGTGCCCGCCGCGATCGGCGTCGGTGCTGACGCCGGCTTCCGCGCCCCGATGGCGATCGCCGTCATCGGCGGCCTGATCACCTCGACGCTTCTGTCGCTCGTCTTCGTGCCGGTGATGTTCACCGTCATGGACGACCTGAAGAACTGGCTGGCCCGCAGGCTAAAGCCACTCACCTCGGTGACGGAAGCCGACCGGCTCCAGGGAGAACTGCTTGCTAGGCGGCAAGCCGAAATGCCGGGCTCTTAACCCCCAGCTGAGCCCGGTGGAGGCGCTGGGGGACGTCAATACCCCAGCGCCTCGCCAGCCGTGGCGCGGCTGTCGATGGCGCCGTTGTAGCGTGCACCGCCACCCTTCCGGATTTCGCCCAGGCTGCGCCCGCCGATCAGGATACCGGCAGCTTTGCCCCAAGTCTCGCCTTCCTCGGCGACATCCAGCTTGTAACCCATGCCGGCAAGCAGCTTCAGCGTATCCGGCGACAGGCCGTCCTGCTCGACATAGACCGTGTCCGGCAGCCACTGATGGTGGATGCGCGGCGCATCGATCGCCTCCTGGATGTTCATGCCGTGGTCGATGACGTTGATAATGGCCTCGAGCGTGATAGTGATGATGCGCGAGCCGCCGGGACTGCCGATGACCATGAACGGCTTGCCGTCCTTGGCGATCACGGTCGGGCTCATCGAAGACAGCGGCGTCTTCTTCGGCTGGATGGCGTTCGCCTCGCCCTGAACCAACCCGTAGAGGTTGGGCACGCCGGGCTTCTGGGTGAAATCGTCCATCTCGTTGTTGAGCAGGATGCCGGTGCCGTCGGCCACCACGCCGGCACCGAAACTGCCGTTCAGCGTATAGGTGACCGCAACCGCGTTGCCGTCCTTGTCGATGATCGAATAGTGCGTGGTCTCCTTGCTCTCGCCGAACCCTTTCGGCATCAGGTCCTTGGAGACGCCCGCACGGAACGGATCGATCTTGGCGCGGATTTCGGCGGCATAGTTCTTGTCCAGCAGCTTCGATACCGGGTTCTGGACAAAGTCCGGGTCGCCCAACGCCGAATTGCGGTCGACATAGGCGTAGCGCATCGCCTCGATCATCAGATGCGCGGTATCCGCCGATCCCGGGCCGAGATAGGAAAGCGGATAGCCCTCGAGAACGTTGAGGATCTCGCAGATGATGACGCCGCCCGAGCTTGGCGGCGGCGAGGAAACGATCTCGTAGCCACGGTAGTTGCAGGTCACCGGGGCGAGTTCGCGCACCTTGTACTGCTCGAAGTCGGCCTTGGCGAGGATGCCGCCCTTGCCGCTGCTGGCGGCGACGATGGCGTCGGCGATACCGCCCTTATAGAACGCGTCGGCGCCCTTGTCGGAAATAGTCGAAAGGGTCGCGGCGAGGTTCGGCTGGACCAGCTTTTCGCCGACACCGAACGGCTTGCCGTCCGGTTTCAGGAAGATGGCGGCCGCGGCCGGGTCCTTGGCCAGCCTTTCCGCGCCACCGGCGAGCGAGGCGGCATCGCCCTGTTCAAGCGTGAAACCGTCACCGGCCAGGCGAATTGCCGGCGCCATCAGGTCCGCGCGCTGCAAGGTTCCGTATTTCTCGCGTGCATATTCGAAACCGGCAACCGAACCCGGCACGCCGACCGCCAGATAACCGTCGAGGCTGGCGCCCTTGACCGGGTTGCCGTCCTTGTCGAGATACATGGTCTTGGTGGCGGCAAGCGGCGCGCGCTCGCGGAAATCGAGGAAGGTCGTCTTGCCGTCCTTGAAACGAATGGTCATGAAGCCGCCGCCGCCGATATTGCCCGCGGTCGGATAGGTAACGGCCAGTGCGTAGCCGACGGCAACCGCGGCATCGACGGCGTTGCCGCCTTTCTTCAGAACGTCCACGCCGGCCTGGGTGGCCAGGCGTTGCGCCGTGACGACCATGCCGTTTTCGCCCTTCGCCGGCTCCGGCGACGCAGCTATCGCCGGCGCTATCGGCGCGCAGGCAAGCGCAAGAACAAGGTTGACGGAAATCAGCGCGTGGCGGATTCGTTGCATGACCGTTCTCCAGAGATCCCCCGCCCCAGAGTGGTGATTCACGACGGGGCCAATGACTCGCCTCAAAACCGCTGCGATGCAAGGCGCCATATTCGGGAAATAATCGGCACAACGATCAGGCGTTTGCGGCGAAAGCCGTGAACCTCAGTCCGGCAGATTTTCGAGCAGGAAGCGGATTTCGTTGCCACCCATCGCCTTGCCGGTATCCGCGTCGCTGAAACCGGCGGACTGCAGCGCGTCGGTGATCTGGACAAGTCCGGTGGTGTCGAACGGCATCGCGACGGCGCCGTCGAAATCCGAGCCGAGCGCGACATGATCGATGCCGGCGACACCGGCTGCATGCTGGATCGCCCTGGCAACGGCGGCTGCATCCTTGCCGCAGACGGCGGTTTCCCAGTAGCCGATGCCGATCAGTCCTCCCTTGGCCGCCAGCGCCTTCAGTTGGTCGTCGGACAGGTTGCGGTTGTTGTCGCAGGTGCCCTTCACTCCGGTGTGCGAGATGACGACGGGACGCGTCGAGACAGCGAGCGCATCGTCGATGGTGGCGGACGAGGCGTGGGCGAGATCGAGGATCATGCCCTTTTCCTCCATGCGGCGGACCATCTCGCGACCCTTGTCGGTCAGGCCGCCCTTGTCGACGCCATGCGCGGAACCACCCATCTCGCTGTCGAAGAAATGCGCAGGCGACATCATGCGGAACCCGGCATCGAAGAGCGCGTCGACATTGGCCGGATCGCCTTCCAGCACCTGCGCGCCCTCGATAGCGAGCAGACCGGCGACGATACCGCGCTCGACCTTGCGTCGTTCCAGGAAACGGCGCAGGTCGCGCTTCGTCCTGATGACGACGAAGTGGCCGTCGGAGCGTGCCGCCATGTCGTTCAGCCTGGCGGCCTGGTAAAGCGCGCGCTGCTTGAGGCTGAGGATAGCCGAAAGCGGCCAGCGCTGGCCTATCGCAAGCAGCGTGATGTTGTCGGTCGAGCCGTCATTGTGCTCGATGTTCTGGCCACGCGGCGACTTGCTGACCACGGCGAACACCTGCAGGGCAACGTTGCCGTCCTCCAGCCTCGGTATATCGACCTGACCGCGTGTGCCACGCGCCAGCAGATCGCGCCCCCACAGCAGCGGGTCCGCGTGCAGATCGGCGATGATGAGCGTCTCATGCAGCGCCTTGGCCTTGTCCGAAGCCGCATAGGGCGGCGGGTTGATGACGCGGTTCATCGCCTGTTCGACGCGGGCCGGCAGCACGAAGAAGAAAAAGCCGAGCCCGACGGCGAGCAGCACCACCAATGCCGGGAGAATGAACTTCAAGAAGCGCCGCATCATACCCCCAACCGTCAGAGCCTCTCGGCTTCCCTCGAAGCGCTCGAGCGCTTTGTTTTCGCACAATTCCGGACGCAAAATCGCCGCGCGCCTTTGCTGAAACTGCTCAGGCAGCGATCATTTCCCGGCAAAACCGGGAAGTCGAGGTGAAGGCTGGGCAATCCATGAGTTCTCAACCGGTTTGGATGGCGAACTCTTCCGCCAGGTGGCTCCGCATCGCGATGCCCGCGCTCGCAGCACCGTTCCCGCCTAGCCCTTGTAGACAAGCCCCTGCGGGTCGATCTCGGGTTTGCGGCCGGCAACCAGATCGGCCAGGAAGCGGCCCGAGCCGCAGGCCATGGTCCAGCCGACATGGCCATGACCGGTGTCGAGATAAAGGTTGCGGTATTTCGCACGACCGATGACCGGGACGGAGTTCGGCATCATTGGCCGCAGGCCGGCCCAGAGCTCGGCCTTTTTCTCGTCGAAGGCGCCGGGGAACAGGTCCTTCGCCGTCCTGAACATGGCGGCGTAGTCGCTGGGGCGAAACGAACGATCGAAACCGGTGAACTCGGCCGTCGAGGCGAGCCGCAGCCGGTTGCCGAGGCGCGAATAGGCGATCAACTGGTCTTCGTCGGCGCCGCCCATGGTCGGCCCCTTGCTTTCGTCCTCCAGCGGCAGCGTCGCGGTATAGCCCTTGACCGGGTAAACGGGCAGGTCGATGCCGTAGCGGCGGCCGAGCAGGCCGCTCTCCGGGCCCATCGAGATGACGACGGCATCGGCCGAAAGCGGCCCCGCCGACGTCATCACCCGGCGCACGGCGTCGCCCTCGATGTCCAGTCCCTCGACGGTGGTACCATAAAGAAACGTCACGCCGAGTTTTTCGGCGGCATAGGCGGCGAGCCGCTCGACGAACTGCCTGGAATCGCCGGTCTGGTCGATCGGCGAATAGACGCCGCCGGCGATCTTGTCCTTGGCGCCGGCAAGCCCGGGCTCAAGCTCGATGAGCCGGTTGCGATCGACGATCTCGATCGGCAAGCCATGCTCGGCGAGGAAGCGGTAGTTGTCGGTTCCGGTGTCGAGGCTCTGCTGCGAGCGGAAGAAATAAAGGATGCCCTTGCGGCGCTCGTCGTAGCCGATGCCGGTCTCGTCCGAGATGGCGTTGATGCAGTCGCGCGAATAGAGCGCGAGCCTGAGCTTGACCGCCGTGTTGGCGCGCAGCCGCTCCTGCGTGCACTGCCTGAGGAAACGCATGCTCCAGGCCAGGAAATAGGGATCGAAGCGCAGCCTGACCTTGATGCCGAGATCATGGTTGTACAGCGCGCGCAGGAATGTCTTCAGCGCCGTCGGGGAGGCCCAGGCGGTGGCATCGCCCGGCGAAACCAGGCCGGCATTGGAATAGCTGGTGCCGCGCGCCGCGATCTCGTGGCGTTCGACGACCGTCACTTCATGCCCATCCTTGGCGAGAGAATAGGCCGCCGCCGTGCCGACGACGCCTGCGCCGAGAACCAAAATCTTCAATGCCGCCCCCTCAACGCGATGACGAATGCGACCAGCCCCAGCCGCGTCGGCGTTCTCATAACCGCAATCGGCTGGCGTTTCGAGCCTCGAGACGCTGGGCCAGGCCGGAGAATGGCGAACTTCAGCCGCGCGCGGAGTTTTTCCTGGCGAGAATGCGTTCCCACTCCAGCGCATCGCCAACGATCAGGTCGAGATCGTCGCGACGTGGCACCCAACCGAGCTCGCCGCGGGCCCGGTCGGAATTCGCGACGATCGCGGCGGCGTCGCCCGGCCGACGCGGGCCGAGATTGACGGCGAAATCGTGCCCGCAGGCGCGGCGCACGGCATCGATCACCTCGAGCACGGAATAGCCGTGGCCGTAACCACAATTGGCGACCAGATTGCCGCCGCCGGCGCGCAGCCTTTGCAGCGCCAGCCGGTGCGCGGCGGCCAGATCGCTGACATGGATATAGTCGCGCATACAGGTGCCGTCGGGTGTCGGATAGTCGGTTCCGAACACCTGCATGGCGGCGCGTTTGCCCAGCGCCGTCTCGCTGGCGACCTTGATGAGGTGGGTGGCGCCCGGTGTCGACTGGCCGGTGCGGCCCTTGGGATCGGCGCCGGCGACGTTAAAATAACGCAGTGCCGTGTAACGCAGGCCATGGGCGGCTGCCGCATCGCGCAACATCCACTCGCTCATCAGCTTGGAGCGGCCATAGGGCGATTCCGGCGCAGTGCTGGCGTCCTCGACAACCGGCTCCAGCCCGGCGCTGCCATAGACCGCGGCCGTAGACGAGAAGATGAAGTTGGACACGCCGGCCCGCACCGCGGTTTCGATCAGCGTGCGTGTCTTGGAGGTGTTGTTCTCGTAGTAGGCAAGCGGATCGGCGACCGATTCCGGGACGACGATGGAGCCGGCGAAATGGATGATGGCGTCAATGCCATGCTCGCGGATCAGCGCGCCGACCAGTTCCTTGTCGGCAACGTCGCCGACGACAAATTTCGCCTCCGGGGCCACCGCCCAGTCGAAACCGGTGGACAGGCGGTCGATGACGACGACGTCTTCCTCGCCGGAATCCAGCAGCTCCCACACCATGTGGCTGCCGATGTAGCCGGCGCCACCGGTCACCAACACCGCCATTCGGCCACTCCCTTCAAGATTGCGCGAAACAGTCTCATGTGCGGCATCGTTGCCGACGCTAACGGGAAAGCCTTAAAAAGCAATCTGGATGATCGTAGATGCTTGGTTTCGCCTCACCGCAATATTGATCCACATCAAGGGAATAGGCAGCGCTTTGTGTTCGTTGGACTTGGTTCAGGGCGTGGCATTTTGACCAAAGCTGGTCCATGGACGTCAGACGGGCCGATGACTATGATCCGGACGCAAATTGGGAAGCAAAGATGAACTATCAGCGGTTCTTCGAGGAAGCGATCGACCAGCTCCACGCGGAGCGCCGCTACCGGGTTTTCGCCGACCTGGAGCGCATCGCCGGCAAATTTCCGCGCGCCATCTGGCGCTCCAACGGCCGCGCCGAGGAAATCACCGTCTGGTGCTCGAACGATTATCTCGGCATGGGCCAGCATCCTGACGTGATCGCCTCCTTCCAGGAAGCGGCCGGCCGCATGGGCTCGGGCGCCGGCGGCACCCGCAACATTTCCGGCACCAATCACCCGCTGGTCGAGCTCGAGCTTGAACTCGCCGACCTGCACGCCAAGGAGGCGGCGCTGGTCTTCACCTCCGGTTTCGTGTCCAACGAGGCGTCGATCTCGACCATCGCGCGGCTGTTGCCGAACTGCCTGATCATCTCGGACGAGCTCAACCACGCCTCGATGATCGAGGGCGTGCGCCGCTCCGGCGCTGAAAAGAAGATCTTCCGCCACAACGACGTCGCGCATCTGGAGAGCCTGCTGCAGGCGGCCGGGCGCGAGCGCGCCAAGCTGATCGTCTTCGAAAGCGTCTATTCGATGGATGGCGACATCGCACCGATCGAGGCGATCGCCGACCTCGCCGACAAATACAACGCCATGACCTATATCGACGAGGTCCATGCCGTTGGCATGTACGGTCCGCGCGGCGGCGGCATCACCGAGCGCGAGGGCCTGGCCGACCGCATCGACATCATCGAGGGCACGTTGGCCAAGGCGTTCGGCACGCTGGGCGGCTACATCAGCGGCAACAAGGCGGTCATCGATGCCGTGCGTTCCTACGCGCCGGGTTTCATCTTCACCACCGCGCTGCCGCCGGCGCTCGCGGCGGCCACCACGACATCCATCCGCCATCTGAAGAATTCGCAGACCGAACGCGACGCGCAGAAGCGTCAGGCCGAACGCACCAAGCAGGTGCTGGCCGATGCCGGCCTGCCGGTAATGAACTCCGCCACCCATATCGTGCCGGTCCTGGTCGGCGACCCGGAACTCTGCAAGATGGCCAGCGACCGCCTGCTCGGCGTGCATGGCATCTACATCCAGCCGATCAACTACCCGACCGTGCCGCGCGGCACCGAGCGGTTGCGTATCACGCCGACGCCGTTCCATTCGGACGAGCTGATCGCGGAACTGCAGGCAGCGCTGGTCGAGACCTGGGACGCCCTCGGCATCCCCTACGGCGCCGCCGGCCGTCCGTCCGTCACCGAAAACGAGCGCATCGTTTCGCTGCTGGTGCCCAAGTCCGGCGGCTGACGGCAGCCGCTTCCTTAAGCGACGACCCCGGCTGTGTGCAGGTGCTAGCCGGAAATAGTTTCCGTCCATTCCAGCATGCTGTGTGGACAGCCGGAGATTGACGTGTCAGGTCTCGACCGGGGCTTTTGACCGGAAATATCGCATGCCAGTCCGCGCCATTCATCGACGCCGCAAATCCGGATTCGGCTTGCCCGGCCCGTTCACTCTTGCGCTGGCCTGCTGCCTCGGCCTCACCCCCGTTGGCCCGATAAGGGCAGCGGAAAGCGTCACGATCCCTGCATATCAGCCGGCAGTCGGCGCCGAGCATGGCTACCGTATCCAGAAGACGACCGAGACCGACATGTCGCTCTGGTTCGACAAACCGGAAGCGTCTTCGGTGGTGATGCGCGGAGACTTCCGCCATCAGCTGGTCGTTCTCTCGCGCGACGACAAGGCGATGCGCGTCCGGTGGAACCTTTCCGCCGATCTGCCGCCGGGAACGACGGGCGCGGCGGATTCCTATGCGATGAATGCCCAGCTTCGGAATTCGCTGGCTGCCTATGGCGTGCAGCAGCTGGATCTCGACACGGATCTGACCGGCTATCCGACCGCGCTGACGGGAGCCGACCAGATCATCGCCCATATGGAAAACCTCATCGCCACACAGGGAGCTGCCGGCACGACACTGCCGGCCGATAGCGTTGCCAGCCAGATGCTTCAGGCGGTCAAGGACAACCCGCTGAAGGTCGTCGACGTCCTTCTCCCCGAGGTCATCGTTCTCAGCCTAGGACAGGCCACGCAGGAGGGCACCACCGAGGTCGGCAGTACCTGGACCGCAAAAAGCGACGAAAGCATGGGGGACACGCTCGTTCCCGCGACATCGGCGTGGAAGTTCGAAACGACCGACAGCGCAAGGCGCACGGCCACCTTCAGCATGAAACAGAGTTTCGATGCGATGGCTCTGCATTCGGCCATGAAAGCGCGGATCGAAAAGATGATCGCCGCCTTCGCCGAACGCTCAAAGCAGCTGACGGACGAACAGATGGCGCGGGTGCAAAGCTCCCAAAAATCGCGCGACCTGACGCTCGTCATGTCGCTGCAAGACGGTTCGACCGTGGAGGCGCTAGATAGCGTGACGGTGGACACGGGCGGCACGAAGCTCACCATCGTCACGCATATCTGGCGCGACGACCAATCGCCGGTCCTGCCCGAGCCACCCACATGGAATGCCAAGAGCGTGTCGGCCCAAGCGATCAGTCCGCTGGAACAACCCGCGTCCCGGCCTTCTGATCTGGAAAAAACCGGCAGTGAGGCAAAGCCTGGCATACCAATCGAGCAACAAGCTGCAGCCGAGCCGGCCAAAACGGTTGCTCCGGTCTCGCTCAAGATCGCGAAAGCCGAAGTGGTGACGGACTCAGTCAGCTACGGAGCCGCAGTCAAAATCGATATGACACCGGACAGCGCCGGCGCTTTCCGGGATTTCACGACCGCCTCGGTCGGACGGCAAACGCAGCTCGTCGTCGACGGCAAGGTGATCTCGGAGCCGATCATAAGAGAACCGATCACGGGCGGCAGTGTCATGATCAGCGTCGACACTGCAACCGAGGCGCAGTCGCTGGCGCGACAGCTGTCAGCCCCCGGCGCTACGATCACCGTGCGCCTGGCGCCCTGACGAGGCCCTGCGCCCGCCTACTTCACCTCGATCGAGACCACGCCCTTGACGCTTCTGGCGCCGCGGGCATCGCCCGGCACCACCAGCCGGAGCCCTTCGTCCGGCGCCAGCGGCTTGCCGTCGCGCTCCGTGGCGATCAGGATCGCCCGGTTGCCGAAATCCGGCGCGATCTCGCCGATCGAGAAGGCGATGCGGTAGCCGTCTTCGGCGGTCACCAGGAACGTATGCTGCAGGTCTTCGTGGTGGTTCTGGCTGAGCTTGGACAGGCCCTTTTCCTGCAGCAGCGACCACAAAAGCACGCCCTTGTAGTGCCCTTTCTCCACCCCGTTCTTGGTCATGAACGAGACGTCCATTTCCGTCGCCGGAAATTTCGCGAGATCGGCCGGGGTCAGTGTGGCGGAGGTGATACCGACGCCCGAAATGGCGATGCCACCATCTCCCGCACGTGCCCAGGATGGCACGGCCAGCACGAGGAGGAAGGCCAGAAAAGCGCGGGCAGATCTCATGCAAAAGGCTCCGTCATATCCACCTGGATATTACGGAGCCTCAAGGGAAAGGCAACGGCAACGAGCCGCCGGCGCGGGAACCCTAGATCTTGCGCACCCAGCCGTGGTCGTCCTTGACGGTGCCGCGCTGCACGCCGACCAGCTTGGCGCGCAACTGCGAGGTGACCTCGCCGTCGCCGCTGTTGCCGATGGCAAACGAGCCGTCCCTGAACTTCACGGTGCCGATGCCGGCGATGACGGCGGCGGTGCCGCAAGCAAACGCTTCGCGCAGCTTGCCGCTCTTGGCGTCGGCCTGCCATTCGTCGAAGCCGTAGAGGCGTTCCTCGACCGTATAGCCGGCTTCGGCGGCGAGCTTCATGATGGAAGCGCGCGTGATGCCGGGCAGGATCGTGCCCAATGGCGGCGTGACGATGCGCTTGTCGTCCATGACGAAGAAGACGTTCATGCCGCCGAGTTCTTCGATCCAGCGGCGCTCGGCCGCGTCGAGGAAGACGACCTGATCGCAGCCATTGCGGGTGGCTTCGGCCTGGGCGATCAGGCTGGCGGCATAGTTGCCGCCGCATTTGGCGGCACCCGTGCCGCCCGGCGCGGCGCGGGTGTAGTCGTCCGACACCCAAACCGTCACCGCCTTATAGCCGCCCTTGAAATAGGCGCCGACCGGCGAGGCGATGACGCAGAAGATGTATTCGGTGGCCGGGCGAACGCCGAGGAACGCCTCGCTGGCGAACATGAAGGGCCGCAGATAGAGGCTGCCGTCGCCCTCCGGCACCCAGTCGGCGTCGATGCGCACCAGCTTCTCGACGGCTTCGATGAACAGGTCTTCCGGGATAGGCGGCATCGCCATGCGCTCGGCCGACAGGTTCAGGCGGCGTGCATTCTCCTCGGGGCGGAAAAGTGCCAACCCGTCCTTGGTGCGGTAGGCCTTCATGCCCTCGAAGATTTCCTGGGCGTAGTGCAGCACGGCCGCCGCCGGATCGATGGCGAAAGGTGCGCGCGCCTTGACCGCGCCATCGTGCCAGCCGCGCTCGACGCTCCAGGTGATGGTGACCATGTGGTCGGAGAACACCTTGCCGAAACCTGGATTCTCCATCAGCGCAGCACGGGCGGCCGGCGATGTCGGCGATGCATGCGGGATCAAAGCAATGCGCGGCTTTACTGTCATCTGGCGTACTTTCCTCAAGCCGTCCGGTCAGGAGCGGCAAATATCACCTTCTCACAGGCTCGTAACAATCTTGCGCGAAATTACAAGCGCTGCATCCAGTCCGCGACACGCGTCGCTGCCTCCTCGAGCTGATCGAGACGGCGCAGGAAGCACAATCTGAGGAACTGTTCGCCGCCCGGACCGAAGGCGGTGCCCGGCGCCAGACCGACATTGGCATGGTCGACGATGTCGAAGGCGGCGGCGCGCGAATCGACAAGGCCGTCGATGGAAAAGAGCAGATAGAAGGCGCCTGGCGGCACGGCGAAACGCGCCCGGCCCGACCGGCCGAGGATGCCGCAGACGAGATCGCGCGCCTGGCGGGCATGCGCGACCTGGCCGGCGA
The DNA here is from genome assembly GCF_052115345.1 of Mesorhizobium sp. 2RAF21. NCBI lineage: Bacteria > Pseudomonadati > Pseudomonadota > Alphaproteobacteria > Hyphomicrobiales > Phyllobacteriaceae > Mesorhizobium > Mesorhizobium sp. 2RAF21. Next base: position 65,700 of record NZ_JBFRGM010000014.1, on the reverse strand, counting down.
CAAAGGCGTCGCCCTCGTCGAGGGCGGCGACGGCTCCGCGCTGCATGAATTGCGCGACGCCCGAGGTCGAATACTGGATCAGGTTCTCGAACACCTGCTGCAACGACGGATGCGTCTTGATCCAGCCGACGCGCCAGCCGGTCATCGACCAGTTCTTGGAGAAGCTGTTGACGAACAGGATGCGGTCCTCATCGGCCATGATGTCGATGAAGGAGGCGGCCCGGCCGCCGTCATAATGGAACTGCGAATAGATCTCGTCGGCGACGATCCACAGGTTCCTGGCACGGGCCAGGTCGAGGATCGCCTGCAAGGTCTCGCGGTCGGCGGTCCAGCCGGTCGGGTTGGACGGCGTGTTGACGAACAGCGCCCTGGTGCGCGGCGTGATCGCCGCCGCGATCTTGTCGACATCGCAGACCCAGCCATTGTCGGTGAGGTCGAGCACGACCGGCACCGGCACGGCGCCGCCGATACCCGCGGCGGCGGCAAAGTTCGGCCAGGCGGGCGACAGATAGATCACCTCGTCGCCGGCACCGGCCACCGCGTCGAGAGCGAGCTGGATGGCGTGCATGCCGGATCCGGTCAGGATGAACTCCTCCGGCGCGAAGCTCTTGCCGAAATGGCGCCCGTAATAGCGGGACAGAGCCTGCCGAACTTCCGGGATGCCCTTCTGCCAGGTGTAGAAGGTCTCGCCGCCGACAAGCGCGCGGCTAGCGGCCTCAGAGATGAAGGCCGGTGTCGGCTGGTCGCCCTCGCCGGCCCAGAGAGGGATCATCCCGTCGCGACCACGCCCGTGGTTCATCACCGCGACGATGCCGCTTTCGGGAGCAGCGCGCGCCTCGGCGCGCAAATTCTCGACCATGTCCATGGCAGGTTCCGTGTTTTCCTGCCGGCGAGTGCTATCGCGTTTCCCAAAGGCCGAAAACAGAAAAACCCGGCCGCAAGCGACCGGGTTCTTGGTCCAGACGGGCGAAAAGCTACTTCTTGGCGAGCAGGTCGCGAATTTCGGTGAGCAATGCCACATCGGCGGGCGGTGCAGCCGGAGCCGGGGCCGGCTTTTCCTTTTCCAGGCGCTTGCGCATGTTGTTCACGGCCTTGACCATGATGAAGATTATGAAAGCAAGAATTAGGAAGTTCAGAAGCACCGTGATGAAATTACCATAAGCGAACACAGCACCCTGTTTGCGCGCATCCGCGAGATTGGTGGCGGTCACCGTCGACGAAAGCGCCCAGAAATAGTTCGAGAAATCGACACCACCGAGCGCCCCGATCCAGGGCATGATGATGTCGTTGACCAGCGAATCGACGATCTTGCTGAAGGCAGCGCCGATGATGACGCCGACCGCCAGATCCATGACATTGCCTTTGGAGATAAATTCCTGAAACTCTTTCAGCATCTTTTCCCTCTTGGTCGCGCAGGCTGCTTCCACAGCGGACTATCGGTCCCCTGTCCCGATTCGAGCATACAACAGCAAAAAACTCAGGTTGCACAGGCGAAAAACGCGAAGTGACGCGCGCCGCACTGCGCGGCCGTCAGCATCTCCATGGCTTCCCGGCTGCGCCCAATGTCGTGATGGACTTGGCCTGGAAGCTGTGATTGCCTCGATCGGGAAGAGCAACGCAATATGGGAGGAGGACCCGGCGTGCAGGGCTGGTTCATCGTCATCATAGCGCTTGCCTATGTGACGCTTCTGTTCGGGATCGCCAGCCTCGGCGACCGGCGCTCGATCGCCGCTGGCCCGGGGCGGCCACGGCCGTTCATCTATGCGCTCAGCCTCGCCATCTACTGCACGTCCTGGACCTTCTTCGGCTCGGTCGGCCTGTCGTCGGAGCGCGGGCTGGAATTCCTCGGCATCTATATCGGCCCGATCCTTTTGTTCGTCTTCGGGTTTCCGCTCCTGTCGCGCATCGTGCGGCTGGCCAAGGCGGAGAAGATCACCTCGGTGGCCGACTTCCTCGGCGCGCGCTATGGCAAGAGTTTCACCGTCGCGGCGATCGCCACGCTGATCGCGGCCGTCGGCGCCGTGCCCTATATCGCCCTGCAGTTGAAGGCGATCTCCGGTTCGGTCAACCTGATGGTCGAACATTATTCCGGCTCGCCGCTCTCCTTCGACCCCTTCGTTTCAGACATCTCGCTGATCGTGGCGATGCTTCTGGCGGTGTTCGCCGTGCTGTTCGGCACCCGCCACGCCGACGCCACCGAACATCAGGACGGGCTGGTTCTGGCCGTGGCGGTGGAATCGGTGGTCAAGCTCGCCGCTTTCCTGGCGATCGGCCTGATGGTCACCTTCCTGATCTTCGGTGGACCGGGAGACATGTTCGAGCAGTTCGCGGCGACGCCGAAGGTCAAGGATGCCATGGGCTATGGCACGTCGCTGGCCACATGGCTGGTGCTGACCGGGCTCAGCGCCTTCGCCATCGTCATGCTGCCGCGCCAGTTCTATGTGATGATCGTGGAGAACCGCAGCGAGCGCGAGCTGCGCACGGCGACATGGGTCTTCCCGCTCTACCTGATCGCCATCAACCTGTTCGTGCTGCCGATCGCCTTTGCCGGGCTGAGCTTTGTCGGCGGCCGCACCTCGAGCGACCTCTACGTTTTGTCGCTGCCGCTGCTCAGCGGCCATGACGGGCTGGCGATGGCCGCGTTCATCGGCGGGCTCTCGGCCGCCACCGCCATGGTCATCGTGGAGTGCGTCGCGCTGGCGATCATGATTTCCAACGATCTCGTCATTCCGCTGTTCGTGCGCCGTGTGTTGAAGAACAGCGCTTCGGAAAACGAGGATTGGTCGACGCTGATCCTCAATGTGCGCCGCGCCTCGATCTTCATCGTGCTGTTCATCGCCTTTCTCTACTATCGCGCCTCCACCGACAGCGCGCGGCTCTCCTCCATCGGCCTGATGTCCTTCGCGGCGATCGCGCAATTCGCGCCGGCATTGATCGGGGGCCTGATATGGCGCCGCGCCAACGGACGGGGTGCTGCGCTCGGCATGGTGGCGGGCATTGCCATATGGGCCTTCACGCTCTTGTTTCCCTCGATCGCGTCACCCGACAACACCATCGTCGCGCAGGGCCTGTTCGGCATCCAGGCGCTGCGACCGCAGGCGCTATTCGGCACGATTGCCGAACCGCTCAACCACGGCGTCATGTGGAGCCTGGCCATCAACGCGCTGTTCTTCGTGTTCGGCTCGCTGTCGCGCGCCTCGGTTCCGCTTGAGCGCATCCAGGCCGCGATCTTCGTGCCGCGCGACACGAGCCCGAAGCCCAGCCTGCGTCGCTTTCGCACCGCCACCACCGTCAACGACCTGAAGGACACGATCGGCCGTTACCTCGGGGTCGAACGCACCGAACGTTCGTTCCAGACCTTCGAACGGGACCAGGGCATTTCCCTGCATGGCAACGAACAGGCCAGCATGGAGACGATCCGGTTTTCCGAGCAGCTCCTGGCCAGCGCCGTCGGCTCGTCCTCGGCAAGGCTTGTGCTGTCGCTGCTGTTTCGCCGCAACGACCGAGAGTCCCGCGATGCCTTCCGGCTGCTCGACGATGCCACCGAGGCTCTGCAACACAACCGCGACCTTCTGCAGATCGCGCTGGACCAGATGGAACAGGGCATCACCGTCTTCGACCGTGACTTCCGGCTGATCTGCTGGAACCGTCAGTATCGGTCCCTGTTCGATTTGCCCGACGACATGGGCCAGGTCGGCGTGTCGCTCGACCGTATCCTCGGTCATCTGGCCGAGCGGGGCGACATTTCACCCGAAACCGGGCTTGCCGTGCTCGACCGGCTGGCCAGTTTCGTCGGCCCCTGGCAACTCGAGCTCAAAACCAGCGGCCGCATTCTGGAGCTGCGATCGAACCCGATGCCGGATGGTGGCCTGGTCGCCACCTATGCCGACATCTCCGCGCGCGTCGAGGCGGATCTGGCGCTCAAGCGCGCCAATGAATCGCTGGAACAGCGCGTTAAGAGCCGCACCGCCGAACTCACCCGGGTCAACGAAGAACTGGCGCAGGCGCAGATGCTGGCCGAGGAGGCAAATCTCGGCAAGACGCGGTTCCTGGCCGCCGCCGGCCACGACATCCTGCAGCCGCTGAATGCCGCCCGCCTCTATTGCGCCTCGCTGATCGAGAAGGCCGGCAAGGGCGCAAGCGGACAAGCGGCGATCAACATCGAATCCTCGCTGGAATCGGTGGAGACCATTCTGGGTGCCGTGCTCGACATCTCGCGGCTGGATGCGGGCGCGATGAAACCAGAAGAGACGACCTTCCGCCTCGACGGCCTGCTTCGACAGGTCGGCACGGATTTCAAACCGCTCGCCGCTGAAAAACGCCTGAAACTGACCATCGTGCCCTCGTCGCTGTCGGTGACAACCGACCGCAACCTGCTCAGGCGGCTCATCCAGAACCTGGTGTCAAATGCCATCAAATACACGCGCAAGGGCCACATACTGGTCGGCGTGCGGCGGCGCGGCGAACTGGTGGAGCTGCAAGTGATCGATACCGGCATCGGCATTGCCGGCGACAAATTGAACACTGTCTTCCACGAATTCACGCGGCTCGACGAAGGCGCGCGCGAGGCAGAGGGGCTCGGCCTCGGGCTGTCCATCGTCGACCGCATCGCCCGCGTGCTCAGGCTGGAGATCAGGCTTTTTTCCAACCAGGGCAGAGGTACCCGATTCTCCGTCGTCATGCCGGTGGCGGCAGCCGCGGAAGCGGCACCCGAAGCCAGGCCCCGCATGGCGGCGCGTCTCGGTTCGACACTTGCCGGCCTCTCAGTCGTCTGCATCGACAACGACACCCGCATCCTGGAAGGCATGCGGCTGCTGATCGAGGGTTGGGGATGCACGGCAACGACCTTGCAGGGCTCCGCCGATTTCAAGGCAAGGGCCAGCGCGCTGGCGCAACCCGACCTGATCCTCGCCGACTATCACCTTGATGGGGAAACGGGCCTGGATGTCGTCGCCCATCTGCGCCGGCACTATCGCGAGGCGATACCGGCGGTTCTGGTGACGGCCGACCGCACCAGCGAGGTGCGCATGGCGGCCGCCGAACTCGACGTGCCAGTGATCAACAAGCCGGTGAAGCCGGCGGCGCTGCGCACGATGATGGCAAGGGTGAAGCCGCTGGCACCTGCGGCGGAATAGATCAGCCGTTCTGCAGCGGGTCGCCGCCGATCTTGGCGAGTTGGATCACCGCCTGGGTGCGGCTGTCGACATCGAGCTTCTGCAGGATCGCCGAGACATGCGCCTTGATGGTTGCTTCCGAGACGCCGAGTTCATAGGCGATCTGCTTGTTGAGCAATCCTTCGCCCAACATGCCAAGCACCCGCGTCTGCTGCGGCGTCAGGGTCTGCAGGCGCTTGATGAGATCGGAGATTTCCTGATCGCGCTCGATGCCGAGATCGATGCCGGCGGGGACGGCGATATCGCCGGCGAGCACGGCCTTCACCGCCTCGCGGATGTCTTCCATGCTGGCCGACTTGGAGATGAAGCCGGAAGCGCCCAGTTCGAGCGCGCGGCGGATGGTGACCGGGTCGTCATGCGCCGAGACCACCACCATCGGCACCGACGGATGGATGCCGCGCAGCGAGATCAGGCCCGACAGCCCGCTGGCGCCGGGCATGGACAGGTCGAGCAGCAGGAGATCGATGTCCTCATTGGCGGTGACCAGCGCCTTGACGCTGTCGAAGTCACCGGCCTCATGAATGACGGCCACATCGCCGACGCCGGTAAGCGCCGCCTTGAGCGCCCCGCGAAAAAGGGGGTGATCGTCGGCGATGACGAAGCTGTAGCCTGCCGGCAAGATGTCCCTCCCCGATCCCTGTTCTCTTCCCGCAGGATCAAGCGATTGGATTATGCGGTGGCGGACGTCGTTTTCAAGCAGCAAAGACGACAGTCGGAAGGTTCCCAACAAGCTAGCCTGGATCAGGATCACTTCGATCCGATCCGGGTGGCGCCCAGAAAGCTCAGGTCTTCTGCAGACTTGGCTTGGTCGGGTCGCCGTTTTCCTTGTCCATGTCCTTCACGATGCCCATGAAGCCGCGCACGAAGCGCTCCATGTAGCTCATCGTCTTGTTGAAATCCTCCTCGCTGGGCAGCTTGGATTCCAGCTTGGCCGACAACGAATTCTCGAGCTTGGTGACACGACCGTCCAGGGCCTTGACCGTGCCTTGCAGACGGTCGATCTCGTCCTGGAAGGCAGCGCGTTCGTCGGCGGCGACGCGGCACACTAATTGCCCGTCGCGTTCGTTGCAGACCGACATGGCCCCAGTCTGGGTGTCCATGCGGACATAGCCCTGGTCAGTCTTTTCCAGCCGGTAGCGGCCGGCATCCTCGGCCAATGCGGGCGCGGCAAACAGCGCGGCCAGCGTAGCGGGAACGATGAGGTGTTCGAAACGCATGGTTTCCTCCTTCAGCCGTTGCGCGCAATCTGTCTGCGCTTTGCGCCGGAAATGGGGAGAGCCGCTTCTGCGCTCTTTTCCGGCCGTCACAATCAGACTATAGCGCAACCATGTCACGATTTATCTACAAGATCGTGCCGCAGGCCCTGTGGCGCGAAGCTGAACTTGCAGGCCGCTTCGACGGCGCTCCGATCGATTTCGCCGACGGCTACATCCATTTCTCGACCGCCACACAGGTCCAGGAAACCGCGGCTCGCTACTTCGCCGGCCAGAACGACCTTTTGCTGGCCGCGATCGACGGGACCAAGCTCGGCGAAGCGCTGAAATATGAAGTTTCGCGCGGCGGCGCGCTGTTCCCCCACCTCTACGCCCCCCTCGAATTCGACGCCGTTGCCTGGGTGAGATCTCTGCCGCTCGGCCCCGACAGCAGCCATGTCTTTCCGGAACTGGAGGCCGAATGAGCCTGATCGACCGCATCGGCCAGCAGGTTCTGTTCAGCTTCGATCCCGAAACCGCGCATGGGCTCACGATCGCCGCCTTGCGCTGCGGCTTGCCCGTGGCGACACGCCCGCCACGCGACGAGCGGTTGAAAGTAAGCCTGTGCGGGCTCGATTTCCCGAACCCGCTCGGCATGGCGGCCGGCTACGACAAGAATGCGGAAGTGCCGGACGCGCTGCTCTCGCTCGGCTTCGGTTTCGCCGAGGTCGGCACGGTGACGCCGCTGCCGCAGACGGGCAATCCGAAGCCGCGCATCTTCAGGCTGACGCGCGACGACGCCGTCATCAATCGGCTGGGCTTCAACAATGAAGGCCACGACGCCGCCGAAAGACGGCTTGCTGCCCGCAGGCAGCGTGGCGGCATCATCGGCGTCAACATCGGCGCCAACAAGGACAGCGCCGACCGCATCGACGACTATGAGAAGGGTATCGCGCGTTTCGCACCGCTTGCCTCTTACCTCACGGTCAACATCTCGTCGCCCAATACGCCTGGCCTGCGCACCATGCAGGCGCGCGAGCAACTGGCCGAGCTTCTTTCGCGCGTCATGGCCGCGCGTGAAGCCGCCGCCGCCAGGCCACCAGTGTTTCTGAAGATCGCACCGGACCTCATCGAGGCCGAACTCGAGGACATCGCCGCGGAAGTCACCGAAAACGCGGTGGACGGTGTCATCGTTTCCAACACGACGATCGCCCGGCCGGCGCTCAAGAGCACCAGCCATGCCGGCGAAACCGGCGGCCTTTCGGGCAAGCCGCTGTTCGAGCGCTCGACCGCCGTGCTGGCCAGGATGCGCAAGCTGCTTGGTGCGGATCGCGCGATCATCGGGGTCGGTGGCGTCGATTCGGCAGAGACCGCATTGGAGAAAATCCGCGCCGGCGCCGATCTCGTGCAGCTTTATACCGGCATGATCTATGCCGGACCATCCTTGCCGGGACGCATCGTCGCCGGCATGTCCAGTCTCGCCGACCGCGAGGGACTGAAGTCCATCCGCGAGCTTCGCGACAGCAAGCTCGCCGACTGGCTGGCGAAACCGATCTAAAAGGCTTCGCGCACCCGCCGCTGCATGATCGAGAACAGGCTGATGCCGCGCACCAGCAGGAAGACGTGCAGCGCCGCCCACAGGCCGTGATTGCCGAAGGCTGGTGTCAGTGTCAGCAACGCTGCCAGGAACACGCAGAACGACAACAGCATCATGTTGCGCATGTCGCGCGACCAGGTGGCGCCGATGAACACGCCATCCATCTGGAAGGCGAGCACGCCGCTCAGCGCTGTGAACGCGGCCCAGGGCAGATAGGTGTCGGCCACCGTGCGCACGGCATCGGAGGTGGTGACGACACCGACCAGGGCGGCACCGCCAAAGAGCAGCACCAGCGTCGCGACACCGGCGAGGCCATAACCCCACAGAAGCGTCAGCCGCACCGCGCGCCGGAACGAACGTTCGGCGCGGGCGCCGATGGCGCGTCCCGCCAGCTGCTCGGCAGCTGTGGCGAAACCGTCGAGGAAATAGCCTGCGATGAGAAAGAAGTTCATCAGCACGGCATTGGCGGCGAGCGTGACCGTGCCGAACTGCGCGCCCTGGCGCGTGAACAGAGCGAATGCGGCCAGAAGCGAGAAGGAGCGGATCATGATGTCGCGGTTCAGCGACATCATGTGCTTGAAGGCCGACCAGTCGAGGATGCGGCTCATCGGCAAGCGGGGCGCACGGGAAAAGCGCCTCAGCACAATCGCCAATCCCAGCAACATCGCGCAAAACTCGCCGGTCAGCGTCGCCCAGGCAACGCCGGCCACGCCCCAGCCGAGCTCCAGGCCGAGCACGATGCAAAGCGCGATGTTGATGCCGTTGAGAACGATCTGCAGGAACAGGCCGAGATTGCCTTCGCCACGGCCCAGCACGTAGCCGAGGATGGCGTAGTTGACGAGCGAGAAGGGCGCGGCAAGCAGGCGGATGCGGATGTAGAGATCCATCGCCTCGTTGACCCGCTGCTCAGCCCCCATGAATTTCTGGCCGAGAACGGAGGCGACCGGGGCAAGTGCCGCCAGCACGACGCCGGCGACGATGGCGATCAGCACCGAACGCCAGAAAACCGCCTGCTCCTCGGCAGTGTCGCCGCGACCGAAAGCCTGCGCGACCAGACCGGTGGTGCCGGAACGCAGGAAATTGAAGGTGGTGAAGACGACGTCGAACACCAGCGCGCCGGCGGCGAGGCCGCCAAGCAAGGCGGCATCGCCGAACTGACCGACCACCGCCGTGTCGACCAAGCCGAGCAGAGGCGTTGTCAGATAGGCGAGCGTCATCGGCACCGCGATGGCGAGCACCGAGCGGTTGGTGACGACGAACGACCGGCTCGCGGTCGCTGACGATGCCTGGTCCAGTGGTGCCTCCCAGCGGCCTCTTGAACGGGTCGCCGATGTGGCCCAATTTCGCTGTACCGCGCAACTGACATTCCGGACCGGGCAACCGAAATTCCCGCTCTGGCGCATGTTTATGGATACGCCGCTTGCCACTGCAGATCGTCCACCATCCGGACTACGATGCCGGCTTCGCCGTCAATCACCGCTTCCCGATGAGCAAATATCCGCTTTTGATGGAGACGTTGTCGGCGCGTGGATTGGCTCTACCGGGCGCCTTGCATCAGCCCCGGCCCGCGTCAGCCAACTGGTTGAAATGCGCGCATGACGCAACCTATGTCGATCAGGTCATCGACTGCGCGGTGCCGGCGAAAATCGAACGCGAGATCGGCTTTCCTGTCGGCCCGCGGGTGTCGTTGCGTGCCCAGCTTGCGGCCGCTGGCACCGTTCTGGCCGCACGGCTGGCGCTCGAACATGGCATAGCCTGCAATGCCGCCGGCGGCAGCCATCATGCGCGCCGCGCGCAAGGCGCCGGTTTCTGCACCTTCAACGACGTCGCGGTGGCGGCGCTGACATTGCTGGACGAAGGCCGGGTCGGCAACGTTCTAGTGGTCGACCTCGACGTGCATCAGGGCGATGGCACCGCCGACATCCTGCGCGACGAGCCGCGCGTGTTCACCCTGTCCGTGCATGGCGAGCGCAACTACCCGGTTCGCAAGATCGCTTCCGACCTCGACATCGCCTTGCCCGACGGAACCGGCGACCGCGACTATCTGGACCGGCTGGACGGCCTGCTGCCGGTCATCTCCGGCCAGCGACCCTGGGACCTTGTCTTCTACAATGCCGGCGTCGACGTGCACGCCGAGGATCGGCTCGGCCGGCTCTCGCTCAGCGATGACGGCATTCGTGCGCGCGAACGGGCAGTGATCGGCCATTTCCGCCGGCGCGGCATACCGCTGTGCGGTGTCATCGGCGGCGGCTATTCCACCGACGTGCCGGCGTTGGCCGGCCGCCACGCCATCCTGTTCGAGGAAGCGGCGGCCGTAGCCTGAGCGTTATTTGCGATAGCTCGCCAGCCGCAGGATGATGAAGGCCGGCACGACGATCGCGGCACCCAAAAGGATATAGCCGACGAAACGGTCGATGGCGCGGAAGCCCATGTGCCACAGGTCGAGGAAGAAATTTTGGATGCCATAGAGCACGTCGAACGGCGACCAGCCGAAGGCGCTCATGACAATGCCGACCAGGAACGACACCACGACAAGCTTGAGCAGGATCTTGAGCGGCGTGTCGCCGAGAAAGCGGGTCAGTGCAGACAAGGCTCTTCTCCGTTGCAGTCCCTGAGCGTGAGATACGCGCTCGCGGCACTTGCTTCAAGCCGCCGCTTTCTGATTGCCCGAGCCGAGGCGGCCATGCTAACTGGGCGGCGCGCGGGTATGATGTAATGGTAGCCTGTCAGCTTCCCAAGCTGAACGCGCGGGTTCGATTCCCGCTACCCGCTCCAAATCATCAAAGCTAAATAATTGATCCGGCAGAGCCTGCGGCAAGGCCGAACGCATATACAACGGCCAGGCGCGGTTTATGAAAACTCATCCTGTGACGCGATTTGTGCCACAACATGTGACCCAATATTGCGACCATCTACCCTTGCCAAATCGAATCCCGATTTACGACGCTTAGACGTAAATAGGGAGGCAACAGCACTGTTTCGATGTCCGCTTACTTCAGAATTTATAATTCAACCGCGCCAGAACAAGGTCTGTATCTCCGCCTGTTTTGAAGCCTTGCACGCTGGGACCCTTGGGAACCGTGAAGGACACATCACGCTCTGTTTCAAAGATCCGATTGTATTCGACGCCAAGCGACCAGTTTTGGCTAAGCGCGTATTCTGTGCCAACGCCCACAGTTCCGCCAAAACGGGTTTTGACCCCTGTTTCGGAGGCTAAAACACCGCCTGGAGCCAAAAACTGATAGTTGCGACGCGTGATAGCTGCACCGCCTTTCACATAGACTAGGAAATCATTCCATGCGTAACCGACCTGTCCGGTAAACAAGCCAAAAGCCTTTGTCTTGGAACGAACGATACCGCCGGGAACAAGGAGGTTGTCGCTACTACCCGACAGGTCAGCCCAGTTGCCTTGTCCTTCCAGCCCAGACACCCAGCCATCCATCTGCCAGCGGTAGCCAACCTGGCCGCCGACGGTCCCGCCATTTCCATCATAATCAGCGGCAGTTCCCACTCCGATCACAGATCGATTATCGTGACTTTGGCCCCACCCGCCGTTGATGCCGGCATAAAAACCGCTCCAATCGCGGCCTATGGTGATCTCCGTATTGGGTGCAGCTCCGGCGCTGGAAGCAGAAATATCCGCGGCTGCGGCGGGCACCATAGGTGCGGTTAAAGAAAATACGGTGAGCAGAAATACCCTCATGGAGATGTAGCCCCTTTCCCTAGACGCTATCCGCGTTAAAATTATGTAATGTAATAACATAAATAAACTTAATGTCTAGAGCCTTCATTGAAGCACTCCGGAGAGGGCAGGCTTGCTATGTTGACCACGTCATTTCGTGACACGATTTGCGCCACAATCCATGACATCAAACTCATGGCCAACGGTGCTTAGCCATTGATTTTACGGTACAAGAATTTCGGCTCTGCGCCCGCTACCCCGCTCCAGCTCATTTCGTGGTTTCGGCGCCGGGAAGGGTGAACGTCTCCGCCGTGCTTCCCGTCGTATCCGCGCAACACCGCGTTGAAATCCGCGTGATCCGGCAAGCCGCCGCTATTTCCAATCGGCATGGTTGCACGTAGGATGCGCTCGTCTGCACAGGGGCATCCGATGAAGCGCTACTTCATTGCTTTCGCCTTGCTCGCCACGCCGATCAGCGGAGCGTTTGCTGCTGACGCGGTTGTGGACCTTCCTGTCGCCTCGACTTTCGACTGGAATGGCGCCTATCTCGGCGGCCAGGCCGGATATGGCTGGGGCCGCGCCGACAATTCGTTTCCTTCCAATCCCGCAGCCGAAATCAGCGGCAGCGTCGATGGCGGATTTGGCGGCCTTTATGGCGGCTGGAACATCCAGAACGGCAATTTCGTCGGCGGCATCGATGCCGACATCAACTATTCAGGGATCAAGGGCACGTCCACCAATGCGGCAACCGGGGAATCGCTCAACACCAAGGTGACCTGGACCGGCGACATACGCGGGCGCGTCGGCTACGCAATGGACAATCTGCTCATCTACGGTGCCGGCGGCCTGGCGCTTGGCGGCATCAAGGTGAATGTCTCCAACGCCGGCGGCACCTTTGCCAGCGCCAGCGAAACCCGTGCGGGCTGGACGCTTGGCGCCGGCGCTGAATATGCGTTCTCGAACAATTGGGTCGGTCGCGCGGAATATAAATACACCGACTTCGGCAAGGTCGGTTATTCCGCTCCCGCGGGCGATGGCTCGGTCGAGGTCAACACCAACACGCTTGCCATCGGCTTCGCTTACAAATTCTGAGCGATTTCAGGCTTGCAGGCCTATTGGGCGGCGGGTCCGTTTCGATAGGCGATGCCAGTCGCGCCGGTCCCTGGCAGTACCATGCAGCGATCCACCAAGCCTGTCGTGACGTATTTCACGCGATAGATGCCATTGGCGTTAATTGCCGCAGCCTGCTGCTTCAAGGCATTCAGCGCATCGGTTGACGGCGGCGCGGTATCGAAGGGACCCTTGGCGCAAACGACGGCGGAAACCCGGCTCATGATGATGCCGTTGATCGGCAGATCATCCATGATCGCGATATCGGCACCTGCCGGCGCCGACGGCTTCGGGCCGCCGGCACAGGCGGCCAGCGACATCACGGCAATGATCCAAAGGGCATGAGCGCGCATCCCGTTTTCATGCCAGCTATGCTCGCCCGATGCAACAAGGCGACCGGCTTGTCGCGGCAGGCTGCTCGCGCCCCTTTGGGCCGAGACCTTTCAGCTCACTTCCTTGAGGATGAAATCGTAGAGCATCTTGGCGGCGGGAGAGAGCACGCGCTGCTTCATGGTGATCAGCGAATAGGGCCTAACCTCGATGTCGAAATCGGTCGGCACGACATCGATGGCGCCGGCGAGACCGTCCGCCCCCTGGATGAACTTCGCCACCTGGACCGATACCGGTGCGATGGCCTCCGACTGCGAAACCATCACCAGCGTCAAAAGCAGCGAGCTGGTGTTGAAGATATGCTCGGGCAGCGGGATGTTGCGGTTGAGGAAATTCGCCTCCATCACCTGCCGCAACGGCGAGCTGCCGGACTGGAACACCCAATCATAGCCGGCGGTCTCTTCCAGGCGAACCGCTTTCCTGCCCATCAGCGGATGACCGCGCCGGACGATCAGGCAAGCCTTTTCGATGCCGATGACGCGACTTTCGAACAGGCGCGGATTGAGGTCGTCGGGGATGCGGGCGATGATGAAATCGTGCCGCATGGCGATCAGTTCCCGCGCCAGCACGTTGCTGGTCTCGACCTGCATGGTGATCTCGATGCGCGGATAGAGTTTGCGAATTTCGCGGATCGCCGGAACGGCCAGTTCGATCGCCGGCGCCGTCACTGCTCCGAGGAACACCGAGCCGCCCTTGCCGGCCTTGAGCTCGGCGATCTCCCGGTCCGTCTCGCGCATCTCGATCAGGATGATGCGCGCGCGCCGCACCAGCGCCTTGCCATAAGGCGTCAACGCCACGCCACGCGGCAGGCGCTCGCACAAGGGAACGTTGAGAATGGCCTCCATCTCGGCGATCATGCGCGAGGCGGCCGGCTGGGAAATGTTCATGACCTGCGCCGCCGCGCTGACCCGGCCGTGATCGTCGAGCGCCACGATCATGCGCATGTGACGCAAGCTGAGCCCACTGTGCAGAAGCGCGGTACCGTCGCCGCGCTCGCCATTGTTGCGCTGGGTGTCCACTGACGCCTTGCCGATCTCGACCATGTCCTACCCCATCTGCACGGCCCGAAGGCCGTACGCATATCAGATTCGATATACCAAACATCGAAGATCGAATTTGACAGTTATGGCAAAGAGACACAACCTTCGCGCGCCACGCCTGCCGCGACCTTCACCGACCCACCGGGGCCGGTTGGAACCGGACGGCGAGGATCGATTGGGAGGTTAGCAGGATCGATATGCTCGTCGGCGCGATGCGCCCGGCGAGAGTGGCCGGGCGAAACAGGCCGGGCGCCGCTTTCATCAACTAGGGAGAGAGTACCGTGAAGATCATCAAGACGTTCGTCGCCGCGCTCGCGGTCGGCATCGCGGCCATGAGCTATTCGGCGCAGGCCGCGGAAAAGGGCCTTGTCGGCGTGCTGATGCCGACCAAGACCTCGCAGCGCTGGATCAACGATGGCGATGCCGTCAAGTCGCAGCTCGAGGCGCTCGGCTACACCGTCGACCTGCAATATGCGCAGGACGACATTCCAAACCAGCTGAGCCAGCTGGAAAACGAAATCACCAAGGGTCCGAAAGCGCTGATCATCGCCTCGATCGACGGCACCACCATGGGTGACGCACTGCAGAAGGCCAACGACGCCGGCGTTGTCGTCATCGCTTATGACCGCCTGATCAAGAAGACGCCGAATGTCGACTACTACACCACCTTCGACAATTTCGGCGTCGGCGTGATCCAGGCCGACTCGCTGGTGAAGGGCCTCAAGGAGCGTTTCCCCAACACCAAGCCCTGGAATGTCGAGCTGTTCGGCGGCTCGCCGGACGACAACAATGCCTTCTTCTTCTACAACGGCGCCATGTCGGTGCTGCAGCCGCTGATCGACAACGGCACTGTCAAGGTCAAGTCGGGCCAGATGGGCATGGACAAGGTCGGCACGCTGCGCTGGCTGGCCGCCACCGCGCAGGCCCGCATGGACAACCTGCTCTCCGCCAACTACTCGGACGGCAGCCGCGTCGACGGCGTATTGTCTCCCTATGACGGCCTGTCGCGCGGCATCACCGCCTCGCTCCGCGCCGTCGGCTACGGCACTGCCGCTCAGCCCTGGCCGATCGTCAGCGGCCAGGACGCCGAGACCGCCTCGGTCAAGCTGATCATCTCGGGCGAACAGTATTCGACCGTGTTCAAGGACACGCGCGAATTGGCCAAGTCGACGGTGCAGCTCGTCGACAAGGTGCTGTCGGGCGGCAAGCCGGACGGCCTCGACACCAAGACCTACAACAACGACGTCAAGGTCGTTCCCTCGATCCTGTTGACGCCGCATGAGGTCGACAAGGCGAACTACGAGAAGCTGGTCGTCGAGTCCGGCTACATCAAGGCCGAAGAACTGAAGTAATTCGTCCTTGCCTCGGGCTCCGCGCCAGGCGCGGAGCCCCCTTTTTAGACACTCCACCCTTCGGTATCATGCGGCAGAGGCGGCACGCCCGGCTTCGCCCGCTGGCAAACCAGGTTTTCGTGATGGCACAGACCATTCTGGAGATGCGCGACATCACCAAAACGTTCCCGGGCGTCAAGGCGCTGTCGAACGTCAACCTGCGCGTCGAGGAAGGCGAGATCCACGCGGTGGTCGGCGAGAACGGCGCCGGCAAGTCGACGCTGATGAAGGTTCTGTCCGGCGTCTATCCAACCGGCTCCTATGACGGCAAGATCATCTATCGCGGCCAGGAGTGCCATTTCAAAGGCATCCACGACAGCGAAAACCTCGGCATCGTCATCATCCACCAGGAGCTTGCGCTGGTGCCGATGCTGTCGATCGCCGAAAACATCTTTCTCGGCAACGAACACGCCCGCTACGGCATCATCGACTGGAATGCCAACGAAGCGCGCACCCGCGCCTTGCTGAAGAAGGTCGGTCTCACCGAGGACCCCAAGACCCTCATCACCAATATCGGCGTCGGCAAGCAGCAATTGGTGGAAATCGCCAAGGCGCTCAGCAAGGAAGTGCGACTGCTGATCCTCGACGAGCCGACGGCCAGCCTGTCGGAGAAGGACAGCCAGGCGCTGCTCGACCTGCTGCTCGAGTTCAAGCGACAAGGCATCACCTCGATCCTCATCTCGCACAAGCTCAACGAGGTGAACCGGGTCGCCGACCATGTCACCATCATCCGCGACGGGCGCACCATCGAGACGCTGTCGCGGCAGGACATCAGCGAAGACCGCATCATCACCTCGATGGTGGGCCGCTCGCTCGACGATCGCTATCCGCCGCGCGAACCGCAGGTCGGCGAGGTGATCTTCGAGGTCAAGAACTGGTCGGTCTACCATCCGCTCCATGCCGAGCGGCAGGTGATCAAGGGCATCGACCTCAATGTCCGCAAGGGCGAGGTGGTGGGCATTGCCGGACTGATGGGCGCCGGGCGCACGGAATTCGCCATGAGCCTGTTCGGCCGCTCCTATGGGCGGCGCATCACCGGCGAGGTGTCGCTGCGCGGCAAGCCGGTCGATCTTTCCTCGGTGGGACGCGCCGTGGAACAGGGCATTGCCTATGTCACCGAGGACCGCAAGACCTACGGGCTCAACCTCATCGACCACATCAAGCACAACATCACTCTCGCCCATCTCGACGGCGTGTCGAGAAAGGGCGTCATCAACGACCTGCGCGAGCTTTCGGTCGCCAACGACTATCGCGGCAAGACCAACATCCGGGCATCGAGCGTCTATCAGATGACGGGCAACCTTTCGGGCGGCAACCAGCAGAAGGTTGTGTTGTCGAAATGGCTGTTCGCCAACCCCGAAGTGCTGATCCTGGACGAGCCGACGCGCGGCATCGATGTCGGCGCCAAATACGAAATCTACACGATCATCGCGCGGCTGGCCGCCGAGGGTAAGGCGATCATCGTTATCTCGTCGGAGATGCCCGAACTGCTCGGCATCACCGACCGCATCTACGTCATGAACGAAGGGCGCATGGTCGGCGAAATGGCGGCGAGCGACGCCAGCCAGGAAAAGATCATGCGCGCGATCGTACGGGGAGAAGGAAAAGCATCATGAGCACCGACAGCGCCCCCGCACCGAAGAGCACCGTCGCCGAAGACGTACAGCCGGGCCAGCGCGTCGCTGTCTCCGCGCTTGTCAACAACCTGCGCGACTACGGGCTGGTGCTGGCGTTGATCGCCATCATGATCTTCTTCCAGTTCACCACCTCCGGCACGCTGTTCAAGCCGGTCAATCTCAGCAATCTGGTGCAGCAGAACTCCTTCATCATCGTGATGGCGCTGGGCATGCTGCTCGTCATCGTCGCCGGCCATATCGACCTCAGCGTCGGTTCCGTCGCCGGCTTCATCGGGGCGCTGGCCGCCAATATGATGGTGACCTGGCAGCTCGGCCTGCTCAGCAATCCGCTGGCAGTCTCACTGGTCTGCCTGCTGATCGGCGGCGCCATCGGCGCGGCGCAAGGCTATTGGATCGCCTATCACCGAATACCGTCCTTCATCGTCACGCTGGCCGGCATGCTGATGTTTCGCGGCATGTGCCAGGCGCTGCTTGGCGGCGGCTCGTCGGTGGGGCCGTTGCCCGACAGCTTCAAGGCGCTGTCCTCCGGCTTCATTCCCGACATTATCGGCCCGCTGACCCTGGTCGAGCCGATCGTGAACGCGGCCGGCAAGACCGTGGTTGGCAGCGGCCTGAGCCTGCACATGACGACCATGGTGATTGGCATCATCGCCGTCGTGGCCTACGCCTATTTCGGCCTGGCGGCGCGGCGCACGCGCGAGCGGCACGGCTACGAGGCGGAACCCTTCGCGCTGTTCGCGATCAAGACCCTGGTGGTGAGCGCGCTGGTGCTCTTCCTCGTCTTCCAGTTCGCCACCTACAGGGGCCTGCCCATCGTGCTGATGGTGATGGCCGTGCTGATCGCGCTGTTCATCTTCGTCACCAAGAAGATGACGATCGGCCGCCGCATCTATGCGATGGGCGGCAACGCCAAGGCGGCACAGCTCTCCGGCATCAAGACCGACCGGCTCACCCTGATGGTGTTCATCAACATGGGCGTGCTGTCGGCGCTGGGCGGACTGATCATCGCCGCGCGCCTCGGCCAGGCTGTGCCGGCGGCGGGCCTCGGCAGCGAGCTCGACGTAATCGCGGCGGTGTTCATCGGCGGTGCCTCGGCGATGGGCGGCGTCGGCCAGGTCATGGGTTCGGTGGTCGGCGGCTTCATCATGGGTGTGATGAACAACGGCATGTCGATCATGGGCGTCAATGTCGACTGGCAGCAGGTGGTGAAGGGGCTGGTGCTGCTCGGCGCCGTCGTCTTCGACGTCTACAACAAGAACAAGGCCTGAAACCGCCGCGGCAAGGCGAAAGACAGGTATGTCGCTCGCGGGCCGAAAGCCGGAAGCCCCTGCCGGACAGTTCGGCAAGCAAGGCTGACCGCGGGCCAAACCCGGATGAGAAGGTTCAACGCGGCGCCCATGCGGGAGCCGCGAGGGGAAAGATTTGCGGGCGCGATGCCCCGCGACAGGCAAGGCAAAGAGGATCGTCATGTTGATCTCCCAGTTCCTCGATGAAGGCGATACCATCCGCGTCGTCGCCCGCGACGGCGGCAAGGCCCGCGTGGTCAATGGCGCGCGCAGCGTCTACTCGCTGGCGACGGAAGCGGCGCGCACCGGCTCCGGCCTGGAAGCGCTGATCGAGCGGAAAGGCTTTGCCGATGTGGTCGACCTTGAAGCGCTCTACCGCAAGGGACGGCTGCTATCGCCGATCAACCATCCCGACCCGGCGCATCTGCATCTCACCGGCACGGGCCTGACGCATCTCGGTTCAGCGGCGGCGCGCGACGCCATGCACAAGAAGCTCAACGCCGAGGGCGAGGAACAGCTGACCGATTCCATGAAGATGTTCCGCATGGGGCTCGACGGCGGCAAACCGGGCGCCGGACAGGCGGGCGTGCAGCCGGAATGGTTCTACAAGGGCAACGGCACCATGGCCGTGGCGCCCGGCACCGCACTGTTGTCGCCAGCCTTCGCCGAGGACGCCGGCGAGGAACCGGAAGTTGCCGGCATCTACATCATCGGCGACGACGGCATGCCGTTCCGCGTCGGGTTCGCCCTGTCGAACGAGTTTTCCGACCATGTCACGGAACGGGTCAACTATCTCTATCTTGCCCATTCGAAACTCAGGAACGCGTCTTTCGGCCCGGAAATCCTGATCGGCGACCTGCCGGTCGACATCCGCGGCGCCTCGCGCATCCTGCGCGACGGCAAGCCTCTATGGGAAAAGCCGTTCCTGTCCGGCGAGGCGAACATGTCCCACGCAATCGCCAATCTCGAACACCATCACTTCAAATACGCACTGTTCCGGCGCCCGGGCGACGTGCATGTGCACATGTTCGGCACCGCCACGCTGTCCTTCGCGGATGGCATCAGGACGCGGGACGGCGACGTCTTCGAAATCGAGGCACCGGAATTCGGCCTGCCACTGCGCAATCCGCTGGAGATCGAGCAACCGGTGAACGTGACGGTGAAAGCGCTCTAGGGCGAAAACGAAAACGGGCGCCAGCGGCGCCCGTTCCCCGTGGTCGAGGCCGACTAACAGCAGCCGCCGTGACCATCAATAGATGTCGAAGTCGAAATACTTCGCCTGCACCTTCTTGTAGGCGCCATCGGCAACGATCGCGTCGATGGCCGCATTGAACCGCTCACGCAGCGCGTCCTCGCCCTGGCGGATCGCGATGCCGATTTGCGCTTCGGTGCCCTTCACGTCTCCCACCAGCTTGCAGCAATCCTTGCCGCCGCCATTCTTGACCCAGTCGACCAGAACGAACTTGTCGGTGATGATGGCGTCGAGCCGGCCGTTGACCAGATCGGCCACCGCATCCTCATGCGTCGGGTAGAGTTTCACCTCGGCACCGGCCTTGGCGTAGACGTCCTGGGCATAGGTCGCCTGGGTGGTCGAGGCCTGCGCACCCAGCGTCTTTCCGGCCAGGGCCGAAGGCTCGGTGCCGGTCAATGTCGTATCCTTCAGGGCGGCGAGCGCCAGCGGCGTCGCATAATATTTGTTGGTGAAGGCGACTTGCTTCTTGCGCTCTTCGGTGATGGTCATCGAGGCAATGATGGCGTCGAACTTCTTGGCCTGCAGCGCCGGGATCATGCCGTCCCAATCCTGCGCGACGATCTCGCATTCGATCTTCATCTGGGCGCACAGCGCCTTGGCAATGTCGACGTCGAAGCCCGCCAGCGTGCCGTCGGCCAGCACGGTGCTGAACGGCGGCGCGGCACCCTCGGTCGCGATCTTCAGCTTTTCGGCGGCAAATGCCGCGCCGCCGCCTATCACGAGCATCGCCGCTGCAGCGGCCGAAACCAGCCATTTCGAAATATGCATTCCTGAATTCCTCCAACTCCGGCCAAAACGGCCGTCACCCTGCCAAACATGACGAGCCGGAACGAGGAAGCGCCAGCCGGGGGCTTCGGATTGGCACTCGGAGCGTCCAAATGAAAAACGGGCGCCGGATGGCGCCCGTTTCATAAACACAGCCGGTCGGGGCCACCGCCCCGTTCAACCGATCAATAGATGTCGAAATCGAAATATTTCGCCTGGATCTTCTTGTAGGTGCCGTCGGCGACGATCGCGTCGATCGCCGCATTGAGCTTCTCGCGCAGCTCATTGTCTTCCTTGCGCACGGCAATGCCGGCCTGGGTTTCGGTTCCCTTGACGTCGCCGATCATCTTGCAGCAGTCCTTGGCCGAGCCGTGCTTCATCCAGTCGACCAGCACGAACTTGTCGGAGAGGACAGCGTCGAGGCGACCGTTGACGAGATCGGTCACGGCCTCTTCCTGCGTCGGATAGAGTTTCACGTCGGCACCGGCCTTGGCGTAGACGTCCTGGGCATAGTTGGCCTGGGTGGTGGAGGCCTGCGCACCCACCGTCTTGCCGGCGACGGCGGCGCCATCGGTACCGCCCAGCGAACTATCCTTCAGCGCCACCACCGCCAGCGGCGTGGTGTAATATTTGTTGGTGAAGGCGACCTTCTGCTTGCGTTCCTCGGTGATGCTCATCGAGGCGATGATGGCGTCGAACTTCTTGGCCTGCAGCGCCGGGATCATGCCGTCCCAATCCTGAGTGACGATCTCGCACTCGGCCTTCATCTGGGCACAGAGTGCATTGGCGATATCGATGTCGAAACCTTCGAGCTTACCGTCGGAGGTGATGGTGTTGAAGGGCGGATAGGCGCCTTCGGTGCCGATCTTGATCTTTTCGGCCGCAAAGGCAGTGCTTGCGCCGGCCGCCAACATCGCCACGGCCGCAGCCGAAACGATCCACCTGGACATCTTCATTGTTTTCCCCCTCGGGTTTGCGGCCCCAACGGCCTTGTCTGACAGCCAAGCACGGCCAAGAGACCCAGGCAAGCGCGCCATGCGACCTGCACTTGCCATTCAGCGCGGCTGGGCCATTCAGCGTGCAGCGCGGAAATGCTTGGAAAGCTTCAGGCCCTGCGCCTGATAATTGGAGCCGAGATCGGTGCCGTAGAGCGCGTTCGGCCGCTTCAGCATGTGCTCGTAAACCAGCCGGCCGACGATCTGGCCGTGATCGAGGATGAACGGCACCTCGTGGCTGCGCACCTCAAGCACCGCGCGGCTGCCGGTGCCGCCGGCACCGGAATGGCCGAAGCCGGGATCGAAGAAACCGGCATAGTGGACGCGGAACTCACCCACCAGCGGATCGAACGGCGTCATCTCGGCGGCAAAGAGCGGCGGCACATGCACCGCCTCCTGGCTGACCAGGATGTAGAACTCGTCGGGATCGAGCACCAGTTCGCCGGCGCCGCTGCGATAGAGCGGCTCCCAGAAGTCGACGACATTCTGTGCGGCGCGCTTGTCGACGTCGACCAGCCCGGTGTGATGCTTGCCGCGATAGCCGACCAGGCCGTCCTTGTCGCCGGCGAGGTCGATCGACAGCGCGATGCCGCCGCCGGAAATATTGGGCGGGTCGATTGCCACCAGCGTCTCGGCGCAGTGCAGCGCGTGCAGTTCGTCTTCCGATAACAAGGCTTTGCCGGTGCGGAAGCGGATTTGCGACAGGCGCGAACCGGTGCGCACAACGATCGGGAAGGTACGCGGACTGACTTCGAGATAGAGCTGACCGCGATAGCCGGCGGCGACCTTGTCGAATTCCTGGCCGTGATCGGTCATGACGCGGGTGAAGATGTCGAGGCGGCCGGTCGAGCTCTTCGGGTTCGTCGAGGCGGAGATGTCGGCCGGCAATGCCAGGCTTTCGAGCAATGGCACGATGTAGACGCAACCAGTCTCCAGCACCGCACCATCGGCGAGGTCGATCTCATGCAGCTTCAGCCGCTCCAGCTTGGCAGCCACGGTGCTGTTGGGGCCGGGCAGGAACGAGGCGCGGACGCGATAGGCCTTTTCGCCGAGGCGAAGGTCGAGGCTCGCCGGCTGGATTTGGTCGCCATCGAGCGGACGCGGCGACTTCAGCGCGCCTGCCTGGAACAGCGCGGCAATGTCCTGATCGGGAAGAATGCCTGTCTTGCGCAATCTCAACTCCGCGGCGGCTGGCCCATGCCCGGGTGCGGCTGTGATGCCGGCAACCCAAGCTCTTAATGAAGCCGGCAATTGACGCAAGCCGCGCCCGGGTCTAAAGGGGCTTTATCCCGTGGTGATTTGCCGGTCGGCTTGCAGCCACGTAAAACAAGTCGCTAAAGGACCGTGGGCCATGAAAGGCCATATGGACCGGTTGCGACTTCGCGGCCGGTTTTTTTGTGTCGGAACGGAGCCATGACCGAAAAGAAGCGCAACTGGAAACCCGCCACCCAGCTCGTCCACGCTGGTACCCTGCGATCCGGCTTCGGCGAGATGTCGGAGGCGATGTTCCTCACCCAGGGCTATCACTATGACAGCGCCGAGCGCGCCGAAGCCCGCTTCAAGGGCGAGGAGCCGGGTTTCATCTATTCGCGCTATGCCAATCCCACCGTCGACATGTTCGAAAAGCGCATGTGTGCGCTGGAAGGCGCGGAAGATGCCCGTGCCACCGCATCCGGCATGGCGGCGGTGACGGCGGCGGTACTCTGCGGTCTTAAGGCCGGCGACCACATCGTGGCGGCGCGCGCGCTGTTCGGCTCTTGTCGCTGGGTGGTCGAGACGCTGGCGCCGAAATACGGCATCGAGGCGACGCTGGTCGACGGCACCGACATCAAGAATTGGGAAGCGGCGGTCCGTCCGAACACCAAGCTGTTCTTCCTGGAAAGCCCGACCAACCCGACGCTGGAAGTCGTCGATATCGCCGCCGTCGCAAAACTCGCCAATTCGATCGGCGCCAGGCTGGTGGTCGACAACGTCTTCGCCACGCCGCTGCAGCAGAAGCCGCTGGAGCTCGGCGCGCACATCGTCGTCTATTCGGCCACCAAGCACATCGACGGCCAGGGCCGCTGCCTGGGCGGCATCGTGCTGTCCGACAAGAAGTGGATCGACGAGAACCTGCACGACTATTTCCGCCACACCGGCCCCAGCCTCTCGCCCTTCAATGCCTGGGTGCTGCTGAAGGGCCTGGAGACGCTGCCGCTGCGCGTGCGCCAGCAGACGGAGGCCGCCGGCAAGATCGCCGATTTCCTCGCCGGCCACCCCAAGATCGGACGGCTGATCTATCCCGGCCGCGCCGACCACCCGCAGGCCGATATCATCAAGAAGCAGATGACGGGCGGCTCGACGCTGATCTGCTTCGACCTCAAGGGCGGCAAGAAGTCGGCCTTCGCCTTCGAGAACGCGCTTGACGTGGTACTGATCTCGAACAATCTCGGCGACGCCAAGAGCCTGATCACGCACCCGGCGACAACCACGCACAAGAACCTCACCGACGAGGCGCGCGCCGAACTCGGCATCGGCGAAGGTACGCTGCGGCTGTCGCTCGGCCTGGAAGATACCGACGACCTGCTGGAAGACATCGAACAGGCGCTGGCGAAGGCGTGATCCGCGCTGGCTCGGGCCGCCTCGTTAAGGGGCGGCCTGGAGCAACGTTTTCGGCGCGACCGAGCGCCAGCCCATCGCCATGGCATGGCGGACGCTTGCCTCGTCCGCCATGTCGAGAACGACGCGCGTCCAGCCCCTCTGGCCCCAGGAGCCTGGGATCGGCTCGAACTGGCCGGCGGCCGTTTCCATCAGGAGGCGTTGCTCGTCGGGCGAGAGCTTGACGACGGCGCGGCCGTCCTTCGGCCGCAGCGTGGCGAATATCTTGCCGCGCACGCGGAAATCCGTCACGTCGAAATGACCACTTTGGACGGCTTCGGGAAAGCCGAGCGCAAGCTTGCAGAACCGTTCCTCAGTCAGCATCGCCCACCTCCCTCGCAGCCGATCATGCCGCAAAGCGGACGCGAACGATACGGCGGCGAAGATCAGGCGCCCGAGAGCACCTCTTCGGGCTCGTCGGATTTGGTGCTGATGTTCATGGTGTTGCCGCGCCAGTCGATGGCGCCACCGACCCAGCCGCGCAGCCACACCGCCGGCAGCATGACATCGCGAACCATCATCGCGGGGATCAGCCGCGGCGAGGCATACCAGCCCTTGGCCACGGCCAGCGCATATTCGGGCAAATAGACCGCCGCGAGCACCGCGAGCGTCGTCCAGAACAGGCTGACCTCGGCGCTTGCCGCCGCGATCAGTGCCAGCAGCAGCGGAATGGCCGCGCCGACGCAGATTTCCGGCGCGAAAAAGAACGGGAAGGTGACCCGCCGCAGCCGCGCCCAACGGGCCTGGCGCGACCACACGGCTTCACGGGTGCGATAGCCAAGCGGCTGTTCGAAGGGCGAGGCGACCAGATGGACCTTGAGGCCGAGCCCGTTGACCAGCTTGGTCGCGGCGGCGTCCTCGGCGATCTCGGCGGCCAGCGCGTAAATGCCGCCATTGGCATCAAGCAACGGCTTCGACCACAGCATGCTCTTGCCCTGCGCGAAGCCAAGGCCGGCGGCGGCACCGGTGTATTGCCAGCGCGCCTGCAAGGTGTTCAGGAAGGCGCATTCGACCTCGGCCCAGAAACCGTCGGGGCGCGAGCCGACCGGCGTCGAGCAGACGAGGCCGCTGTCGGCGCGCCATGCACCCATCATCTGCTGGATATAGTCGCGCGGCATCAGCACGTTGGAATCCGCCAGGATCACCCAGTCGTGATGCGCAGCCTCCCAGCCCTTGACGCAATTGTTGAGTTTGGGATTGCCGCTGATGCGGTCGTCGCCGGTGAGTAGCCGCGTCGGTATATGCGGAAATCGCGCCATGGCGGCGCGGATCGCCGGCACGACGGCGTCGTCCGAATGGGCAACGCAGAAAATCAATTCATAGCTGGGCCAGTCGAGCCGGAAGGCGCGTTCGAGCGTCTCGGCGGTGAACGGCTCGACGCCGCGCGCCGGCACCACGATCGAAACCGGCGGCGCCTGTTCACCGGGCGGTCGCAACGTGCGGCGACGCTCCAGTTGCGACCAGGCGAGCGCAATGGAAACCAAGTTGACGAGAAGCAGAAAGGCGGAGAGCGAGGCGGCTGCGGTTGTCAGGTCCATGAAGTCAGGTCACTCCCGGAAACGCGGCCTGAAGCCCTTTGTCAGGCGTCCGTGAATCATCCTCGGGCCGGCCGCCATCGGGGGCACACCATCACCGTTTCATGTCGCGCACATGACAGAAGGTTGACCATGATGGATCGAGGACGGAAACTTGCCTTGGTTGTCCTGCGAGTCGCCCATGTACAGTGCCGTTACCCGAGATATCAGAGTCGAGGTGGAACCGTTCTACCTTGAAGACCGGTCGGATCCGGCCGAGGGCCGCTATTTCTGGGGCTACCGCGTGACGATCGACAACCGTTCGGACGAGTTCGTGCAATTGCTGTCGCGCTACTGGCATATCACCGACGGCACCGGGCATGTGGAAGAGGTGCGCGGCGCCGGCGTTGTCGGCGAACAGCCAGAGCTGAACCCCGGCGACAGCTATCAATACACGTCCGGTTGCCCGCTTTCGACGCCGTCCGGCATCATGGTCGGGCACTATACCATGCGCAATGCGCGCGGCGAGCGGTTCGACATCGCCATCCCAGCCTTTTCGCTGGACCTGCCGAATGCCAGGCGCGTCGTGAATTAGGAGAGCGGCTTCCCCTTCTCCCCGTTCATGGGGAGAAGGTGGCCCGAAGGGCCGGATGAGGGGCGGCACCAAGCGGGCAGGAGCCGGCTCTGCCCCTCACTGCCCTGCCGGGCATCTCTCCCCGTAAACGGGGAGAGAAAGGCAGCTTCGATGCAGCGCTCATCACGCCGTGGCGGTCCGACGCCAGATAACCAGGCTGACAAGGATCAGCAGCGCCGCTGCCGCGGCGATCACGCCGACAAAAGCCTGGTCGAATGCGGCACCCGCGAGCCGTGTGAGTTCGGTCGCTTCGGTCGGCCCCAGCCTCTCGGCGATCAGCAGTGCCTCGTCCAGACTGTCGGCTGCCTGCGCGGCGATCCCGTTGGGCAACACCAGCGCGTATGTGTAGAGCGCCGACATCAGGCTGCCGAGAAAGGCGATGCCGAGCGCGCCGCCAAGTTCAAAGGACACTTCCTCGATGGAGGCCGCCATGCCGGCCCTCTCCTCGGGGGCCGACAGCATGATGACGCTGGATGCGGCCGTCATTGCCGCGCCGAAGCCAAAGCCCATCGCCGACAGCGCCGTGAGCCACAGCCAGGTTTCACCTCGATACACCATGAGATAGGCGGCGAGTGTTGCGCCGGCCAAAAGCAGCGAGGACCAAAGCACGCGCACCGCGCCAATCCGGGGTAGCGCCAGACCGGTGACAGGACCGGCGATGAAGGCCGCGAGAGGGATAGGCAGGATGACGAGGCCGGCTTGCAGCGGCGAGAGGCCGAGCACGAGCTGAAGGCGCTGGCTGAACACCAGCTCGACGCCGATCAATGCCGCCGACGCCACCATGGCTGTCGCGACACCGGCGGAAAAGCGCGGATTGGCGAAGAGCGAAAAGTCGATCAGCGGCGAGCGGCTGGCGAGTTGGCGGCGAACGAAGACGACCATGGCGAGGAGACCGACGGCGAAAGCCAGGCCGGCGGCAAGCCATGACGGATCGCGCTTGGCGAGTTCCTTGATGGCGTAGGTCAGGCCCACCAGCCCGACCATCACCTGAATGGAGCCGACGAGATCCCAGGGGTGATCGCTGTTGCCCGGCCGGCTGGGCAGCAAGGTCGCGCCGGCGAGCAGAGCGACGATCACCACCGGCACATTGATCAGGAAGACCGATCCCCACCAGAAATGCTCCAGCAGCGCGCCGCCGACCACCGGGCCGAACGCGGCTCCGCCGGAGGCCACGGCCGCCCAGACGCCGATCGCGAAAGCCCGTTCCTTCTCGTCGATGAAAGTCAGCCGGATCAGCGACAGGGTGGCGGGCATCATCATGGCAGCGCCGACCGCGAGCAGCGCCCGCGCCGCGATCAGCCAGGCTGGCGTCGGGGAGAACGCGGCGCCCAGCGAAGCCAGGCCGAACACGACAAGTCCCGCCATGAACATGCGCTTGTGGCCGAGCCGATCGCCCAAAGTACCGACGCCCGGCAGGAGACCGGCGACGACAAGGGGATAAGCGTTGATGATCCAGAGTTTCTCGGTCGCCGTCGCCCTCAGCTCATGCGTCAGCGTGGGGAGCGCGGTGTAAAGCACCGTCATGTCGATGACGATCAGGAACAGCGCGCTCGACACGATGGCGAGAACCAGCCAGCGGTTGCTCGGGGACATGATACCTTCCTTCAATCTACTCACCTTGGCGGGCTTGCCCCGCCGCGTGCCGCTATATAAATACGTTCGTATTGAAATGGAAGAGGTAAGATGTCCGGACGACCACGCAGCATCGACCGCGACAAGGTCCTTGACGCCGCCGAAGCGATTGTGACCGAGATGGGAGCGTCGGGGCTGAGCTTCGATGCCGTGGCGAAAGCCGCGGGCATCACCAAGAGCGGCGTGCAATATTGCTTCGGCACCAAGGACAATCTGATCCGCGCGATGATCGCCCGCTGGGCTGACGCGTTCGAAAGCAAGGTCACGCAGGAAGCAGGGCCTGAACCGTCACCGACTTCGCGGATTCGTGCTCATCTTTCGGTCACCAGACACGAGGACGAGGCGGAGCACTCGCGATCCGCCGTCATGATGACGGCCCTTTTGGAGGCGCCCGAGCGCGTGGCCGAGACCCGTGACTGGTACAACAGCCTTCTCGCCGGCCTCGATCTGGCAAAACCGGCGGACAGGAAGATCGCCCTGGCCTTCCTGGCCGGCGAAGGTGCGTTCCTGCTCAGGTCGCTCGGCCTGATCGGCCTGAACGAGGCCGAATGGGACGCCCTGTTCGCGGATATGCTGAAGCAGACCCACACCGACGAGAAATGATGCTCCAAGCCTCGGCGCGTTGCGAAAAAACCGGAAACCTGGCGGTCTCCGGGGTGTTGGAAAAACAAAGAGAACTGTTTTTTGGCTTGCGCCTAGCTCGCGGCATCTTCGATGACGCGGCAGATGGCGTTGCGCGTGGCGCCTTCTGGCCGGCCCACCATGAACACCAGATCGATGCGGTCGCCCTTACCGGATTTGCGCGCGACGACGCGCAGCTTCTGCTCGCGGCTGGAACCGGACGTCTCCTGCTTGGCGGTCAGCGAGCCAGCGGAAGGACGAACTGGAACGGGGCGGGAAATCCCGCCCCGTCCTTCGTGTTATTGCCCGGCGACAAACTCAGCCGGGTCGAAGTCGTAGCGCTTCGAGCAGAACTCGCAATCGACGCGGATTCTGCCGTCCTCGGTGCTGTCCTTGATCTCCTCGGCGGAAAAACCGCCAAGAATGCCGCGGATCTTATCCGGCGAGCACGAGCAATCGTCGGCAACGTGGATCTCATCGAACACACGCACGCCATGCTCGTGGAACAGCCGGTAGAGCAGCCGCTCGGTTCCAACCATCGGGTCGATCAGTTCGGCAGGCTCGACCGTCGCCAGAAGCGCCAGAAGTTCCTGCCACGAATTGTCGACCGGCTGCAGAACGGCTTCGGCAACATCGCCGTCACCGCCCGGAAGGTCCGGCACGCGCATGCGCTCCGGTGCCTCGGGCAGGAACTGCGCCAGCACGCCGCCGGCGCGCCACTGCTGACGACCGCCGGGCAGGATCTGCTTGGCCACCGCGAGCCTGAGGTCGGTCGGGATCTGTTCCGACTGCCGGAAATAGGTGCGCGCGGCTTCCTCCAGCGAGATGTTGTCGAGCTGGACGATGCCCTGGTAGCGCTGCGTATACTCACCCTGGTCGATGGTCAGTGCCAGCACGCCGGAACCCAGCAGGGTTTCGGGCGCCACGTCGCCGGCCGCCGTCAGCGCGGCCAGCCTGTCGGCGTCATAACGGGCATAGGCGCGCAATGCATGCGGCGTCGAGAAATCGGCGACCAGCATGTCCACCGGCCCGTCGGTGCGGGTCTGCAGGATGAACTTGCCCTCGAACTTCAGCGACGTGCCGAGCAGAACCGTCACGAGGCAGGCCTCGGCCAGCAATCGTGCGACGGGTTCCGGATAATCGTGGCGCGACAGGATGGCGTCCAGCATCGGGCCAAGTTGCACGGCGCGGCCGCGCACATCGAGCGCGCCGACCTCGAACGGCACGACATGGTCGTCGCCGGCGTGGCCGAATTCGCCAAGTTTGGGTTCGCGTTCAGTCAACTGCGTGGTTTCCAACATAATAAAACTCCCCGGCGCGGCACTGCTTCCCGGCCGGGAACATGCCTTCCAACGCCAACGATTTGCGTGATGCCGGGGAGATAGGCATCACGCAGTCCAGTATCAAGCGCCCAGGCACCAGGCGAGCACCGCCTTCTGAGCGTGCAGCCGATTCTCGGCCTCGTCGAAGACCACCGAGTGCGGGCCGTCGATGACCTCGTCGGTGACTTCGTCGCCGCGATGGGCCGGCAGGCAATGCATGAACAAGGCATCCGGCTTGGCCTTGGCCATCAGCGCGGCGTTGACCTGATAGGGCACGAAGACGTTGTGGCCGCGCGCCCTGTGTTCCTGCCCCATCGACACCCAGGTGTCGGTGACGATGCAGTCGGCCAGGTTGACGGCTTCCTCGGCCGAACGGGTGAAACGGATCTTGCCGCCATTGCCCTTGGCCCAGTCGACGAACTTCGGTTCCGGCTCGCTGCCCTCCGGCACGGCGACGTTCAGGTCGAACGAGAAACGGGCGGAGGCCTCGATCAGCGAATGCAGCACATTGTTGCCGTCGCCGGTCCACGCGAAGGTCTTGCCGGCGACCGGCCCGCGATGTTCCTCGAACGTCATGATGTCGGCCATCAGCTGGCAGGGATGGGTTTCGTCGGTCAGCCCATTGATGACGGGAACGGTGGCGTTCTCGGTCAGCTCGATCAGCCGCTCATGCGCGGTGGTGCGGATCATGATTGCGTCGACATAACGCGACAAAACCTTGGCGGTGTCGGCGATGGATTCCGAGCGGCCGAGCTGCATCTCGGTGCCGGTCAGCATGATGGTCTCGCCGCCCAGCTGACGCATGCCGACATCGAAGGAGATGCGCGTGCGCGTCGACGGCTTGTCGAAGATCATCGCCAGCACCTTGCCGTCGAGCGGCTTGGAGCGCTCGCCGGCCTTCAGGCGGGCCTTGCGGACCGCCGCGTCATCCAGCATGGCGCGCAGATCGGTTTCGGAAACGGTGGAAAGGTCGGTGAAATGCCGGACGCTCATCACATCGCCCGCATCACTTGGCCGCCGCGGCGACGGCTTCCGACAGGCCCTTGGCAGCGCCGCGAATACGCTTCAGCCCTTCCTGGATGTCGGGCTCGGTGACGGTCAGCGGCGGCAGCAGACGGATGACGTTGTCGCCTGCCGGCACCGCGAGAAGATGCTGGTCACGCAGCGCGCCATTGACCGTGCCATTGGGCATCGAGCACTTGATGCCGAGCATCAGCCCGTCGCCGCGAATGCCTTCGATGACTTCCGGATATTCGTCGGCGATCGCAGCCAGGCCCTGCTTGAACAAGAGCGCCTTACGGCCGACTTCCTCCAGGAAGCCTTCGGCCAGCACGACATCGAGAACGGCATTGCCGACCGCCATGGCCAGCGGATTGCCGCCGAAGGTGGTGCCGTGGACACCGGCGGTCATGCCGCGCGCGGCCTCGTCGGTGGCGAGACAGGCGCCCATCGGGAAGCCGCCGCCAATGCCCTTGGCGATCGCCATCAGGTCCGGCGTGACGCCGGCCCATTCATGGGCGAACAGCCGGCCAGTCCGGCCGATGCCGCACTGGACCTCGTCGAAGATCAAAAGCAGGCCGTGCTTGTCGCACAGCTGGCGCAGCCGCTTCAGCGACTGAACGGGGAAGGAACGGATGCCGCCTTCGCCCTGCAGCGGCTCCAGCAAGATCGCCGCCGTCTCCGGCCCGATCAGCTTCTCGGCGGCGTCGATGTCGTCGAAGGGAACCTGGTCGAAACCGTCGACCTTGGGGCCGAAGCCCTCAAGATATTTATACTGACCGCCGGCGGCGATGGTCGCCAGCGTACGCCCGTGGAACGCGCCCTCGAAGGTGATGACACGGTAACGCTCGGGATGGCCGGTCACGAAATGATAGCGACGTACGGTCTTGATCGCGCATTCCAGCGCCTCGGCACCGGAATTGGTGAAGAACACCTTGTCGGCGAAGGTCGCGTCGACCAGGCGTTCGCCCAGCCGGCGCTGTCCCGGAATCTCATAAAGATTGGAAACGTGCCACAGCTTGTCGGCCTGGTCCTTCAGCGCCGAAACCAGATGCGGATGGCCATGACCGAGCGAGTTGACGGCGATGCCGGCGGCAAAATCGAGATATCGCTCGCCCTTGTCCGTCACCAGCCAAGAACCCTCCCCACGCTCGAAAGCCAAGGGTGCACGAGCAAAGGTCTCGTAAAGCGCCGAACCGCTCATTATATGCTGCTCCGGAACCGGAAAAATAAAAGCCGCCCAAGCGGCGGCCCTGTGCGGCTTATCCTGTTTTTCGGTCATGAAGTCAACGAAAAGGTCTTTCAGGATACCCTGTCAAACCCTCGTGGCCCAACCTGTTGCGTCGCATGCAGCCAAGTTGGGGAAAACTGCGAAATCCGATTCGTGTTGCCGCCGGGACTCTTGTCACCGAGTCAGCGCATCGGTAATTGTGAATGAGAAATAACTAGATTTCGTGCGGCGGATCTAATCACCCCAGTATATGTGGTGCCTGCCCGGCGAGAGCCGGACTGGTTTTGGATTCCGAAAGTGCCGGGCGGTTTAGAGGAGCGCAGTCTTATGAACTGGACTGACGAGCGAGTCGAACTCTTGAGAAAACTGTGGTCGGAAGGTCTGAGCGCGAGCCAGATCGCGGCCCAACTCGGCGGAGTGAGCCGCAATGCGGTCATCGGCAAGGTGCATCGCCTGAAGCTGTCGGGTCGCGGTCGCACAACGGCTGCGCCGGCTCGCCAGAAGAAGGCCGCCTCCAGCGGCGCGACAGCCACCAAGTCGACGGTGCGGGCCGCCAGCACGCATCGTCATGTGACCGCCTCGATCGGCGCTACCGCCCTGCAGGTGCAGTTCGACGCCGAGCCGGTGGCACGGCAGTATCTGCGCCCGGTCGAAAACGTGGTGGTGCCGATCTCCCGTCGCCTGCAGCTCGTCGAATTGACCGAGCGCACCTGCAAATGGCCGAACGGTGACCCGCTGACCGAGGAGTTCCACTTCTGCGGCAACGACGCCGGCGAAAGCGGTCCTTATTGCTCCTATCATTCCCGCGTTGCCTTCCAGCCCGCTTCGGAACGCCGGCGGCCGCGGTAAATCTAGGGAATAAGGGAATAAGGCAGTAGGGCATTCATTTGTTGCCCTACTGCCTTATTCCCTTATTCCCTACTGCCCTCTTTTACAGCCACCCATTCTTGCGGAAGCGCCAATAGAGAAAGGCGCAGATCGAGGCGATGGCTGCCAGTACGGCCGGATAGCCGTATTGCATCTTCAGTTCCGGCATGTCGTTGAAGTTCATGCCGTAAATGCCGGCAAATGCCGTCGGCACCGCCAGAATGGCGGCCCATGAGGCGAGTTTCTTCGAGATCGCCGTTTCCTGGCTCTGGCCGACCAGCAGGCTGGCCTCGAAGGCGAAAGCCAGCACTTCGCGCAGGCTGTCGATCTTTTCCTGCACGGTGCGGATGTGGTCCGTCACGTCGCGGAACAGCGGATACATGAAGGTGTGGATCTGCGGCAGTTCGGAACTGGTCAGCCTGCGGCAGACCTCCACCAGCGGCAGCGCCGCGTTGCGCAGGCGCAGCAGGTCGCGCCGCAGCATATAGAGCCGCTCGATCGCCTTGGCGTCCATCGGCTTGACCAGCACGCCATCCTCGATCGCCTCGACCTCGTCCTCGATCTGCTCCAGCACGGGGAAATAATTGTCCACGATGAAGTCGAGGATGGCGTAGAGGACGAAGTCCTCACCCTTGGCGAGTGAGGTCGGGCAACTCTCCCAGTGCTGGCGCACGGTGGCGTAGGAGGTTGACGGGCCGTGGCGCACGCTGACCAGATAACCCTGGCCGAGGAACAGATGCGTCTCGCCGAAGGTGACGCGGCCCTCCAGCAGTTGCGCCGTGCGGGCGACGATGAACAGCGCGTCGCCATATTGCTCCAGCTTCGGCCGCTGGTGCGCGTGCTCGGCGTCCTCGATCGCCAATTCATGCAGGCTGAACTGCGCCTGGACGCGCCGGAGCAGTTCACGGTCGGGTTCGAGCAAGCCGATCCAGACGACATGGCCGTCCTTGCGGGCCCACTCGCCCGCTTCCTCGATCGGGATGTCGGCCACACGCTTGCCGGCCACGTAGACGCTCGAGGCGACGATGCCGGCGGCGGGGGATTGAACAGCGGAGGCGCGAACTTGGTCCACCGTCACCTCCCAAGGGACCAGTCCTCATTCTTGGAAGCAGAGTGAACCCGTGACCGCCACAACGCAAGCGTGTCGCGCGCGGAGCGAATTCGTCATTTCGGCGCGAGTTCGGCCTGCATAACGACGCGATCGGTCTTGTCTTCCTTCGGCCGCTCTGCCGGCATCTGCTCGCCGGTGACGATATAATAGATGGTCTCGGCGATGTTGGTGGCGTGGTCGCCGATGCGCTCGATATTCTTGGCGCAGAACAACAGATGCGTGCAGGACGTGATGTTGCGCGGATCTTCCATCATGTAGGTCAGAAGCTCGCGGAACAGCGAGGTGTACATGGCGTCGATCTGCTCGTCGCGGTCGCGCACGAAGCCGATTTTGTCGACGGCGCGCGAAGCATAGACGTCCAGCACTTCCTTGAGCTGGGTCAGCGCCAGATTGGCCAGCGCTTCCAGGCCGCGATAGAGGCTGGTGGCCTCGCGCCCGTCGGTCACCGCCATCACCCGCTTGGCGACGTTCTTGCCGAGGTCGCCCACGCGCTCCAGATCGGCGGAGATGCGGATCGCGCCGACGATCTCGCGCAAATCCGTCGCCATCGGCTGGCGACGGGCGATTATGACGATGGCCTTGTCGTCGATCTCGCGCTGGCCTTCGTCGAGCACCATGTCGTCACGGATCACCTTCTGGGCGAGTTCCGGATCGGCATTCACCAGGGCGGCGACGGCTTGTTCCACCATGCGTTCCGCGTGGCCGCCCATGGCGGCAATGCGCTTGGCCAGGAACTTCAGTTCCTCGTCATAAGCGCTGACAATGTGCACGGACTGCATGGGCGTGGCCTTCTGGAACGACGCGACGATTCGCTCGTCAAGTGACTGCTGATACGCCAGCCATGTGACAGGAAGACGAAACGCTTTTCCCAGACATAATATGCGTTTCCGCCGAAATCTAGTTTGCTGGCAAATGGACCGTGAAGGCCGCTCCTTTGCCGATCTCGGAGCGGATCGAGATGCGCGCGTGATGGCGGGTCAGGATGTGCTTGACGATGGAAAGACCAAGGCCGGTTCCCTTCTGGGCGCGACTGGTTTCGACATCGACACGATAGAAG
Organism: Mesorhizobium sp. 2RAF21; assembly: GCF_052115345.1. Classification (NCBI taxonomy): domain Bacteria; kingdom Pseudomonadati; phylum Pseudomonadota; class Alphaproteobacteria; order Hyphomicrobiales; family Phyllobacteriaceae; genus Mesorhizobium; species Mesorhizobium sp. 2RAF21. The sequence goes on along the minus strand of NZ_JBFRGM010000014.1, from coordinate 30,563 downwards.
CGCTCGGTGATGCGGGGAATGTGTTCCTCGGCGATGCCAGGCCCGAAATCCCGGATGGTCACGTCGACGGTCGGCTCGGGTCCCGCCGTGCTGCGCGCTACCGTGACCAGCACCCGTCCGCCCGACTGGCCATATTTGCAGGCGTTCTCCAGGAGGTTCTCGAACACCTGGAACAGTTCGTCGCGATCGCCCGGCACATCGAGGGCGCCCTCGACGAAGTCGCGTTCGACGACCAGCCCGCCGTCCCTGGCCAGCGGCGCCAGGGAATCGATGACGCTTTCCAGCGTCTGGCGCAGATCGACGCGCGCGCCCGGCTTCAGATAGGCCTTCATCTCCAGCCGCGACAGGGACAAGAGATCGTCGATCAGGCGCGCCATGCGGCTGGTCTGGTTCTGCATGATCTGCAGAAACTGTTCGCGCGCCGCCGGGTCATTGCGGGCAGGCCCGCGCAGCGTCTCGATGAAGCCGGCGATCGAGGCCAGCGGGGTGCGCAGCTCGTGGCTGGCATTGGCGATGAAATCGGCGCGCATGCGGTCGATGCGGCGCGTCTCGCTCTGGTCCTTGAACACCAGCACGTAAAGCTCGGTGCCGTGCCCGACCGAGGACGCGCTGACCCGGTAGACGCGTTCGACCGGCAACTTCTCGACATAATCCACGGCGTCCGAGGCGACCTTGCCGGAAACGACGCTGTCGAGCAGTGCCTGCATTTCCGGCGCGCGGAATTTCAGCGGCAGCGACAGGCCGGGCGCCATGCCGCCAAAGGCTGCAAAGGCGGCCGCATTGGCATGCACGACGGTGGTGGCGCCGTCGAAGATGATGAGCGGGTCGGCGACAGCCGCGGCCAGATATTCGCCTGAAAGCCGCTGCAAGCCCTCAGCCTCCACCACCCGCGCCTTTTCGGCCACGCGCTGCGGGCGCATTGTCGGCACGAAGGCAGCGGCAAGCACAAGCACCAGGGCCAGCGGCAATGCCCAGGCGGCTCCGCCGAAATCATAAACCACCAGCACCGCGGCCAGGCCGGCCAGAAGATGCCAGCGCCCCTCCCAGAACCTTGCGACAACGCCATTCGCGGAACGGCGATCCTCACCCGTCACGTCAGCCATATGCACTCCATCCATCCGGGCGGCACGATGCCAACTTCCCGCTGGACCCCTTTAATGCGTCCCCATAGCATGAGTTTGAAAGTTGGAGAGGTTCGTATCGATGAAAAAAGACAAGGTTGCGCCGCCCGCCGGCATTCCGATCGCCGAACCGCTGGAGGTCAAGATGGGCGGCAAGGAACGGGTGTTCGACATCGACGCCCCGCAGCTGCCCGCCTGGATCGAAGACAACAAGCTGACCGCCGGCGGCTATCCTTATGACAAGAAGCTCAAAAGCGAGGAGTATGACGAGACGCTCGTCAGCCTGCAGATCGAACTGGTGAAGGCGCAGGCCTGGCTGCAGGCGAGCGGCGAACGCGTGATGGCGCTTTTCGAGGGCCGCGACGCCGCCGGCAAGGGCGGCACGATCTTCGCGCTGCACCAGTTCCTCAATCCCCGCAGCGCCCACAACGTGGCCTTGACCAAACCGACCGAAACCGAAAGGGGGCAATGGTATTTCCAACGCTATGTCGTCCATTTCCCCTCCGCCGGTTCGCTCACCTCCTTCGACCGCTCCTGGTACAACCGCGCCGGCGTCGAGCCGGTGATGGGGTTCTGCACGCCCGAGCAGCATGAGAACTTCCTCGACGAGGTGCCGCATTTCGAGAAGATGATCCACAATGAAGGCATCCACTTCTTCAAGATCTGGCTCGACATCGGACGCGAGACACAGCTCGCCCGGTTCTACGACCGCCGCCACAGCCCGCTGAAGAACTGGAAGTTCTCGCCCATCGACATCGCCGGCGTGAACAAGTGGGACGACTACACCAAGGCGCGTGACGAAATGTTCAGGCGCACCCACACCAACCACGCACCCTGGATCATCGTGCGCGCCAACGACAAGCGCCGCGCCAGGCTGGCCGTCATCCGCCGCATCCTGCGCGCACTGCCCTATGAAGGCCGCGACCTCGACGTGATCGGCAAGGAAGACGGCAAGATCATTGGCGAAGGTCCGTCCTTCGTCGGCCTCAAATAGACGCTTGCGCGGGCTGGCCGTCGGCGAACTGCCGCGCGGCCGCCCGCTCGTGATGGGTCTTTTCCCATTGATGCGGCAGCCGCCACAACTTCCAAATCGCGCGCCAGCCGGCCCACGACATCATCACCCAATAGACCGGCGTGAGCAGGACCACCTTCCAGAAATCGCTCCGTTCGCGTGGCGACGACGCCTGCCAGCCGAGCAGGAGGAAGGACAGGTAACCGCCGACGATGTTGATGATGTCGACAGTCAGCAGAAACGAACGCAACGGACTGTCAGGACTGTCCTGCAGGATGTGGAACATGCTCCAGAGAAGCGTGACCAGAAGTATGGGGTGCATCACCACCGATATCAGCATGCCGGCAAACAGCACCTGCGCCACCAGGAAGGAGGCAGGGCCTGCCTGACGCAGCAGTCCCATCGGTTCGCGCATATGCACCAGCCAGGTATGCGCCCATCCCTTGAGCCAGCGGCTGCGCTGCGGCAGCCAGACGCTGAATAATTGCGGTGCCGCCTCGTAGGTCGGGCTGGAAATCGTCTCCGCGCGATAACCGAAGCGCGCCAGCCGCAAGCCGAGATCGGCATCCTCGGTGACGTTGAACGGGTCCCAGCCGCCCACTTCGTCCAGCGCGGACCGCCGGAAATGGTTGGATGTGCCGCCGAGCGGCAGCATCACCCGCAAACCTGCAAGCCAGGGCAGAAGGCCGCGAAACAGGCCCGCATATTCGAAGCCGAACATCAGGGCGATCGGGCCGGAACCCTTGTTCGAGATTTCCAGCGGAGCCTGGACGACGGCGAGATCCAGCCCGCCCGCGCGGAACCGCTGCCAGGCTTCGGCGAGCTGCATTGGGTGTGGCTGGTCCTCGGCATCGTAGAGCGCGACATACTCACCCGCGCACAACGGCAGAGCATAGGCCAGAGCCTTGGGTTTCGTGCGCGGCTCGACCGGCGGCACCTCGACCACTTCGACATGGGCAGGCAGGCCATGCCGGCGGATCGCGGCCAGTGTCGCGACATCGTCGGCTTCGCAGACCAGCTTGATTTCGAGGCGCGATCGCGGCCATTCGAGGCGATCCATGGCAGCCAGCAGATCGGGCACCATTTCCGCCTCGTCATAAAGCGCCACAAGGACCGAAAAGATTGGGGCGTCCTCGCCGGGACGTGGGATATCCGAACGGCCCGGGGCCGGTTTCCTGAAGGCGGCCATCGCAGTCACCCGCAGCAAAACGCAGCCGAAGAAGAAGATCGTCGCCAGGATATGCAGGACAAGCAGGAGAAGTTCGTAAGCCAGGATGAGAGCAACCGGCACCGCGATCGAGACGCCACCGAAAACCACGCCCTGCCAGCCGGTCAAAACCGTGCGGGCGGACATGTCCGGGAAACGGTCGGACAGGCCAGCGACCGCGGTCCTGGTCAGGATGGGCCGGACCCTTTCTAGAACAGCAGCCCGCAAAAGCCGGGGATCGGCGAGTTTCAGGCGGGCAGCGGAGGTGGGCCGCAAGGAAAGCCAGTTGCGCATGGCTTCGAGCCGTAGGTGCCGGGGCGTGATCAGGAGGGAGACGGCACCGTCGGGCTCGATCAGCCTGATCGCCGCGCGGGCATCGTCGCGTCGCAACAGCGCCAGGGCCTGTTCGTCGTTGAGGACGAGCCGCTGCGTGGCAATGTCGGTCGCCACCTTGATGCCGAGTTCCGCGGCGATCGCCTGCACGATGATGCCCGCTTCAAAGAAGCCGGCAGCAAGTAGCGCGGAGGCGAAATCGCCGCCTTCCTCTTGGCGGGCGCGGATGGCGATCCTGATGGCGAGATCGGTCGGCATCCGCAATCTGGACAACACGCCGCCCCATTCGGCGAGTTCGGGAAAGAAGGCCTCGGCGAGATGAATATCGCGATCCATCGCGACATCCGTTTGCCCAAACATCCCGTCAGGGAACGGCGCCGCAGCGCCGCCCTCGAAATCGATCGACCGCATGTTCCCCCCAAGCTCCCCAGCTTGCTGTTCGATCAACGCGAACAGAATTATTTGCTTTGTTCACCCCTATGCAGATTGTGCCGATGGCAGCCGCGCGCTTTGCTGTGCGCGACTGCATCGCTGTCGTGAAATAAAATCGAAAGTGCCTGACGGGCGCGCCATCGCGTCGACCAAAGGACGCTGGTTTCTTCCTTCCTGGAAGAAAAGCCGACTACGATACATGGGGCACACCACAAGACGCACCGAACCGAGGCACAACCCGATCATATTAGACTATACTGATGGTTGCAATTGTGTGCTTGCGGACGGTATTCGAGTCTTGATGAGCGGAGCTGACGAGCGCGATCTTTTCCGCCTGGCGGCCCAATGACGTGCCGGCGCGCACTCAAATGAGCGTATTCCTCGCGGAAAAGGATTGTCGTTGCCTCGGTTTCATATGAAAAGCGGACAAGCATTGTTGCCGGGAGTTCCGACGTGACGTTTCGCTGGCTGATCGCAGCACTGGCGCTAGTAACGGCAACGCTGCCCGTCGCCGGCACCGTTCGCGCCGCCGAACCGCAGCCGCCGATGTTGTGGGATGGCAATGAACGCCTGCCGAAACCGGATCTGTCGCAGTTGCCGCGCCTGCGCTTCCTGACGACCACGGATTTTCCGCCGTTCAACTTCCTCGACACCGCCGGCCGGCTTTCCGGTTTCCATGTCGATCTCGCCCGTGCCATCTGCGCCGAGCTTGCGGTCGCCGACAAATGCCAGATCCAGGCCCTGCCCTGGGCGGAACTGGACGCGGCCCTTCGCAAGGGCGATGGCGAAGCGATCATGGCCGGTATCGCGGTGACCAAGGAGACGCGCAGCCAATATGCGTTCTCGCGTTCCTACCTGCAGTTTCCGGCGCGCTTCATCATGCCCAAGGCGCAGACCGTCACCGAGCCGCTCTATGAAAAACTGAAGGGCAAGCGTGTCGGGGTGGTGACGGGCTCGGCGCATGAACGCATGCTGCGCGAAGATTTCGGCATGGTGACGATCGCCCCCTTCCCGACCCAGGAAGCGTTGCTCACCGATCTCAAGGCCGGCAAGGTCGATGCCGCCTTCGGCGACGGCATGCGCCTCGGCTTCTGGCTGGCAGGATCGGAGGCTGCCGATTGCTGCCGCTTCGCCGGCGGGCCTTATCTGGCGCCTGAATATCTGGGCACGGGGCTGGCCATCGCGGTCAAGCCGGAAGACCAGGCGCTTGCCACAGCGCTCGACTACGCCCTGCAGCAGATCGCGCTCAAAGGCACCTTCGCAGAACTCTACCTGCGCTATTTCCCGGTCAGCTTCTACTAGACGATCAGGTCAGCATCCGATGCCGCGCCTTGGCGGAACGCTCGATGGCGGCAACCGTCAGCGTGTCGAGGTCGAGCGCGCGGCGGATCAATTGCAACACACGGACCTCTTCCAGCCGCATTTCCAGATCGACCGCCGCAACCTCGAAGGCGGCGGCATAGGCGGTGTCGTGCAGCCTTTCCGGCAGCGCCACCGCGGCCTTGGCCAGAACACCGTCCAAGCCGTCCTTTTCGTGCAACAGGCGCTGGCAATGTTGGGCGATCGAGATCAGGCGGCTCTGGTTGAAGTCCTCGAACACCGGCCACGATCCGGTGACGTCGCCAATCCGTGCCAGCTCGACGTCGGTCATGTCGCGGTCGGAAGCCGAGGTGATCACCATCAGATGGATCAGCGCTTCGTGCGGGGTCAGGCCGGGCATGGTTTCTCCGTTCGGGTTGGTGGGTCGGTCCTCCCAAGCTAGGAACGCCACCCGCCCGCAACAAGGAAAAATGCCCGAAATCGTTGACGCTCCGGTGCAGCGCGCCTAGAGCATGCCGTCCGGCAGCGTGGCCGGGCTTGTTTCAAGGCAGACGAAATGGCCATATCCAACTCGATCGATCTCAATCCCGAACTCCTCGCGGCGGCCGCCGAAAGCAAAGCCTGGCCGTTCGAGGAAGCGAAAAAGATCGTCGAGCGTTATAAAGGCCGCGACTTCCCCGAGACAGTGCTGTTCGAGACGGGCTACGGCCCGTCGGGCCTGCCGCATATCGGCACGTTCGGCGAGGTGGCCCGCACCACCATGGTGCGGCACGCCTTCCACGTGCTGACGCAAGGCAAGGTCAAGACCAAGCTGCTGTGCTTCTCCGACGACATGGACGGCATGCGCAAGATCCCGGACAACGTGCCGGACCGCGCAGCCCTCGAGCCCTACCTGCACATGCCGTTGACGGTCGTGCCGAACCCCTTCGGCGGCGATTACGAAAGCTTCGGCCATCACAACAACGCGATGCTGCGCCGCTTCCTCGACACGTTCGGCTTCGACTACGAGTTCGCCAGCGCGACGGACTACTACAAGTCCGGCCGCTTCGACGAAGTGCTGCTGCGCGCGGCGGAGAAATACGACGCCATCATGAAGGTGATGCTGCCGACGCTCGGCGAAGAACGCCAGGCGACCTACAGCCCGTTCCTGCCGATCTCGCCCACCAGCGGCCGCGTGCTCTACGTGCCGATGAAGCATGTCGACGCCAAGGCCGGCACCATCACCTTCAACGACGAGGACGGTACGGAAACGACGCTGCCGATCACCGGCGGCAAGGTGAAGCTGCAGTGGAAGCCGGATTTCGGCATGCGCTGGGCGGCACTCGGCGTCGATTTCGAGATGTTCGGCAAGGACCACCAGACCAACGCCGTCATCTACGACAAGATCTGCAACATCCTCGGCGGCCGCGCGCCCGAGCACTTCGTGTACGAGCTCTTCCTGGACGAGAACGGCCAGAAGATCTCGAAGTCGAAGGGCAACGGGCTGACCATCGACGAATGGCTGACCTATGCGCCGACCGAGAGCCTCGGGCTCTATATGTACCAGCGCCCGCGCCAGGCCAAGAAGCTCTATTTCGACGTCATCCCGAAGGCGGTGGACGAGTACTATTCCTTCCTCGCCGCCTATCCGCGCCAGGAGTGGAAGGAGCGGCTGGGCAACCCGGTCTGGCATATGCATGACGGCAACCCGCCTGTCGTCGACATGCCGGTCTCCTTCGCACTGCTGCTCAACCTGGTCAGCGCCTCGAACGCGCAGAACAAGGATGTGCTGTGGGGTTTCATCTCGCGCCATGCGCCGGGTGTGACGGCCGCCACCCATCCCGAGCTCGACCGGCTGACCGGCTACGCGATCCGCTATTTCGACGACTTCGTCAAACCGACCAAGGTCTACCGCGCGCCGGACGAGGTGGAACAGGATGCGCTGGCCAAGCTGTCGGATACGCTCGGCGCCTTGCCGGCTGGCGCCAATGGCGAGGCGATCCAGAACGCGACCCTCAATGTGGCGCGCCACATCGAGCGCTACCAGGATCATGCCAAGCAGAGCCCGGAAGGCGGGCCGGGCGTGTCGGTCGCCTTCTTCCAGATGATCTACCAGGTGCTGATCGGCCAGGAGCGCGGCCCACGCTTCGGTTCCTTCGCCGAACTCTACGGCATCGCCGAGACGCGCGACCTCATTGCGCGGGCGCTGGCGGGAAAGCTCGCAGCGTAGGATCGCCGCCGGGCACCTGCCCGGCAGGAGGACGAACATCCGGTGCCGTCGGATCGGCGACACCGGTTTCGTCCAGGATCGTGTCCGGTACCGTCGCCGGCGCTGAAACCGGCGCCGGCGACGGCGGCAACCCGCCGAGATCCGGTGCCTTGCCGAAAATGCCCTTCTTCTCGGTTCGCGCCTTGTTGCCGGCTTCCGCATAGCGACCACTGGCGCTGGCGCGTGCCCAGCCGTTCGAAACCAGCCACCGGCCGATATCAACCTTGCCGACGCGGCAATCGGCCGAGATCAGGTCGCGCCCGCCTTCCGGCGGTACGGTGCAGGTCACCGCGCGATGCCCGAGGAACGCCCGGAAGGCCGAGCGCGCGCGCAAGCCGCACGGCCAGGACTTTCCGGCCTCGTCGGTGCAGGTCTCGTCCTCGGCGACGATGTCGATGCCCGACACCGCCACCGAATAGCCTTTCGCGTCGATGCGCCCGGCCGCCGGCGCAACCGGCTGATAGAGCGGCGTGCCTTTCCATTCGTCCGGCATTTTGGGCTTGGGTGGCAGCGCGAGCGAGAGCTTGCTCAGCGGCGCGCGCGGCTCGATCCGCTGCAGCGCCCCGGTATCGCTCGGCGGCGGCGCCGTCATCGGATCGATGGAACGCGACGGAGGCGATGTTTCCGGCTGTCCCGACTGTTGCGAAGGTGGTGTAGCCGCGGCTTCGCCGGGTTGCTGCCCACTCCCTTCCTTGACGGCGGCCGCGGGCTGCTGATTTGTCTCGGCAACGGGTTCGCCGGTTTCTGCACTACCATCGCCCGTCGGCGCGTCGCCCAACGCATCGAGCGACGGAATGTCTTCCGATGAAATCGCGATCTTCGTGCCATGGTCGGCGATACGCCCGCCTGCGACGATAGCTGCCGCGGCTGCGCCCAGAAAAAGCACGGCGGCGGTGGCGTGGATCAGCCTCACGCCGGCGCCTACTGGCTTGCCCAGACGATCCGCGCCACCCACTCGACCTCGACCATGGCAATGTCGCGGTTGGGATGATCCGGATTGAGCGAGAGCAGCGAAATCAACGCCGCCGTCTGGCGCTCCAGAACCTTGGCCATGACCTCGCCGGAGCCGGTCTTGACAACGACGCGGTCGCCCCGGCGCACGACGGCGCCCGGTTCCACGATCAGCACGTCGCCATTGCGGTAAAGCGGCAGCATCGAATCGCCCTGGACCTTCAGGGCGTATGCCGTATCGGTCGATTGCGCCGGCAATTCGACAAGGTCCCAGCCCTGGCCGACCGGGAAACCGGCATCGTCGAAATAGCCGCCCGCGCCGGCCTGCGCGAAACCGACCAGCGGCACCGCTTTTTGCGAGGAACGCCCGGAGCCGGTCATGGCCGGCGTCCTGTTCTCGACCAGCGCCATGAACTCATTCAGCGTGGCGCCGGTGGCCTCGATGATCTTGGCCAGCGATTCGGTGGAAGGCCAGCGCGGGCGCCCGTCCGACGACTGCCGCTTCGACTTGTTGAAAGCCGTGGAATCGAGGCCCGCGCGCTTGGCGAGACCCGAGGCCGACAGCGAATAACGCTCCGCAAGGGCGTCTATCGCGGCCCATACACGATCATGCGAGAGCACGGCCGGCTCCGTTCAAACAGGAAAAAATACCTCTTTTCGACTTCTAGCTCCTGCTTGACGCCCTGTCCAGATGAAAGCCGCGATCATGCAACAACAAGTGTGAGAGGCGTATCAAAATACCCAGGGCGAGACGAGATCGAGGCCGGTATCCGCGAAATCCTTGAGATTGCGTGTCGCAAGGCGCCCGCCATTGACGCGCGCAATCGCGGCAATCATGCCATCCGGCGCCGCCATTGCGCGCCCGCGCAAAACGGCGTCGCCCATGATTTCACCATAGGCAAGGGCGGCTTCCTCGGTCAGCCCGAAAATACGTCCGGCGAAACGGCGGCGCCATTCCAACAAACCTTGTTCCAGCCGATCCGCACGTTGATCGGGCCGAATCTTGCGGATGCCGAAAGCAATCTCACCGATGACAATCGTTGGCAGGGCGATCTCGGCATCGAAGCGCGTCAACCAAGCGACAACGGCCGGGTCCGGAGCCTTTCGCAACGTTTCCGAAACCACGTTGGTATCCAGAAAGATCAAAGGTCGGGCCCTGTATGAGGCTTGCGCCCGCTCCGGATCACAGCGTCCAGATCAATGTCGGTGCCATGATCGGAAGAAAGTCGCGTATAGAATGCGGCAGCCGGCTCGCGGCCCGTCTCCCGCACTTCGTAAGCTTCCAAGGCGCGTTCGACGATATCCGCGATCGATCGCTGTTCGCGGCGAGCCAGCCGGTGGGCAAGATCGCGCGCCTTTGCGCTGCGCACGGAAAGTTGGGGTTCGGCCATGGGCGCCTCCTCTATCGTCTCAATATAGAGCAACGCGCCCAGCCATCAAGATGGCAAGAGATGGCTTGCCATCCCCCTTTTATCCCAAGGACGGGGTCAGCTGGATCACCCGCCGCTCTTCACCGCGGCGCGCAGCCCCTGGTGCGAGGCCATGAAAGCCTGTTCGGCCGCCGTCGGCGCGCGCGGCTTGATGTCGTAGCCGAGGGCGGCGGTGAGTTCCTGGATGTCGATAAAGCGGCGGCCGGCGCGGTCATAGACGCCGGCGGTCGTCTTCATCAGCGCTGCGGTCTCGCCATTGTCGAGCACGAAGCGATGCGAGCCGAGTACCTGCGTGCCTTCCCAGGTCTCGATCGAGGACACCACTTCGAAGCGGCGCCATAGCCTGATCTCGCGCACGTAGACGGTCTGCAGGCCGCCCAGCATCGGCGCCCAGCCCTTCTTGCGCGCCAGCGCGATCAGGCCGGCGCGGATGAAGATGTCGATGCGGCCGAGGTCGGCCAGCATCATGTAGCGGGCATTGTTGAGATGCACGTTGAAGTCGATATCGGTCGGCAGGCAGCGGAAACCCAGTCGGCTTTCGTCGCCCATCTTGTAGGGACCGCGCGATTTCGCCGTCAGCGCCATGCGTGCGAGACGCGGCCATACATACATGATGAAACTTCCCTTCCTTCTCCCCGTTCACGGGGAGAAGGTGGCCCGAAGGGCCGGATGAGGGGCTCCGGAATATCGCAAGGCAGGTGTCGCCCCTCACCTGCCTGTCAAGTGGGCCCTCCGCTATCGCTTCGGGCGTTCTTCACTCGAAAAGCCAAGCATTTGGCTTTTCGTCCGCTTCGTGGAGCGCTCTTCACCCCCCGTGAACGGGGAGAGGAACGATGTTTCGACTTATGCCGCCTTCTTGACCTCGCCCTTCGCGTAGGGGTCGAAGCGCTGGTAGAAGGTTTCGCCCTTGTCGGCCATGTCGAGAAGCAGCTTCGGCGCCTTGAACTGCGCGCCATACTTCTTCTGCAGGCCCTTGGCGATCTTGACGAACGCCTTGGCGCCGATGCCGTCGATGTAGGACAGCGCACCGCCAGTATAGGGCGCGAAGCCGAAGGCGAGGATCGAACCGACATCCGCTTCGCGCGGGTCGGTGACGATGCCCTCCTCCATCACGCGCGCGGCCTCCAGCGCGATCGTCACCAGAAGGCGCTGCTTGAGCTCCTCATAGTCGACCTTGTCGGGATCGAGCTGCGGATAGAGACCTTTGAGGCCCGGCCACAGCTTTTTCTTAGCCGGCTTCGGCGGGTAGTCGTAGAAGCCCTTGGCATTCTTGCGGCCGAGGCGTTCATGCTTGTCGACCAGCGTGTTGATCAGCGCGAACTGCTCCTTGTCGACGGCCTTTTCGCCGAGGTCGCGAATGGTCTGCTTCATGATCTTCTGGGCGAGGTCGATCGCCGTCTCGTCGGTCAGCGCCAGCGGGCCGACCGGCATGCCGGCCGCCTTGGCGGCGTTCTCGATCATCGCCCCCGGCACGCCTTCGATCAGCATCTGGAAGGCTTCAGCCATGTAACGCAGCACGCAACGGTTGACGTAGAAGCCGCGCGTGTCATTGACGACGATCGGCGTCTTCTTGATCGCCCGCACATAGTCGATCGCCGTGGCGACGGCCTTGTCGCCGGTCTTCTTGCCGAGGATGATCTCGACCAGCATCATCTTGTCGACGGGCGAGAAGAAGTGGATGCCGACGAAGTTCTTCGGCCGCACCGAGTTCTTGGCCAGCGACGAGATCGGAATGGTCGAGGTGTTGGAAGCGAAGATCGCGGACGACTTCAGCGCGGCCTCGGCCTTCTCGGTCGCGCCCTTCTTGACTTCCGAATCCTCGAACACCGCCTCGACGACGAGATCGCAGCCGGCAAGGTCGGCATAATCGGCGGTCGGCGTGATCAGCGACAGCAGCTTGTCCTTCTCTTCCGGCTTGGCGCGGCCTTTCTTGACCTGCTCGGAAATCAGCGCGTCCGAATGCGCCTTGCCCTTCTCGGCCGACGGCAGGTCGCGGTCGAGCAGAACGACCGGGATACCGGCCTTGGCGGTGACATAAGCGATGCCGGCGCCCATGAAGCCGGCGCCGAGGACGCCGATCTTCTTGAACTTCGTCTCCGGCACGCCTTCCGGCCGCCGCGCGCCCTTGTTCAGCTCCTGCAGCGACACGAACAGCGAGCGGATCATTGCCGCCGCTTCCTTGCTCTGCAGGATTTCGGTGAAGTAGCGCGTCTCGATCCGCAGCGCGGTGTCGAACGGCACCAGCAGGCCTTCGTAGACGCATTTCAGGATCGCCATCGCGGCCGGGTAATTGCCATAGGTCTCGCGACGCAGAATGGCGATGGCCGGCGGCCACAGATTGGCGCCTGCGACCGAATAGATCGGGCCGCCGGGCAGCTTGAAGCCCTTCTCGTCCCATGGCGCCACCGGCTTCAGGCCGTTCCTGATCATCGCCTTGGCGGTCTCGACCAGCTTGGCCGGCTCGGCGACTTCGTGGATCAGGCCCATCGCCTTGGCCTTCTGAGCGGTCAGGTTCTTGCCGGTGGTCAGCATCTCCAGCGCGCCTTGCGTGTCGGTGAGCCTCGGCACGCGCTGCGTGCCGCCGGCGCCCGGGAAGATGCCGACCTTCACTTCGGGAAGCGCCATCTTAACCTTGTCGGTGTCGGCGGCGACGCGGCCATGGCAGGCCAGCGACATTTCGAAGGCGCCGCCCATGCAGGTGCCGTTGATGGCCGACACCCACGGCTTGCCGCAGGTTTCCAGCTTGCGGAACAGGCCGGTCATGAAGCCGACATTCTCGAACAGCGTCTTGGTGGCCTTTTCCTTGTCCGTCACCTTGTCCTTGGCGAAGGTGCCCAGCATCTGCTGCAGCATGGTGAGGTCAGCGCCGCCCGAGAAGCTGTCCTTGCCGGACGTGATGACCGCGCCCTTGACCGCGGCGTCCGCCACCACCTGGTCGATGATGGCGTTGAGTTCACGCATCACCTCTTCGGTGAAGACGTTCATGGAGCGGCCCGGCATATCCCAGGTAACGAGCGCGATGCCGTCGGCGTCGGTCTCGACCGAAAAGTTCTTGTAGGTCATTGTCTTCTCCTTCCGGTCGAAATCAGACGCGCTCGATGATCGTCGCGGTGCCCATGCCGGCGCCGATGCACAACGTCACCAGCGCGGTGTTGAGGTTGCGGCGCTCCAGTTCGTCGAGCACCGTACCGAACACCATGGCGCCGGTGGCGCCGAGCGGATGGCCCATGGCGATGGCGCCGCCATTGACGTTGATCTTGTCATGCGGAATGTCGAAAGCCTGCATGTAGCGCAGCACGACGCTGGCGAAGGCCTCGTTGAGCTCGAACAGGTCGATGTCCGAAAGCTTCATCTTGGCGCGCGCCAGCAGCTTCTCGGTCACGTCGACCGGGCCGGTCAGCATGATCGCCGGTTCCGAGCCGATATTGGCGAAGGCGCGGATGCGGGCGCGCGGCTTCAGGCCCATCGCCTTGCCGCCCTTCTTGGAACCGAGCAGCACGGCTGCGGCGCCGTCGACGATGCCGGAAGAATTGCCGGCGTGGTGGACGTGGTTGACCTCTTCCAGCTCCGGATAACGCTGCACGGCGACCGCGTCGAAACCGCCCATTTCGCCGGGCATCACGAAGGACGGGTTGAGCGAAGCCAGCGACTGCATGTCGGTCGAGGGCCGCATATGCTCGTCATGGTCGAGGATGGTCAGGCCGTTCTGGTCCTTGATCGGCACGACGGAGTTCTTGAAGTAGCCCTTCTGCCAGGCATTCGCCGCGCGCTTCTGGCTTTCCACCGCATAGGCGTCGACGTCGTCGCGCGAGAAGCCATGCTTGGTGGCGATCAGGTCGGCCGAGATGCCTTGCGGCACGAACCAGCCAGGGAAGCCGACCGAAGGGTCCATGAACCAGGCGCCGCCCGAGGCACCCATGCCAACGCGGCTCATCGATTCCACGCCGCCGGCAATCACGATGTCGTCGGCGCCCTGCGCGATCTTGGCCGCGCCCAGGTTGATGGCATCGAGACCGGACGCGCAGAAACGCGACAGCTGCATGCCCGGCGCCTTGGTGTCGTAGCCCGCCTCGAAGGCGGCGGCGCGCGGGATCACCGAGCCGGCTTCGCCGACAGGATCGACGCAGCCGAAGATGATGTCGTCGACCGAACCGGTGTCGAGCCCGTTGCGGTCGCGCAGCGCTTCCAGCACCTTCGCGCCGAGACGCACCGCCGGCACTTCGTGCAGCGATCCGTCCTTCTTACCCTTGCCGCGCGGCGTGCGCACGGCGTCAAAGACATAAGCGTCGGCCATTTCAGTCTCCTTTGGTTCTCGGCTTTCCGCGCAAGCTCGACCTCGTCACAACCCCGACGGCATAAGCGCCTCGGGAGGCGCCCAGCCGGGAAGGTTGCGGATGCGGTCGAGCCAGCGCGCGATGGCCGGATAATCGTTCCAATTCACATCGATCTGGTCTGGCCAGAACAGGTAGCCGCAAAGCGAAATGTCGGCGATGGTCGGCCGCGGTGCCGCGACCCAGTCGCGATCGGACAGATGCGCGTCGAGGATCTTCCAGGAATCCTTGGCGCGCGCATAAATGAATTCGGCGGCTGGATCGCCCACCTTCTTGCGGAAGAACCGCATGAAGCGCTCGGAGGCAGTGTTGCCGGTCAGCTTGTGGTTGTCGAACAGAATCCAGCGCAGGATCTCGAATTCCTCGGCCTCGGTCTCATGGCCATACCTACCAAAGCGGCGCGACAGATAGATGAGGATGGCGCCGGACTGGCTGAGGATGAAATCGCCGTCGGGCCGATGATGCCTGAGCACCGGCGCCTCGCCCATGACATTGACTTTGCGATAGTCGGCCGTGCGGGTCTGGCCGCCGAAAAAGGCGACGCGTTCCGGCTTCCAGTCACCACCGCAGAGCGTAAGCAGCAAGGCGACCTTGTAGGAATTGCCGCTCTCCGCAAAACAATGGAGGGTGAACTCGGCCATGCCTCACAGACTCCTGGAGATCAGCATCTTCATGATCTCGTTGGTGCCGCCATAGATGCGTTGCACTCGGGCGTCGCGCCACATGCGCGCGATGGGATATTCGTTCATGTAGCCATAGCCGCCGTGCAATTGCAGGCATTCGTCGACGACCTTGCCCTGCAGATCGGACAACCAGTACTTGGCCATCGACGCGGTGACGGGATCGAGGCCGCCGGCAACGTGGCGGGTAACGCAATCATTGTAGAAGACACGGCCGATGGTGATCTCGGTCTTCAGCTCGGCCAGCTTGAACTGGGTGTTCTGGAAATCGAGGATCGCCTTGCCGAAGGCCTTGCGTTCCTTGACGTAGTCGATGGTCAGCGCCAGCGCGCGTTCGGCCATGGCAATCGCGCCGGTGCCGATCTGCAGGCGCTCCTGCGGCAATTGCTGCATGAGCTGGATAAAGCCCTGCCCCTCCTCGGAACCAAGCAGGTTGGACGTCGGCACACGCACGTCCTCGAAGAACAGTTCCGAGGTGTCGTTGGCCTTCAGGCCGATCTTGTCGAGGTTGCGGCCGCGCTTGAACCCTTCGACCTCGTCGGTTTCGACCACGATGAGCGACGTGCCCTTGGCTCCCTTGGCGGGATCGGTCTTGGCGACGACGATGATGAGGTTGGCATGCTGGCCGTTGGTGATGAAGGTCTTGGAGCCGTTGATGCGGTAGTGGTTGCCGTCCTTCTCGGCGCGGGTTTTCACACCCTGCAGGTCCGAGCCGGCGCCGGGCTCGGTCATGGCGATGGCGCCGATCAGTTCGCCGCTCGCCATCTTCGGCAGCCACTTTTTCTTCTGCTCTTCCGAGCCGTAGTGGAGGATGTAGGGAGCGACGATCGAATTGTGCAGGGCGATGCCGAAACCGTCGACGCCGACATGGCCCATCGCCTCGATGATGGCGCTCTCATGGGCGAACGTGCCGCCCGAACCGCCATATTCCTCCGGCATGGAGGCGCAGAGCAGGCCGTTGGCGCCGGCCTTTTCCCAGGCCGAACGATCGACGATCTCGTTCTTCTCGTAGTCGTCGTAATGCGGCGCGATCTCGTCCGCCATGAAGCGGCGCGCCATGTCGTAGAGCATGGTGACATCCTCGCCGGCCCAGGCGGGCTTCGGCAGCGACAGGACGTCGGCGGGATTGGTTGCCATGGAATGCTCCCTGTTTACCGCACCATAGAGATATAGGTCATTTGTTCAATCGTGAACAGATGACCGGATGTCATTGCTCAGAACGCCTCCGCCGGCAGGGCCATCATCGTCTCCGCACCAGAGGAAAGGCGCGCCAGATGCGCCGCGGTCTCCGGCATGACGCGCTCCATGAAGTAGCGGCCCGTCACCAGCTTGTTGTCATAGAAAGATGTCGATCCGTTGGCGCCGTCGGCAAGCTTGCCCTGCGCGGTCTTGGCCATCTGGGCCCACATATAGCCGAGCGCGACCAGGCCGAAGAGATGCAGGAAGTCGGTCGAGGCGGCACCGGCATTGTCGGGGTTCTTCATGCCGTTCTGCATCAGCCACATCGTCGCCGCTTGCAGGTCGTTCAAACCCTTCTTCAGCGCCTTGGTGTACGGCGCCATCTTCTCGTCGGCGCGGTTCTCCTCGCAGAACTCGCCGACTTCCTTGAAGAAGGCCTGCACGGCACGGCCGCCATTGGCGCCGAGCTTGCGGCCGACGAGGTCGAGCGCCTGGATTCCGTTGGCGCCTTCATAGATCATGGCGATGCGGGCATCGCGCACGAACTGGCTCATGCCGTGTTCTTCGATGTAGCCATGGCCGCCGAACACCTGCTGCGCCATCACGGCGTGTTCGAAGCCCTTGTCGGTGAGCACGCCCTTCACGATCGGCGTCATCAGGCTCATGTGGTCGTCGGCCGCCTGGCGGTCGCTGTCGTCGCCCGAGCGGTGCGCGACGTCGGACTTCAGCGCCGTCCACAGCGTGAAGGCGCGGCCGGCCTCGTTGAAGGCACGCATGGTCATCAAAGAACGGCGGATGTCGGGATGGACGATGATCGGGTCGGCCTTCTTCTCCGGCGCCTTGACGCCGGTGAGCGACCGGCCCTGCAGGCGGTCCTTGGCATAGGCCACCGCGTTCTGATAGGCGACCTCCGACTGCGACAGGCCCTGCAGGCCGACGCCGAGGCGCGCTTCGTTCATCATCGTGAACATTGCCCTGAGGCCGCCATTCGGCTCGCCCAGCAGGGCGCCTTCCGCCTCGTCATAGTTCATGACGCAGGTGGAATTGCCGTGGATGCCCATCTTCTCCTCGATCGAGCCGCAGGAGAGCGTGTTGCGCTCGCCCGGATTGCCGGCGGCGTCGAGCTTGAGCTTGGGCACGATGAACAGCGAAATGCCCTTCACCCCTTCCGGCGCGCCCTCGATGCGGGCCAGCACCAGATGGACGATGTTGTCCGCCATGTCGTGCTCGCCGGCCGAGATGAAGATCTTCTGGCCGGAAATCTTGTAGGTGCCGTCGCCGTTCGGCACGGCCTTGGTGCGCAGCAGGCCGAGATCGGTGCCGCAATGCGGCTCGGTCAGGTTCATCGTACCGGTCCACACACCCTCGACCATCTTCGGCACGAAGGCAGTCTTCTGCTCGTCGGTGCCGTGAGTGAGAATGGCGGCGATCGCGCCCTGGGTAAGCCCCGGATACATCAGCAGCGCCAGATTGGCCGAGACCATATATTCGGCGACGGCGGTGTGCACGGCATAGGGCAGGCCCTGGCCGCCATGCTCGACCGGCGCGGCAAGCCCCATCCAGCCGCCTTCGCAATATTGGCGATAGGCTTCCTTGAAGCCCTTGGGCGTCGTCACCGAGCCGTCGTCGTGACGGACGCAGCCTTCCATGTCGCCGACGCGATTGGTCGGCAGGATGACGTTTTCGGCGAGCCTTGCACCTTCGGCGAGGATCGCTTCCAGCACGTCGCCGGATGCATCGGAAAAGCCGGGAAGATTGGTGTACCGCTCGTAGCCCAGCACCTCGTTCAGCACGAAAAGGGTGTCACGGACGGGCGCCTGGTAGATCGGCATTGCGTCTTCCTCCACTGAAGCAACAACGGGACAGGCCCGCGCCGAGCGGCGTCCGGGCCGATAGTAAGGATCGGATAGCAAATATTGACGTTTGCGTAAACGTCAATATTTGCGCCCGGCCGCTTTTTTGGATGATTTTTCGCTGCCGTAAAGGAAGCGCGCAACGACTTTGACGATCCGCCGACCCGCTTTCGGCAACAAAAAGGCGCGCCGCCACTGGCGACGCGCCTGATCTTGTCTTGCCAATCGCAGACGACATGGCGTCCGCATTGTGCGGTTTCAGTTGGCCGCGGTCGATGTCGCCGCGGCGCGCTCGGCGATCATCTGGCGCACGGAACCCATGGCGCCGCTCAGCTCGTTGATCGCGTCATCGATCAGCGCGCGCTGCTTTTGCAGGCGCAGGATCTGCTTCTCCGACTTGTCGAGCGCCAGGCGAAGCTGCTTGGTGTTCGAGCCGGTCGGATCGTACAGATCCATCATCTGCTTGACCTCGCGCAGCGAGAAACCGACCTTGCGTCCGAGCAGGATCAGTTTCAGGCGCACACGGTCGCGATGCGTATAAAGACGCGTCGCGCCGTCGCGATGCGGGTTCAAGAGCCCCTTGTCTTCATAGAAGCGCAGCGTGCGCAAGGTGACGCCATACTGCTTGGCCATCTCGCCGATGCGAACCAGCTCGTCGTCCGCCTCGCTCGGTGCGGCCTGGGTGTTGCCGGCGATCCCGCCGACGGTGGTGAGTTGAACAGTCATCGATATTCCCCGATGGGACGCGCGGCCCTAAAGCCCGGTGTCGCCTGTGGCGGAAGCGCCGGGGGGCTTTGCTTCCAGAACGCGGTTGCGAAAAAAATTCGCAAGAGACGCATCCGCGCGCCCCTTACGTTTACGTAAAGGATATAGCGATATCGCTTTGGAAATGCAAGTAGGCCCGCCAGAACGGCGCCGGCACGGCGACGGGCGCAAGCTTTTCTCAACGAATCCTGAAGCTTCTTAAGCTTGGTTAACGGCTTGTTTACCACGTTGGGGGAAAGGTGCGGCTGTCGGTCATCCGTGTTTATCCAGTCTCGCTTTGCTCACGGTCTCCGAAGCACGGGCAAAAATCCGGAAGTTCGCCTTCCGCCGCCCCGCGGCTTCGGGTCCCGACTGGGTTAGGGAGCAGTTGGCCAAGGCCAGCCAAATTCGGAACGGGCGTTCGATGAACAGCAAGCGGTCCTATCTCGACACGTTGAACGCCGGCCGGCAACGCCGGCGCCATGCGACGTTGGAAGAACTCAACCGCTCGATGGAAGCGTTGGAGCAGCGGCTCGACCACAATCGCGAAGAGCCCGCCGCCTCCCGCTATGACGAGCCGCGCTACGGCCGCAACCAGCCCTACGGCCAGCCTTACGAATCGCCCCGCGCCAGCCAGCGCCCTTACAGCGAGCCCGCCTATGCGCAGCGGCCGTATGAAGGATCGCGCGGTTATCAGCGCCCCTATGAAGAGCCCCGTCCCTACCGGCAGCGCCCCGCGCAGAGCTTCGACCAGCCTTACCAGTCGATCGCGCGCGACCTCGAACGCATGCGCGGCCAGGAAGACGGTATCGCCCAGGTCGGCAAGATCGCCGGAGAACTGCGCGGCCTGCGCGAGGAATTGCGCCAGCAGATGACCGCCGGGCTGCAGCGCGAATTCCAGTCGTTGCGCAAGGATATCGAACGCGTCTACCAACAGGCCCCGCGCGGCGGCGACAACGCCGAGCTCGGCTTCGAATTCGAACGCCTGTCGGGAGCCATCCGCACGCTGGCCGAAAAGAGCGACGACAAGAGCGTCAACATGCTGCGGCTCGAACTCGAGCAGGTCAGGGGCGCGCTGGACACGCTGGCGCGCGAGGACAGCGTGCAGGCGGTCGACCGGCGCTGGCAGGAATTCGACCGTCGCTGGTCGGCCTTCGAAAACCGGTATGACGACAACGACCGCAAGCGCGGCGACGGCGCCGACGCGCTGGCCGAACGCCTCGAGCAGATCAACGCCGCCGTCAACAAGCTGCCGGAATCGCTGTCGTTGCGCTCGCTCGAAGAGAAGGTGCGTGCTCTGGCCGGCGCCGTCGACCATTTCGCCAGCCAGCAAGGCCGCCGTGGCGGCGACATCTATGGCATGATCGACGAACGCCTGGACGAAATCTCGCGGGCGATCGTCGCCTCCACGGTGGCCGCGCAGTCCAATGCCTTCGACCCGGCGCCGTTCGAACGCATCGAGCAGCGCATCGCCGCGCTCGCGCGGCAGATCGACGAGGTCGCCGACGAACGCCCGCGCGGCGAAGTGCTCGATCACCTCTTCCAGGGTCTCGAACAGCGCTTCGAGACGCTTTCCGGCATCATCGAGCGCCGGCAGGACGACGCGATGCAGCAGGGCAACATGCTGTTCCGCGACATGGAGCGGCGACTGGACGACGTCGCCGACCGGCTGGAGCGCCGGCCGCAGCAAGCCGCTCCGGACAATTCCGGCATCATGGAAGCGATCGACGCCCGCTTCAACGCGCTGGCGCAGCGGCTTGAAAGCCGCGCCACCGAGAGCGCCGGCAAGGAGGCGATCCGCAGCCTCGAAGATCGGCTCGACGATATTTCGAGCCGGCTGGAATTGTCGTCTTCGCAGGTTTCCGGCATCGACCCCGACCTGATCCGCAGCCTGGAGGCGCAGGTCTCCGGCCTGTCCACGCATCTGTCGCGCCCGGGCGCTCCGCTGCCCGAATTCGACGACCTCGGACCGCGCCTCGAAAAGATCGAGGAATCGCTGACCGCCAACCGCGACACCATTCTCGAAACCGCCAGACAGGCGGCCGAAAACGCGGTGCGGGCGCTTGGGCCCACCAATGGCGACACGGTAGCCGTCTCCGGCCTGGCGCAGGACCTGAAGACGCTGGAGGGGCTCACCCGCCGCTCCGACGAGCGCAACATCAAGACCTTCGAGGCGATCCACGACACGCTGCTGAAGATCGTCGACCGCCTGGGCTCGCTGGAGACCGGCGATGCCGTCCTGCCGGCCCCGGTCGCCAAGATCGCGGTGCAGGATGCGCCGGCCCTCGACATGGACGAGCCGCTGCCCTTGTCGGTCGAACCGACGATGCGCGACACCACGCGCACCCCGGCACAGGCGGCCGTCGAAGCCGCTCGGGCCGCTTTGGGCTCCGAAGCCATCGCCCCCGATTCCGAAATCGCCGGCCAGGGCAGGTCGATGTTCGGCGGCCTCGCCCGCGCCTTCAAGATGCGCCGCGAGAACGACGAGCAGCAGCCGATGGCGGCCGCGCCGACGGTCGAGGTGCCGAGCGTCGATCTCGACGAGCCGCTCGAGCCGAAGCTGGTCAACCGGCCGCTCGAACCGGGTTCGGGTGCGCCCGACCTCAGCGCGATCATGAAGCGGGTGCGCGACGAACGCGGCCAGCCGGCCAGACAAGCCCCCGCCGACGCCTCGAAGGCCGATTTCATTGCCGCCGCGCGCCGTGCAGCACAGGCAGCGGCCGCCGAGGCCGAGACACTCAAGCATCAATCGTCGGCGACCGGCTCGGGCAAATCGTTCCGCCTCGGCAATCTGCTCAAGGCGCGGCGCAAGCCGATCCTGATGGCCGCCGCCGCGATCATGCTGGCCCTGGCCGGGCTGCAGCTCGGCAAGGCCTTCCTGTCCGATCCCAAGGAAGTCGCGGTCAACGACACGCCACTGCCCGCCATCGAACGCCAGGTCGAAACCGCATCGGCGGTTCCGACCCTTGCGACGCCGACGAACGAAATCGCCGCCAAGCCAATGCCGGACGATGCATCGGTTCGCGTCATCGCCAAGCAGGAATTCGGGCAACCGAAGGCGGCCGACGATGTCGCGATGCTGCAGGGAGCGGCATCAAACCCCGCGACGCCCGAGCCGGCCGCCAGATCCGTCGAAGCGCAGCCCGCGACGCCGGCGCTGATCGCGGCCCCGGTCACCTTGCCGACGGTCGATGTGCCCGGCATGTCCAGTCCAGGCGTCTCCGACACGGACAAGACCGGCGCCCTGCCTCCGGTGGGCGACACAACCGCTCCGGTCACTGCGGCGATCGACGTTCCGCAGAATATCGGCCCGACCGCCTTGCGTGACGCAGCGGTCGGCGGCGATGCCAAGGCCCTGTTCGAAGTCGGCTCGCGTTACGCGGAAGCGCGCGGCGTCAAGGAAGACATGGTGGCCGCCGCCAAATGGTATGGCGAGGCGGCCGAGCGCGGCTTCGCGCCCGCCGAATACCGCATCGGCAATTTCTACGAAAAGGGCATCGGTGTAACCCGCGACATCGCCAAGTCGAAGGAATGGTACCGGCGCGCCGCCGAGAAGGGCAATGCCAGCGCCATGCACAATCTGGCGGTTCTGTTCGCGATGGGCGCCGACGGCGCCGCCGACAACGAGGCGGCGACCCGCTGGTTCCAACAGGCTGCGGATCTCGGCGTCAAGGACAGCCAGTTCAATCTCGGCATCCTCGCCGCCAAGGGCGTCGGCATGCCGCAGAATCTGGAAGAGTCCTACAAATGGTTCGGGCTGGTGGCCAAGACCGGCGACAAGGACGCCACCGCCAAGCGCGACGAGATCGCCAAGGCGCTGCGCCCCGAACAGCTCGAACGCGCCCGTCAGACCGTCGAACTGTGGAAGCCGAAGGCGCTGGATGCCGAGGCCAACAACACCGACATGCCGAGCGCATGGCAGGACGCGCCAACGACCATGGCAAGCCTCGACATGAAGAAGGCGGTGCAGAACATCCAGCGCATCCTGTCGAAGAACGGCTATGATTCCGGCGGTACCGACGGTGTCATGGGCGACAGGACCAAGAAGGCGATCATGGCTTTCCAGACCGACAACGGCCTGCCGGCGACGGGATCGGTCGACGAGAAGCTGGTCAAGGCGCTGCTGGCGCGCAAATAGCACGGCGGGTGTCGCCGGCGCGACGCCCTTGCCATCAAATTGCCTGCCAACTGATTGAAGTGGTTTTTGTTTCGGCACCGTGGCGCGGGTTTTCCCGGCCGCGGCGCCGACGCAAGAACGAATTAGCTTTTCGGTGCTATACGGGCAGAGGCTCTGTCGCCGCAACGCTGGATTGATCGAGACTGACGGGTGGGTATCTATCTCCCGATCGCGGAAATATCCGTCAATATCGTGGTGCTGCTCGCCATGGGCGCAGCGGTGGGCTTTCTGTCGGGCATGTTCGGGGTCGGCGGCGGTTTTCTGATCACGCCGCTTTTGATCTTCTACAACATTCCGCCGGCGATCGCGGTCGCCACCGGCGCCAACCAGGTCATCGCCTCCTCCTTCTCCGGCGCGCTGTCGCACATGAAGCGCGGCACGCTCGACTTCAAGCTTGGCGGAGTGCTGTTGGCCGGCGGTATCGTCGGCTCGACGGCCGGTATCTATGTGTTCGGCCTGCTGCGGGCGATCGGCCAGCTCGACCTGTTCATCTCGCTGCTCTACGTGATCCTGCTTGGCACCGTCGGCGGGCTGATGCTGGTCGAAAGCGTCAACGCCTTGCGGGCCACCAACAACGGTGCGGCGCCGACGTTGAAGAAATCCGGCCAGCACAACTGGATCCACCGCCTGCCGCTGAAGGTGCGCTTCCGCGCCTCGAAGCTGTTCGTCAGCATCATCCCGGTGCTGGGGCTGGGTGCGGCGATCGGCTTCCTGTCGTCCATCATGGGTGTCGGCGGCGGCTTCATCATGGTGCCGGCGCTGATCTATCTCCTGAAGGTGCCGACCAACGTCGTCATCGGCACCTCGCTGTTCCAGATCATCTTCACATCGGCCTACACGACGCTGGTGCACGCCACCACCAACCAGACGGTGGATGTGATGCTGGCTTTCCTGTTGATGGTGGGCGGCGTCGCCGGCGCGCAATATGGCGCCAAGGCCGGCCAGCGGCTGCGCGGCGAACAGCTGCGCGCCCTGCTCGCGCTGCTGGTGCTGGCGGTTGCGATCCGACTGGCCATAGACCTGTTCGTGACGCCACCAAACCTCTACTCGCTGACCGGGGCGGGATTGATCTGATGGCGCGGTTCGCCCCGCCGGCCGCGCTGCTGGAGCGTTTCCGTTTTTCACGGAAACGCGGAAAAGCGCTACACACTTTTCCTGGAATTGCTCTGGCGCTGGTGCTCGCCACCGCAATGCCGACGGCCGCGCAATCGCCGCATCAGGAAGGCATCCAGATCGGCCTTTCCACCGACAAGGTGATGATCACCGCCGGCTTCAGCGGCGCCGACCTCACCATTTTCGGCGCGCTGGAAGACGCCGATGCGCAAGTGGCGCGCCAGGGCCGCTACGACGTCATCGTGGTGCTGGAAGGGCCGGCGCGCCCCGTGGTGGTGCGGCGCAAGGATCGTGTGCTCGGCGTCTGGATCAATCTCGAATCCGAAACCTTCGAGAACGTGCCGGTTTCCTATTCGATCGCCACGACGCGGCCGTTCCAGGACGTCACCGAACCGGCCAGCTACAAGCAGCTGTCGCTCGGCGCCAACAACATCTTCATGCAGCCGGCCGATACCGGCCAGAGCCCCGCCACCATCGAGGAATTCACCGCCGCGCTGCGCGAGCGCAAGACCGCGACCGGCCTCTACAGCGAAAATGTCGGCGGCGTGCAGTTCCTGTCGCAGAACCTGTTCCGCGCCTCCGTGCGACTGGCCCCCAACGTGCCGGTGGGCACGCACAAGGCGCGCGCCTTCCTGTTCAAGAACGGCGTCTTCGTGAAGGAAAGTTCGGCGCAGCTGGAAATCCGCAAATCCGGTTTCGAACAATCGATCTTCCGCGCCGCGCACGACTATTCCTTCCTCTACGGCCTGTTCGCCATCAGCCTCGCCATGATCACCGGCTGGCTCGGAAGGCTCATCTTCCGCAAGGATTGATCAAACGAAGCCTTGGAGACCCCAGGCCGCGGGCACATGGCCTTTTGCCACGGTCGCAACGACGCGAGTTGCTGCCCAATCGCCTGGCTGGGCTGTCAAAGGGCCAGCCTTTTCACTCAGCCTTGCTGCAACTTGTGCAGATAGGCGCAAAACGTATCGGCCATGGCGTCGGCATAGGCCTCGCACCTGTCGATGAGATTCTGACGCTTAGGCCGGGTCGAACACGTTGAGCGAGCCGGTATAGGCGTCGAAGGCTGACATGATCGTGCGGCCACGGCCGCGGCCGCCGCCGTCGCCGGCGACGCAGCGGCAGCAGCCTGGCGAGAGCAGCGGTTCTGCACCATGCGCTCCAAGGCACTGGCAGCATTGCCCTCCCACGCGCAAGGCGATATTGCGGCGCAGCATAACGTTGCGCAACGCAGCGCAGGAGCGGCCCGATGTCCGACGCAGCAATCCTCAAAGGCGAACCGGCGGTGCAGCCCTGGCTGGTGATGCTGGCGCTCGCCATCGGCGGCTTCGCCATCGGCTCGACCGAATTCGCGGCCATGAGCCTGCTGCCCTATATCGCGGCCGGGCTCGGCATCGATGAGCCGAAGGCGGCGCACGCGATCAGTGCCTATGCGCTGGGGGTGGTCGTCGGCGCGCCGATCATTGCCGTGTTGTCGGCCCGCGTTCCGCGCCGCACCCTCTTGATGGCCCTGATGGCCGCCTATGGCATAACCAACTGCCTGACCGCGCTCGCGCCCAACTATGAATGGCTGCTTGTCCTGCGTTTCCTCAGCGGCATGCCGCACGGCGCCTATTTCGGCGTCGCGGCACTCGTCGCGGCATCGCTGGTTGGCCCGAAGGAACGGACCACCGCCATCGCACGCGTCATGCTTGGCCTGACAGTGGCGACGATCATCGGCGTCCCGGCGGCGACCTATCTCGGCCAGGTATTCGGCTGGCAAGCGGGCTTTGCCCTGACCGGCTTTCTGGCGCTGGCGACCTTCATCATGGTTGCCCTGTTCGCACCACGCGACAGGCCCGACGAAGACGCCAGCCCGCTGCGCGAACTCGGCGCCTTCCGCAACCGGCAGGTGCTGTTGACGCTGGCAACCGCCATCGTCGGCTTCGGCGGGCTTTTCGCCGTCTACTCCTACACCGCTTCGACCTTGCTCGCAGTCACCAAGGTCGATCCGCGCCTGGTTCCGCTGGTGATCGGCCTGTTCGGCGTCGGCATGACGCTGGGCAATCTGGTTTCGGCCTGGGCCGCGGACAAGGCGCTGAAGCCGACGGCGACGGTGCTTTTGATCGCCAGTGCTGCCGCCCTCTTCGCTTTCCCTTATTCGGTCGGCGCGCTGTGGTCGATCTCGCTCGTCGTCTTTCTCGTCGGCTGCACAACGGGCCTCGCTATCGTGCTGCAGACCTATCTGATGGATGTCGCGCGCGACGCGCAGACGCTTGCTGCCGCCGCCAACCACAGCGCCTTCAACGTCGCCAACGCCCTCGGCCCCTGGCTCGCCGGCCTCGCCATTTCCGCCGGCTACGGTTTCCCTTCGGCGGGTTATGTCGGCTGCGGCCTGTCGCTGGCCGGGCTCGTGCTCTGGGTCATCACCATGATGGACGCGAAACGGCGGCCGGCATAGGCGGGCGGCGTATGAACCGCTGGGCGATAGCAGCCGGCGTGGCTGCGGCACGTCCAACCAGCGCTCTACCTTACCCTGGCCGCAACATGGCGCTGGAAATGGCGAAGATGCGGTCAGTGCCCAGCATATAGACCATCAGCGCGTCGCGGTTGAACAGGCCGCGATAGGCCGGGTCGAGTACGTTGAGCGAGCCGGTATAGGCGCCGAAGGCAGGCATGATCATGCGTCCGCCGTCGCCGGCAAAGCAGCGGCGGCGCACCGAGCGGCCGCGCTGCACGATGCGCGCGCAGGGATGCAGATGGCCGGCGATCTCGCCTTCGACGCGCTGCCTCGACGGCTCGTGGCGGAACAGCACGGCGCCGACCGCCAGCTCCAGTATAGTCTCGCCGGGCAGGTCGGCCGGCGCTTCCGGGTCATGGTTGCCGGCGATCCAGAACCAGTCGCGCCCGGTCATCAGCCCTTCCAGCCGGGCGCGAAAATCGGGATGCAGGCGTTCGGCGCCTTCACCGTCATGAAAGGAATCGCCCAGGCTGACGACGATCTTCGGCCGGTAATCCTCGATCACCGCCTCGAGGCGCGACAGCGTGGCGACGGTGTCGTAGGGCGGGATCAGCTTGCCGCGCCGGGCGAAGGACGAGCCCTTTTCCAGATGCAGGTCGGAGACGGCGAGCAGGGCAAGGTCGGGGAAGAACAAGGTACCGCGCGGATCGCACAGCGCACGCTCGCCCGAGATGGCGACCATCTCGGCGGCGGGTGCTGTCGATGCGCGCACGGCGGAAAAATTCATCGTGGTCCCATCGCTTCCTCGACCAGATCGGCCACCTCCATCAAGAGCGATTCATTGGCGCCGCCATTGACCGGCTCCTTGCCGATCTCCAGCATCACCGGCACGGCCAGAGGCGAGATGCGGTCGAGCGTCTTATGCACGATTCGACCGCGGATGCGCGAGAGCATGTCGGCCAGCCTCGCGACATCGAGCAGGCCGGCGGCGGCGTCCGTTCGGGTCGCCTGCAAAAGGATGTGGTCCGGCTCGTGGCTGCGCAGCACATCATAGATCAGGTCGGCCGACACCGTCACCTGGCGGCCGCTCTTCTCCTGGCCGGGAAACCGCTTCTCGATCAGCCCGGCAATGACGGCGCAGTTGCGGAAGGTGCGCTTCAGCATCCAGCTGTCGTTCAGCCAGGCGTCGAGATCGTCGCCCAGCATGTCCTCGTCGAACAGTTCGGCCAGCGACGGCTGCCTTGCCTTGAACAGCGCGCCCATGTCGTCCAGCGCCCACACGGCCAGCGAATAGTCGGTGGCGACGAAGCCGAGCGGGCGCGCATTGGCGCGTTCCAGCCGGCGCGTCAAAAGCATGCCCAGCGTCTGGTGCGCCAGCCTGCCCTCGAAGGGGTAACACACCATGTAGTGGCGGTTGCCCTTCGGAAAGGTCTCGACCAAAAGATCGCCCTGTTTCGGCAGCACCGAGCGCAGCTTCTGCATGCCCAGCCACTCCGACACCTGCTCGGGCAGTTTTTGCCAGCGCCCGGGGTCGGCCAGCATGGCGCGCACCTGCTCGGCCAGATAGGTCGAAAGCGGGAACTTGCCGCCGGCATAAGACGGCACGATGATGTTGGCGCCGGTGCCGTTGGAGACGATGCACTCACTTTCGCGGATGCCTTCGAAGCGCAATATTTTGCCGGCAAACAGAAAATTGTCGCCCGGCCGCAGCGTCTCGGCGAAATATTCCTCGATCTTGCCAAGCACCGGCCCGCCGCGCCCGGCCATGCCGCGACCCTGGCGCACATAGCGCACGTTGAGCTCCGGCATCTCGACGATGGTGCCGACATTGAGGCGGTATTGCTGAGCGATGCGCGGATGCGTTACCCGCCACAGTCCCTCCTTGGTGCGACGGATGCGGGCGTAACGCTCGTAACTCTTCAGCGCATAACCGCCGGTGGCGACGAAATCGACGACACGGTCGAAGGTCTCGCGCGCGAGCGCGGCGTAGGGCGCGGCCGAGCACACCTCGGCATAGAGCTGGTCGGCATCGAAGGGCGCCGCGCAGGCGGAACCCAAAACATGCTGCGCCAACACGTCCAGCGTGCCGGCCAGCAGCGGCGGCGTGTCCTGCGCACCGAGATAATTGGCGTCGAGGGCTGCCCGGCATTCCAGCACCTCGAAGCGGTTGGCCGGAATGAGGATGGCCTTCGACGGCTCGTCCATGCGGTGGTTGGCGCGGCCGATGCGCTGGGCAAGCCGGCTCGCGCCTTTCGGCGCGCCGACATGCACGACAAGGTCGACATCGCCCCAGTCGATGCCAAGATCCAGGGTGGAGGTGGCGACGATGGCGCGCAAGGCGTTGTCGGCCATTGCCTTCTCGACGCGCCGCCGCTGGCCCACTTCCAGCGAGCCGTGATGCAGCGCGATCGGCAGCGCGTCCTCGTTGGCCCGCCACAGTTCCTGGAACAGGAGTTCGGCCTGGCTGCGCGTGTTGACGAACAGCAGCGTCATCTTGTGGCGGCGGATCGCCTCGTAGACCTCGGGAATGGCGTAGCGCGCCGAATGGCCCGACCATGGCACGCGCTCGCGCGAATCGAGGATCGAGATGTTTGGCTTGGCGCCGCCGGCGACGGTGATGAGGCCGGCCATGGGGGCGGTGGTCGTTGAAGGAGAGTTGGCGCCATACCCCCTCTCCGTCTCGCCTTGCGGGCGAGCCACCTCTCCCCCGCCTCCGGCAGGGGCGAGGAATCGCTGCCGCGACGCCTGCGCTTCTCCAGCCTGGGTTCCTCGCCCCCACGAATGTGGGGGAGAGGTGGTCTGCGGAGCAGACCGGAGAGGGGGAACGCGCTCGACGCTATTCTCCAAAGCAACCTGCGGCACCAGCCAGCGGCGCAATTCGTCCGGCTCGGCCACGGTGGCGGAAAGGCCGATGGCGGTCAGCTCCGGCACGAAGCTGCGCAGTCTCGCCAGCCCCAGCGCCAAAAGATGGCCGCGCTTGGAGGTCACCAGCGAGTGCAGCTCGTCCAGCACGATGTAGCGCAAATCCTCGAAGAAACGGTCGGCGCCGTTCGACGCGATCAGCAGCGCCAGCTGCTCGGGCGTGGTGAGCAGTATATCCGGCGGCGCCAGCTTCTGACGCTGGCGCTTGTGAGCGGGCGTGTCGCCGGTGCGCGTCTCGATCGTGACAGCCAAGCCGATCTCCTCCACCGGCTTGCCGAGGTTGCGCTCGATGTCGACGGCCAATGCCTTCAACGGCGAGATGTAAAGCGTGTGCACGCCGCGAGGGCGCATGCCGGGTTTATGCCTTGGCCGCTCGGCCAGTTCCGTGAGCGAAGGCAGGAAACCGGCCAGCGTCTTGCCGGCGCCGGTCGGCGCGATCAGCAGCATCGAGCGGCCCGACCGCGCATTGGCCAAGAGCTCCAACTGATGCGCGCGCGGCGACCAGCCCTTGGCCCCGAACCACCGAATGAAGGGTTCGGGGAGCAGGCTGTCTTCGGCAACAAGGCGCGGTTCGGCTTTCACGCCCCAGACCTAGCGCGAGCGTGGGCGCCAGCCAAGCAAAATATGGAACAAAAGGGGATCGCTTTCGCACCACGGCCCGAGCGGGCACCTGGCGCATGCCCCATGATCCTGAATCGCCGCCGACGGTCCGGTTTGCGGGTAGCATCCGTTTCCGCGCCCTGGCTGGCATGCGGCGCCGTGTCGTCGGCGATTTCACCGGCGCGGTGCAGGATGTGGATTGGATGCGTGGAGGAAGACGCAAGCTCAAAGAAAGTACGCTGTCCCTTCAATCCCTTGCCGAAAACCGCACGAAAACCACGCCCGGATTTGCCCACACGTTCGGGGCTTGCACGACAATCAGCCCATCGCCCTCACGGGAACCTGGTGCGCACCGGGTATCAGGGAGGGCGCCGGTGCCGGACTGGCAGCGCTAACGGTGGCGCTGTCTGGTGACGAGCCCTAAGTCCGGGCCCTGGAAAAACCCGGCCGCCGAAAATGGCGGCTTCGAG
>NZ_JBFRGM010000013.1:7500-235058 GCF_052115345.1 Mesorhizobium sp. 2RAF21 | reverse complement strand
AACCCGTGAATATCTCAAGCCGTCGAACCGGCTCCTCGTCCCTGGACTTAAGCGTAAGCTCTGAAATCGTCATGTGTCGAAGCCCTCAAAGGCTCCGAGCATCGTGGCTCATGACCACGCGCGAAAGGTGGTGCCGCAACAGCGCTCACGAAGGATCTCCTTAGCTCTGTGGGCGAGGCGGTAGCCAATCTCAATACGGCTGTGGTTGGTCTCGATGCTGTTGAACAGGGTCACGAGAAGCCGGAAAAGTTGAACATTTCTTGGAAGCCGCATGACCGGACTGCTGCCGCGCGCAAATCACGAAGGTTTTTGGTCGAGGCTGTTCTCGTTCGCGTGGCCGAAGCGCTCTCTGAATTTGTGTTGGTTTCGGCCCGACTGCCTCGCTTTAATTCTGTCCGTAGCGGTTGGGATAGCAAAACGTCTCGTGCAGAAAAGCTTGGCGATGTAGCCGCTGAGGTGCTCGGTTCAGAAAGTTATCTCATCGCTGGTGCCACGTTGCTAATTCACTGGCGAAATCGGGTGGTTCACCCGCGCTCTCAGGCTTCGCTCCTGCCTCAACAAGAGAAGACGCTGCGGGCAGCATCCGAAGAGATCGAGAAAAATTTCGCAGGACTTTCGGTCGACCGACTACTCAAAGATTTTGAAATCGGCCAGCCAACATTGAAGGATGTATCCAGCTTAATCGCGATGTCGATAAGGATGGCGCGGGAGGTGGATAAGGCCGTAAACAACTTATCGAACGACGACCTTGATGTTTTGCTGGAGCACTACGGTTTGAAGGCGCGAATCGCGGAGATCGAGGCTCAAACAACTCCGACCAAGCGTCAAGCGTCGGTCGTTCGTATGCTCCAGTCTAACGCGCCTGGTTTGGTTCTCGCGTATGGTCGATTGCATGGAAGTATCGCACGAGACAGTGGCTGGGTGTCGAATTGCTAGCAGTCGGCCTTCTGAGCCGCCTCTTTCGCAAAAGGAGGGCCTTAGAGGGCTATGGGGTAGACATAGTTCTCGTCATCACCCGGCACGGCGCGCCATTTCGGTTCAAAGGCATGAACGCTTAGCGCCGCCGCCGCTACGCCATAGGCGGCGGTTAGCGTTCGGAGCAGCTCGCTCCGCAGGCCGCGAATGCGGACCTCCTTCCGGGTCACGACTTCAACCCGCTGCGCGACCGCGCGAACCTGATCGCGGGCGAACGTGCCATCGCCGTTCCCCAGCTTCTTGCGCAGGGGCCGCCGCAAACGTCCGGAGGGTCCCCGGCCCATTCTCTTTCGACTGATACTCGTCGAACAGCGTCATAATCTGGCGCATCATCACGCTCATCGGATCGTCGCCCAGGTCTTGCGTGATCGAGACGAGCTTCACCCCGTTCTTCGCCAGCTTGCGGACGTAGAACTCGAACTGAAACTGGTCGCGGAAGAACCGCGAGACGCTGTGGACGACGATGACGGTGAACGTCGGCGGCTTAGTCATCGCCGCGTCAATCACTGCCTGAAAGGCAGGTCGGCGATCGTCAGTCGCGGTTTTGCCCGGCTCGACGACAGGCCAGGGTCGCGCCTTGTCGGTGTCCGCTGGTTTCATCTCGATCAGGCCATCAGCCATTCCGTCCTCGCGCTATCGTCTAAGCCTACTGTCCGATCCCTGCAGCGCGTTGGCGCCGCCATCGACGATCAAAGGTTTGAGACTCTTGATTTGTTACGACTTACCGTATATTATGGCGTACCGTAACAATATCGAGACGTTGAATGTCAAGCCCTGCGAAGGTTGTGGACCGTTACAGACTGCCGCTCGCCAAGATCGTGCCGGCCTTGAACGCGCACAGCGAAGCGACCGTGATGTTCCATTCATTCGTAGCTCAAAGCATGGGCCTTGATCTCACGGCCTACAAAGCCCTGTTTCTCCTTAAGCGCTTGGGCCCGATGAGCGCCACGGACATGGCCGCCGAGACTGGACTCGCGACCGCTTCGATAACCAACTTGGTCGACCGGCTCGTTGCCAAAGGCTACGTTACTAGAGAAGCCGACAGCAGGGATCGCCGGCGGATAATCATCACCCTCATCGACGAGGCCGTCGCGACAGCTCGGCAAGGGTTCGGCGAGCCTAACACATCACTGCTTGATCTCTGTGAGAGTTATGAACCCGACCAACTGGAAATCATCTCAGATTTCCTGACGCGCAATGCTCGAAGGTTGAGCCAGGATTTGATGCAAGCGCGCCACCCTTAACACGCGGAATTCTCATCCACTTAGTGATGATCAGGCTGTTCAATTGAGCGGAGGTTATTGTGCGCAATGTGGTTTTGATCATGACAATGTCGATAGACGGGTACGTCGTCGGACCTGAGGGGATGTCCACGGGTGGCTTTCCCGAGCCGACGGAACTCAAGCGCTGGAAACTCGACCGCATTCGCCAAGCAGGCACGCACATTATGGGCCGGGTCAGCTACAAGGAGATGGGGCCGTATTGGCAAAAGTCCGACGACGCTTACGCAGCGCCGATGAACGACATTCCCAAGGTCGTGTTTTCGAAAACGCTGAAGGAGGCGAGCTGGCCCGAGTCCTCCATCGCGAGCGGCGACCTGCACGAGGAAATTTCCAAGTTGAAGAAGCAGCCGGGCGGCGAGATCGTCGCATGGGGCGGAGCACAGTTCGCGCAGGCACTGTCGAAGGCGGACCTGATCGATGAGTACGTCATCCTAACGCGGCCAATCGCTTATGGCGGGGGCAAACCGTTGTTTAGCGGCTTGACGGAAGCGCTCAAGATGAACGTCCTCGTCACGAACGTTTACGACAACGGCACAATGCTTCGCATCTACGCTCCCCGCTGACGGTTAGATAAGGGATTTTGTCATGAGACGGGTCGGAGGACTTGCGCTGGTGCTTACGCTACTCGTTCTGCTTGACGCCTGTCACTCTGGCGCGACGACAGCGGGCGGCAGCCGGCTTGCGATGGACGCGACGGCCCTGCGAACAGCGCTGGCCGCGGCGAAACGTCTCGGTCTTGACATCCTCGACCGGCTCCGAGGTATCCTTCGATAAGCCGGAATTGCAGCACGGGGCTTTCACTAAGGCGCTGCTCGACGCGTTTGACGACCCCATCGCCGATATCAACAAGAACGGCCTTATCAGCACAAACGGCCTTGCCGCCTATATCGCCAATCGCGTGCTCATGCTGACCAGCGATAGGCAGCATCCGGGTATGGAAGTGCGATACGACGCGACGCTCTTCGCAAGAAGCCGATAATATCAACTTTCCCTCGCGCGTTGATAAAGTCGGTCTTGGATCGAAAGCGGAGGGCGGACTTGGCACGACGGATTTGGTTAGAAGCGTCCGCGCAAAACAATAGAAATAACAATCACATAAGAGTTCCCAGTTTCATCTTGTCCGACGCACCCAACAGAATTCGAACCTGTTTCCCTCCCTTCGGGGGCTGTTGCAACGCCGAACCTTCAGTTTTTACTGAACTAGGGGCGGTCTTAGCGCTGTCACACGGCCAATAGAACCATCCTGCCTTAGGAATGAGTCACGCTCATGGTGGGAAGGCACACCTAGTATGACCCTCTTTTCCGCAGACTAATTCGCGATATTAGTCTGCGAAGCACTGCTAAGTGATTGAAAAGATGGCGCGGGTGAAGCGATTCGAACGCTCGACCCCAACCTTGGCAAGGACACGCAGTCACAAACCTGCTCTTTCTTGTTCACTCGAAAGTTTGCCGTACTAATTGCCATACTAATCGACCAAAAAGTACGGTACGCTCCAGCTAAGCGATTGATACTGCTGGTGATCCCGACAGGAATCGAACCTGTGACCTACAGATTAGGAATCTGCCGCTCTATCCTACTGAGCTACGGGACCACGCGGGCGAACACATAGCCGTTTCAGGCCGCTTCGCCAAGGGCCGAGCGAAGGGAACGCCCGTGCCGCCTTGAAGCAGGGGAAGAGATGCTGCAACGCTGGGAGTTGCGGCACCATCGATGACGGCGAGACAATCGCCGTGTTGTCTGCCCCTCTCCGCCATTTCTTGGGGTGAAGAACGGCGCCAAGCTCAGGCGGCGAGTGCCGTCTCGGCTAGTTTCACCCAATAGCTGACGCCATGTGGGATGACTTCGTCATTGAAGTCGTAGGCCGGGTGGTGCAGGCCGGCGCTGTCGCCATTGCCGATGAAGATGAAGGCGCCGGGACGGGCCTCGAGCATGTAGGAAAAATCCTCGCCGCCCATCACCGGCGGGATCGCGCGCAGCACCTTGGCGTCGCCGGCGACCTTGGCCGCGACATCGCCGGAGAAGACGGCTTCCTCAGGATGGTTGAAGGTGACGGGATAATTCGCCTCGTAGTCGACCTCGATGACCGCGCCATGGGCGGCGGCGAGGCCGGCGCTGATCTGGCGCATGCGTTCCTCGGCTTTCCTGGCCACCTCCGTCTTCAGCGAGCGGATGGTACCGGCGATCTCGGCGGTCTCGGGAATAACGTTATAGGCGTCGCCGGCATGGAATTTGGTGACCGAAACGACGACCGATTCGACCGGGTCGGTGCTGCGCGAGGCAATGGTCTGCAGCGCGCCGACCAGCTGGCTGGCGATGACGACGGGGTCGATGGTGCCGTGCGGCATCGCGGCATGGCCACCGCGACCCTTGACGGTGATGGTGAACTCGGCGGTCGCCGCCATGATCGGACCCGGACGGATGGCGAACTGGCCGACGGGAAGGCCTGGCATGTTATGCATGCCGAACACCCGGGCGATGCCGAAGCGGTCCATCATGCCTTCCTTGACCATCTCGTTGCCGCCGCCGCCGCCTTCCTCGGCCGGCTGGAAGATGACGGCGACGGAGCCGGCGAAATTGCGCGTCTCGGCGAGATATTTCGCCGCGCCCAACAGCATGGCGGTATGGCCGTCATGGCCGCAGGCGTGCATCTTGCCCTGCGTTTGCGAGGCGTAGGGCTTGCCGGTGATCTCGGTGATGGGCAGCGCGTCCATGTCGGCGCGCAGGCCGACCGTCGAGCCGTTGCCCTTCGCGCCGCGGATGACGCCGACCACGCCGGTCTTGCCGATGCCGGTCACCACCTCGTCGCAGCCGAATTCCTTCAGCTTTTCAGTGACGAAGGCGGCGGTCTCGAACACATCGAAATTCAGCTCCGGCCGCTGGTGGATGTGACGTCGCCAGCCGGCGATCTCTTCCTGCAGTTCGGCGGCGCGGTTCAAAATGGGCATAGGTCACAAACTCGCTGTTGGTCGGCTTGGCCGGCTTGGTCTCAATTGTGATCAGCCAACGCTTTGCCTTGCTCCCGTCACATAGGCTAAATAGCGCAACGTCACCATGCGCAAGAGGGCGGGTGGCGAGATTGGCGATCCCGTGGGACAAATCTTACGGAGGCCAGGGTGACTGCGGCAAGAGCGATTTCGGAATTGATGATGAGGCCAGGGTATTTGCTGAAATTTCTTGTGGCCGGCGCGGCCGCCTTGCCGATGTTCGCCGCCCAACCGGCCGCGGCCAATCCGGTCGTTTTGTTCGATCTCGACAATGGTCGCGTGCTTGAGCATCAGGACGCCTTCAAGCGCTGGTATCCGGCCTCGCTGACCAAGCTGATGACCGCCTATGTCGCCTTCAGGGCGGTTGCGGCTGGCGAGGTGGCGCTGAATTCGCCCATCCGCATGAGCAAGCTGGCGGTCAAGCAGCCGCCGAGCAAGATGGGCCTGAAGCCCGGTTCGGTGCTCAGGCTGGACAGCGCCATCAAGATCATGGTCACCAAGTCGGCCAACGACGTCGCCATGGCGATCGGCGAGAATGTCGGCGGCTCGCAGGAAGCCTTCGCCGAGCGCATGAACGCGGAAGCGGCGCGGCTTGGCATGACCGGGACGCATTTCGTCAACCCCAACGGCCTGTTCGAGCCCGACCAGTACACCACGGCGCGCGACATGAGCCTGCTGGTGACGGCGCTGCGTCGCGATTTTCCGCAATACACGGGCTGGTTTTCCATCGAAGGCCTGGCCTTTGGCAAGAAGAAGATCCCCAACTACAATCTGCTGGTGGGCCGTTATCCCGGCGCCGACGGCATGAAGACGGGCTTCGTCTGCCCGGCCGGCTTCAACATGATCGGCACGGCCACCCGCAATGGCCGCACGCTTGTGGCCGTGGTGCTGGGCGAAAAGTCGGCCATCGCGCGCGCTGATGCTGCTGCCGCGCTACTCAACCAGGGCTTCGACATGCCGGCCGCAAGCGCGACTAGCCTTGCCGGCCTGAAACCCTATGGCGATACGCTGACCCCGACCGACATGCAGGAAGAAGTCTGCAAGAAGCAGCCGAAGGAAGCGCAGTCGGAAGAAGCGGCACCCGCGCCGGTCAGTGCGCCGAAATCGCCCTGGCGCGAGAAAATCGTCAATCCGAAGTTGGTGACGGTCGGCCTGGGCGGCGCCACCGGCCCGGTGCCGAAGGCCATGCAGGGACGCGTCGAGGTTGCCGATACGGCCACCGGCGGCAAGCCGGCCAATGTGCCGGTGCCGGCTTGGCGGCCGGACCGGCCGGAGCCGGTCATGGTGATGCCATTGGCGGTGCAGGGCGACCAGCCGGCGAAATCGGCCAACTGACGACAGGGGTATCTGCACGATGGCTGCCGTCTTCCCCATTCCGGTCACCGTGCTGACCGGCTTCCTCGGCGCCGGCAAGACGACGCTGCTCAACCGGCTCCTGAAAGATCCGGCGCTGACCGACACCGCCGTCATCATCAACGAATATGGCGACGTGGCGATCGACCATCTTCTGGTCGAACAGGCCTCGGATGGCATCATCCAGCTTTCCGACGGTTGCCTGTGCTGCACGGTGCGCGGCGAACTGGTCGACACACTGGCCGATCTCGTCGACCGGTTGCAGACCGGCCGCATCGCCACCCTGGCGCGGGTGGTCATCGAAACCACCGGCCTGGCCGACCCGGCCCCGGTGCTGCAGTCGATCATGGCGCACCCGGCGCTGGTGCAGGCCTTCCGCCTCGACGGCGTGGTCACGCTGGTCGATGCGGTCAATGCGGAAGCGACGCTCGACAGCCATGTCGAGGCGGTGAAGCAGGTTGCGATGGCAGATCGTTTGGTGCTCAGCAAGACCGATCTCGCGGCAGCCGGACAGGTCGCGTCGCTGACCGCGCGGCTGAAGGCGATCAATCCCGGTGCGCGGCTTTTGGATGCCGGCGAGGCGAATGCCACGGCGCTGCTCGACAGCGGACTCTACAACCCGGCCACCAAAAGCGCCGACGTGCGGCGCTGGCTGGGCGAGGCGGCCGACGAGGAACACCACCATCACGATCATGATCACGACCATCACCACGATCATGATCATGATCATGACGGGCATGGTCACGCACACCGCCACGATGCGCGCGTGAAAACCTTTTCGCTGGTACATGACGGGCCGGTCGCCTTCTCGGCGATCGACATGTTCTTCGACCTGTTGCGCTCGACCCATGGCGACAAGCTCTTGCGCATGAAGGGGGTCATCGAGCTGAAGGAAGACCCCACGCGCCCGCTGGTGGTGCATGGGGTGCAGAAGCTGCTGCATCCGCCGGTGCGCCTGCCGGCCTGGCCGGACGCGCAACGCGGCACCCGGCTGGTGC
Organism: Mesorhizobium sp. 2RAF21; assembly: GCF_052115345.1. NCBI lineage: Bacteria > Pseudomonadati > Pseudomonadota > Alphaproteobacteria > Hyphomicrobiales > Phyllobacteriaceae > Mesorhizobium > Mesorhizobium sp. 2RAF21. Next base: position 227,464 of record NZ_JBFRGM010000013.1, on the reverse strand, counting down.
TGATCACGCTCGATATGCCGGAAGATTATGTGCGGCGGCTGTTTTCGGCGCTCACCGATCGTCCGGCCATCGATACGCCCGACCGCGCAGCACTCGAGAACAACCCGCTGGCCATCGCCGGGCGGTAGAGGGCGCCTCTAACTTGCGGTGCTCCCAATCAAACTAGAGCGTCCTTTGCGCGTCCAAAAGGACGCGCGGCGCTCTAGGCGCCGCGTTCCACCAAAAAACGGTGGCCGCCTGTCATGGCGGCGGTCTCGACCAGCCGGTGGCCGCTGTCGGCGCAGAAGGCCGGAATGTCGATGACGGCGAGCGGGTCGGTGGTTTCCAGCCAAAGCTGGCCGCCGGGTTTCATGCCGGCCAGGCGCTTGCGCGCCTTCAGCACCGGCAGCGGGCAGTTCAGCCCCTTCAGATCATAGACGGCGGGTGCCTTGGTCACGGTGCGGGCTCGGCGGGAACGATGGTGGCGGTGTCCGGCGGTCAGCCGCCGAACATGCCGAAGAGCTTCTTCTTGATCTGCGACAGGCGGCTGCCGTCGCCATTGTCGGCGGTCTGCGCGTCGGTGGCCGGAGCGGTGGCGTCCGCCGCCACGGTCGCGGTGGTCTCGACCGGCTGAGCAGCCTTGTTCTTGGCGGCTTCCTTGGCGGCCAGAGCCTCGGCCTTGGCGCGTTCCTTCTCGGCCTTGGCAGCGGCAATCATCGCCAGTTTCTGTTCCTCGGCCCGCTTCTTGGCGGCCTTCTCGGCGTCGAGCGCCGCCATCTTGCGGCCAAGCGGCGAATCGATGCGGCCCATCCGTTCGGTGTTTTCGGTGACCGTTCCGTCATGGTTCATCGACGGCGGCTCGATGGTGACACGTTCGCCGCGGGCGCGGCGCTTCGACCAGTCGGAGACGACGCTGGCTTCCTTGACGCCGGCGATGGAAGCCTTGGGCGCCGGCGTGGACGTGTTGATGGCGCTGGCGAAGGCGGCGTCATAGGTCTTCTGATAGGCGCCGTAGGCCACCTTCAGCGGGTCCGGCGTGGTGCTCATCGGGCAGGCGCCGGTCGGGTTGAAGCTCTGCCCGTCGGGCGCGACCTGATTGAAAACGTAGCGCTTCTCGCAGACGTCGACCTTCGGCGGCACCTTGGTGATCTCGAAATTGTCGTAACCGACCTTCAGCATCTTCCAGAAGTCGTAGTTCGGGTCGTTGCGGTAGCGCGCCATGTTGGCGGCGGTCATGCGGAAGGGGAAGGCCTGGATCTGGAACTCGGTCTGGCCGCCCTTGAAGGCGTCGCGCGCGAAGGCGTAGATTTCCTCGATCTGCGGGTCGTTCATCGAATAGCAGCCCGACGACGAGCAGGCGCCGTGCACCATCAGGTTCGAGCCGGTGCGGCCGTTGGCGCGGTCATAGGCGTTGGGGTAGCCGATGTTGAACGACAGGTGGTATCCCGACTTCGGGTTCATCTGCCCGGGGCGCACCGTGTAGAAACCTTCCGGCGCCTGGCGGTCGCCCTCGGTGTATTTCGGACCGAGCTTTCCGGAATAGCGGCAGATCGGATAGGTGGCGATCACCTCGTAGCGGCCATTGGTCTTCTGCTTCCAGACCTCGACGACGTTCTCTTCCTTGAAGATGCGGCCGACGATCGGGGCATTGCGGTTCATGCCCTTGGCGCGCATCTCGGCCAGGACCTTTTCCGGCAGCTGCTTGTTGGCGCCTTCCGGGACGAAGTCGGTCATCGATTTCTGGTTACAGCCGGCGACGCCGAGAACGGCGATCAGGAAACCGGTGCGTGCGAGTTTCGCGAACATGGATGCGCTGTCGTCTTCCGTTTATGCGCCATAGGCTTCAGTGCCCGAGCGCTACATCGAACATCGGCGGACCTTAAGCCCGTTAACCTTGAAAATTCCTTACCGCAAGCGGTCCGCACCGTCTTCGCGACATTGTCACAGAACCCAGGGCGGCGGCAATTTTGTGGCGAAAATCCGGCGATCCCGTCACATTTGCCGCCTCCGGGGCGGCAACGGCCTGTCGTCGACCCCAGGCGGAGCTAGAGGGTGCGGCCCATCGCGAGATATTTCTCGCGGCGCTGCTCGCGGAAATCGGCGTTGGAGCCGGCAAACTCCTTCATCGTCTTGGCGATGAGGTCGCCGGTCGCGGCAATCACCTTTTCCGGCTCGCGATGGGCGCCGCCGAGCGGTTCGGGGACGATGGCGTCGATGATCTTGAGCTCGAGCAGGTCCTGCGCGGTGATCTTCATGTTGGTCGCCGCGTCGCGAGAGCGCGTGGTGTCGCGCCACAGGATGGAGGCGGCGCCCTCGGGCGAGATCACCGAATAGATGGCGTGTTCCAGCATATAGACGCGGTTGGCGGTGGCGATGGCGATGGCGCCACCGGAGCCGCCTTCGCCGATGACGATCGAGATCGACGGCACCTTGAGCCCCAGACCCGCCGAGATCGAGCGGGCGATGGCCTCGGCCTGGCCGCGTTCCTCGGCATCGACGCCGGGGAAGGCGCCGGCGGTGTCGACGAGCGTGACCAGCGGCACCTTGAAACGGTCGGCAAGTTCCATCAGGCGCACCGCCTTGCGGTAGCCCTCGGGCCGCACGGAACCGAAATTGTGCTTGAGGCGGCTCGCGGTGTCGGAACCCTTTTCCTGGCCGAGGATAGCGACCGATTCCCCGCGGAAACGGGCGAAGCCGCCGATCATGGCCTGATCCTCGCCAAAGGCGCGGTCGCCGGCTAGCGGCGTGAAGTCGGTGAACAGGCCGTCGATGTAGTTCAGGCAGTGCGGACGATCAGGATGACGGGCCACCTGCACCTTCTGCCAGGGGGTCAAGGCCTTGTAGGCGTCGCGCAGCGCATCGCGCGAGCGCTTCTCGAGCCGGGCGATCTCGTCGGCGACGTCGACCGCTTCGCCGTTCTCGGCGAGTTTCTTGAGTTCGAGGATCTTGCCCTCAAGATCCTGAACCGGTTTTTCGAAATCGAGATAATTGTACATTCGTGAGCGGACCGCTGCGCCGGAAAACAGAAGGACGGGAAGCCGTGACGGCAGTTCCGAGCTATGGAAACGTCGCCCTCACATAGCGACACCGGGCCTAGTCGGCAAGCGGATGGTGATCGTTCACCAGTCTGACCAGCCTTTCCTCCAGCACATGGGTGTAAATTTGCGTGGTGGAGATGTCGGCGTGGCCGAGCAATTGCTGCACGGCGCGCAGGTCGGCGCCGTTCTGCAAAAGGTGGCTGGCAAAGGCGTGGCGCAGCACGTGCGGCGATATCTTCGTGGCGGCAATGCCGGCCCGCGCGGCCAGCCCCTTCAGTTCGCGCGCGAAAACCTGGCGCGGCAGGTGGCCGCTGTCGGAGGCTGAAGGGAACAGGAACGGGCTTTCGGCATAGGCTGGCAGCTTGGCCCGCGCGGCAAGCCAGGTTTTCATGGCGATGCGCGCCTTGGCGGACAGGGGCACCATGCGCTCCTTGTTGCCTTTGCCGCGCACCATGAAAAAACGGTCGTCGCGCTGCGCCACCGTCACCGGCAGGCCGACCAGCTCGGAAACGCGCAGGCCGGTGGCGTAAAGCACCTCGACCAGCGCATGCAGCCGCAACGCGGCAAGCTGGTCGCCGCCCGGCGGCGGTTCGACCGCCTCTGTCGCGGCACGGTCGAGCAGGCGACCGGCCTCGGCCTCGCCCATGGTCTTGGGCAAGGGGCGGCCCTTTTTCGGGCTGTCCAGCGTGCCGGTCGGGTCATCCTGGCGCAGGCCCTCGGCATAGAGGAACTTGAAGAACTGCCGGAGCGCCGAAAGCTTGCGCGCCTGCGAGGTTGGCGCGAAGCCCTGCGCGGCGATGCCGTCTAGATAGGTGCGGATGTCGGCGGGCGCCGCGTTGGCGAGGTCGCCCTTGATGGTGGCGGCGGCGTCCTCAAGGTCGCGGCGATAGCTCGCCAGCGTGTTTTCGGCAGCACCCCGCTCCGCGCTCATCATTTCGAGGAAGGCTTCGATGCGGGCGGCGCTGCTCATCGCGCTTGGGCTTCCAGGCCTAGTTCTTCTTCGGATTGAGTTTTTCAGGCGGGATGCGCACGGAAAGCTCGGCCTGTTTCGGCGACACGAACATCACCAGCGCGAACATGGCGCCATAAGCGAGGCCGGCCAGGATCGCCAGGGTCACGACGAAGCGGAACAGGGTCGGCATGGGTCTGGTGGGCGCCTTGATTCGTCGGGGTTGCCGGGACCGTGCCGTTATGGGACGGCGATTCCGCCATTTCAAGGGCGCGCATGCGCGCCGCGGGCGGGCGCTGCGCTTGACGCAAGGGGGCTTTTGATGTCGATACGCCGGCAATGAATGCGCAAACAACCCCTTCGCAGGACGAGAACCACGCGCCGCTGATCGAACAGCTCGGCCACCGCTCCATCGTCTTTGTCGGATTGATGGGGGCGGGCAAGACGGCGATCGGCCGCAAGGCGGCTTCCGCGCTCGGCCTGTCCTTCATCGACAGCGACCAGGAGATCGAGGATGTGTCGCGCATGACCGTTCCCGACCTGTTCGAACGGTATGGTGAGACCGAGTTCCGCGCGCTCGAACAGCGCGTCATCCTGAGACTGCTGGAACATGGCCCGCAGGTGCTGTCGACCGGCGGCGGTGCCTTCATGAACGCGCAGACCCGCGAGGCGATCGCCGCACACGGCGTCTCGGTGTGGCTGAAGGCCGATCTCGATCTCCTGATGGACAGGGTATCCAAGAAACAGAACCGGCCGCTCCTGAAGACGCCGGACCCGCGCGCCACGCTGCAAAAGCTGATGGACGACCGCTATCCCGTCTATGCGGGTGCCGACGTGACCGTGCCGACCCGCGACGAGCGCAAGGAAGTGATCGCGGCCGAGGTGATTGCGGCGCTCTACAATCATTTCGGCATCCAGGCGACCATGCCTGCCGGCGGGGAGCACGCATGAACGACAAGACCGTTACCGTCGAGGTGGGGCTTGGCGACCGCGCCTATGACATCCTGATCGGGCCGGGCCTGATCGCACGGGCCGGCGAGACGCTGTCGGCCAGGTTGCCGGGCACACGCGTTGCCATCGTCACCGACGAGAATGTTGCGGCACATCATCTCGAAACGCTGAGGGACGGGCTGGAGCGCGGCGGTGTGGCGGTGGCGGCTGTCGTTACCCTGCCGGCCGGCGAGAAGACCAAGAGTTTCAGCCATCTTCAGGATGTGGTCGACGCGATCCTCGCCGCCAAGCTGGAGCGCCGCGACGCGGTGGTGGCGCTGGGCGGTGGCGTCATCGGCGATCTGGCCGGTTTCGCCTCGGGCATCGTGCGGCGCGGCATGGATTTCGTGCAGGTGCCGACGTCGCTCCTGGCACAGGTCGATTCCTCGGTCGGCGGCAAGACCGGTATCAACAGCGCGCGCGGCAAGAACCTGATCGGCGTCTTCCATCAGCCGAAGCTGGTGCTGGCCGACAGCGGCGTATTGGACACGCTGCCGATCCGCGAATTCCGCGCCGGCTATGCCGAGCTTGCCAAATACGGGTTGATCGACCGGCCGCATTTCTTCGCCTGGCTGGAAAAGAACTGGCAGGACGTGTTCGCCGGCGGCGATGCCCGCATCGAGGCGATCGCCGAAGCCTGCCGCGCCAAGGCCGACGTGGTGGCGCGCGACGAATTCGAGACCGGCGACAGGGCGCTGCTCAATCTCGGCCACACATTCGGCCATGCGCTGGAGGCGGCGACCGCCTATGACAGCGAAAGGCTGGTGCATGGCGAGGGCGTGGCGATCGGCATGGCGCTGGCGCACCGCTTCTCCGCCCGGCTGAACCTCGCCAGCCCAGACGATGCCGCCCGAGTCGAGACGCATTTGCGGGCCGTCGGCCTGCCGTGGCGCCTCGCCGATATTCCGGGCGACCTGCCGGGCGCCGAAAAGCTGTTCGACTACATCACCCAGGACAAGAAGGTGTCGCGCGGCGCGCTGACCTTCATCCTGACGCGCGGCATCGGCCAGTCCTTCATTGCCAAGGACGTGCCGGCTTCCGAGGTGCTGGCCTTCCTGAAAGAGGCACTCGCGGGATGAACGCCGGCTGGATCGTCGCTAGCCTGTTGTGCGCCGCGATCCTCTTCGCCATCGTGCTGCGCAAGCCGTTGCTGGCGATGTTCGACCTGGAGCTTGCCAACCGCAAGCGCCGGCGTCTGTCGCAGCAGGAGACGCGCGCCATCATCCAGCGGCTGCGCAGCGAAACCCAGGCCATGAAGGACGACCGCAGCCGGGTCGAGGCGTTATTGGCGCTGAGCGAGCTGGAAGTCTCCGACGTCATGGTCCACCGCACCAACATGCGTTCGATCAACGCCGACAATGCGCCCGATATGATCGTGCGCGAGGTGTTGCAAAGCCCGCATACGCGGCTGCCGCTGTGGAAGGGTTCGCTCGACAACATCGTCGGCATCCTGCACGCCAAGGACCTGCTGCGCGCGCTCAACGAGGCCGATCACGACTTTTCCTGCATCGACATCCTGAAGATCGCCGCGAAGCCGTGGTTCGTGCCCGACACGACCAGCCTCGACGATCAGCTCAACGCTTTCCTGCGCCGCAAGGCCCACATCGCCATCGTCGTCGACGAATATGGCGAGGTGGAGGGCCTGGTGACGCTGGAAGACATCATCGAGGAGATCGTCGGCGATATCGCCGACGAGCACGACGTCGAGATGCAGGGCGTGAAGCAGGAGGCCGACGGCTCTGTCGTGGTGGAAGGCACGGTGCCGATCCGCGATCTCAACCGCGCACTCGGCTGGGCCTTGCCGGACGAGGAAGCGACGACCATCGCCGGCCTCGTCATTCACGAGGCGCAGTCGATACCGGAAGAAAAGCAGGCGTTCACGTTCCACGGCAAGCGCTTCGTGGTGATGAAGCGCGACAAGAACCGCATCGCCCGTCTGCGGATCAGGCCGGCGTCTGTCGAGGGTCCACCGCAGCCCGCAGCGAAGCCGTAACCGGCTTCGGCCAGAAGAAACGGCCCGCCGCGATCGCTATCGCCGCGCCGGCGAACTGGGCGATGACATATCCAGGGACATGCTGGGGCATAATGCCGGCCGCCGTTCCGGTGAAGGCGCGGATGATGGTCATCGCCGGGTTGGCGAAGGATGTCGAGGCGGTGAACCAGTAGGCGGCGCCGATGTAGAGGCCGACGGCGGCCGGCACCACCGTTGGTCGCCTGGCCGTGCAGCCGGTGATGACGAGGATCAGCCCGAAAGTGGCGATGCCTTCGGCGAACCAGAGCCCGGGCCCGCTGCGGGCTGTCGCGGACAATTGCAACAGTGGCAGTTCGAACATGGCGTGTGCGGCCCAGGTGCCGGCCAGGAAGCCGGCGAGCTGTGCGGCTACATAGGGGACAAAGTCACGCCATTTGAGCTCACCGTCGGCGGCGAAGGCCAGGCTGACGACGGGATTGAGATGCGCGCCCGAAACCGGACCGAAGGTCCAGATCAAAACGACCAGCATGGCCCCGGTCGACATCGAGGTGACAAGCAGCGCGAGTGCGGCTGACGCCTCCGCCAGCTTCGCCCCCATGATGCTCGACCCCACGACGGTGGCGAGCAGGAAGGCCGATCCGAGCGCTTCGGCGGCCAACCGTCTGGAAAGAGGTGTGTCCATGTCCCCGACCCCATCTGGGAGTTTCCGTCCGCGCGTGAAAGCGGTCACCGGCGGCTTCTTAGGCGTTTCTCTCCGACGCTGTTCAGATCGTCTAGCCGTCTGGCCGGAGGAAGTGTTTCAAAGCGGGTGCCTACCAGCGCGTCTTTTCGCCGGGGGCGGCGGGTTCGATCGCCAAGGCGTGCAGGCCGGCCTTCAATTCGTCGGCGAGAGCCAGGTTGACGGCGCGGTGACGGTCGATGCGGCTCATGCCGGCAAAGGCCGGAGAGACGATGCGGATGCGGAAATGCGTCTCGCCGGTGCCGTCGAAGGTGGCGTGATGGCCGGATTCGACATGATGGTGGCCGGCATGGAGGTGGCTTTCGTTGACGACGGCCAATCGTTCGGGCGCAAAAGCATCGCTCAGCTTCTTTTCCATCGCCGTCTGCATGGACATTGCCATTCTCCTTCACCACATAGGCGTCATCGCCACTATTTTTGTCGCGGCGCTGGCCGTCAACGTCTCGTTTAAGCCGCGATTCAGCGGTTAGGGCGATCATCGCTGAAATGTCAATTCTTGTATCGCCGGGCGAACAGCCCATAAATGGGGTCAGATGAAGCCCTATCCAAAATATTTCGAGAAACTCCGCATTCGTCCGGAAAAGGACGCGGAGCTGAAGTCGCGCGCGCCGCTGTGCCAGTGGGACGGCTGCAAGGAGCCCGGCACGCATCGCGCGCCGGTGGGGCGCATGGCCGAGGGGCAGTATTTCAAGTTCTGCTTCGAGCATGTGCGCGAATACAACAAGGGTTTCAATTACTTCTCTGGTGTCTCCGATTCCGAGATCGCACGTTTCCAGAAGGAGGCGATGACCGGTCATCGGCCCACCTGGACCATCGGCACGAATGGCGGGACGCACACCGCGCCGGATTTCGCAAAGCAGCGCTCGGGCCGCGCCGGCTACCACAACCGCATGCGCGACCCCTTCAACCTGTTCAACGAGCCGCGCGACCGCGGCGCCCCGCGCGAGCGCAAGGCCAAGCCGCTTGAGGCCAAGGCGCTGGAAACGCTTGGTCTTGACGCAAAGGCGACTGGCCAAGACATCAAGGCGCGTTATAAGGAATTGGTGAAGCGCCACCATCCCGACGCGAATGGTGGCGACAGAGGTTCGGAAGACCGGTTCCGCGATGTGCTGCAAGCCTATCGCGTGCTCAAGCAGGCGGGCCTGTGTTGAGCTCAAGCTGAGCTGAGGTCGTGCCTTTTTCCAACTATCATCGGGTTGGAAAAGGTTTTATGACCGCCCCGAACAATTTGGGTTGCCGGCGAAGCGCGTCGCTTCGCCCGTGGAGACGTTGAGACGCATGAACAAGGTCGATCGCGATATCGCCAATCTGCCGGACACGACTGTGTCGGTGAAGGAAAAATTCGGCTTCGAGTCCAAGATGGTCGTGCCGGCCTATTCGGTGGCCACCGAACATGTGCCGGACATCGATCCCGACTATCTGTTCGACCAGCACACCACCATGGCGATCCTGGCGGGCTTTGCCTACAACCGCCGCGTCATGGTGTCGGGCTATCACGGCACCGGCAAGTCGACCCATATCGAGCAGGTCGCGGCCCGGCTCAACTGGCCCTGCGTGCGCGTCAACCTCGACAGCCATGTCAGCCGTATCGACCTCGTCGGCAAGGACGCCATCGTCGTCAAGGAAGGCATGCAGGTCACCGAATTCCGCGACGGCATCCTGCCCTGGGCCTACCAGCACAATGTCGCGCTCTGCTTCGACGAATACGATGCCGGCCGCCCGGACGTGATGTTCGTCATCCAGCGCGTGCTGGAATCGTCGGGTCGCTTGACCCTGCTCGACCAGAGCCGCGTCATCCGCCCGCATCCGGCCTTCCGCCTGTTCGCCACCGCCAACACGGTCGGCCTCGGCGACACCACCGGCCTCTATCACGGCACCCAGCAGATCAACCAGGCGCAGATGGACCGCTGGTCGATCGTGACGACGCTGAACTATCTGCCGCACGACAACGAGGTGGCGATCGTTCTGGCCAAGGCCAAGCACTACAAGAACGAGAAGGGCAAGGACATCGTCAACAAGATGGTGCGCGTCGCCGACATGACGCGCTCCGCCTTCATCAACGGCGATCTGTCGACTGTCATGAGCCCGCGCACGGTGATCACCTGGGCCGAAAACGCCGAAATCTTCGGCAATGTCGGCATGGCGTTCCGGTTGACCTTCCTCAACAAGTGCGACGAGCTGGAACGTTCGGTGGTGGCCGAGTTCTATCAGCGCGCCTTCGGCGAGGATCTGCCGGAAAGCGCTGCCAATGTGGTGCTTGGCTAAACGGGAAATTCCATGGCCGGCCCCGGCGACAACACGCGCAACAAGCCGAAGAACGGCTCGGATACGGATGCCTTCAAGCGCGCCGTGACGGTGTGCATGCGGGCCATCTCTGGCGACAAGGAGATGGAGGTCGGCTTCGCCAAGGAGCGGCCGGCGCTCGCGGGCAGCCGCGCCCGGCTGCCGGATCTGCCGAAGAAGGCGTCGGCGACCGACATCGCCGTGACCCGCGGCCTGGGCGATTCCATGGCGCTGAAACGCGCCTGCCACGATAGCCGTATCCACACCCGACTGGCGCCGGAAGGCAAGCAAGCGCGCTCCATCTTCGACGCGGTCGAGCAGGCTCGCGTCGAGGCGATCGGCTCGCGCATGATGGCCGGCGTCGCCGATAATATCGGCACGATGCTGGAGGACAAATACGCCAAGGCCAATCTGGCCGATGTGCGCGACCGCGCCGACGCTCCGCTCGAGGAGGCGCTGGCGCTGATGGTACGCGAGAAGCTGACCGGCCGCGCCGTGCCGAAGAGCGGCGAGCGCATGGTCGACCTGTGGCGGCCCTGGGTCGAGGACAAGGCCGGCGCCGACCTCGACGGGCTTGCTGGCAAGCTGGAAGACCAGCAGGCCTTCGCCCGCGTCGTGCGCGATATGCTGGCTTCCATGGAAATGGCCGAGGAACTCGGCGACGACCAGGAAACGGAAGACACCGAGGACGACCAGGACGACCAGCCGCAAGGCGAGGAACAGAGCGAGGAAGGCGGCGAGGACGATTCCGGCTCCGACCAGTCGCAGTCCGAGGATGCCGACGCCTCCGACGACGAGGAATCGGCCGAGGCCGAGGCCACCGACGCCACCTCGCAGGATTTGTCCGACGAGGACGATGCCGACGCGGAGACGCCGGGCGAAGCCAAGCGCAACGACAATCCCTTCGCCACCATCTCCAAGGATGTCGACTACAAGGTCTTCTCGACCGCCTTCGACGAGACGGTGGGTGCCGAGGAACTGTGCGACGAAGAAGAGCTCGACCGGCTGCGCGCCTTCCTCGACAAGCAGCTCGCCAATCTGTCGGGCGTGGTCGGCCGGCTGGCCAATCGCCTGCAGCGCCGCCTGATGGCGCAGCAGAACCGTTCCTGGGATTTTGATCTCGAGGAAGGGTATCTCGACCCGGCCCGGCTGGTGCGCGTCGTCATCGATCCGATGCAGCCGCTTTCCTTCAAGCAGGAACGCGACACCAAGTTCCGCGATACGGTGGTGTCTCTGGTGCTCGACAATTCCGGTTCGATGCGCGGCCGCCCGATCACGGTGGCGGCGACCTGCGCCGACATCCTGGCGCGCACGCTGGAGCGCTGCGGCGTTTCGGTCGAGATCCTCGGCTTCACCACCCGCGCCTGGAAGGGCGGGCAGGCGCGCGAGAAGTGGCTGAAGGACGGCAAGCCGCCGAACCCCGGCCGCCTCAACGATCTGCGCCACATCATCTACAAGAGCGCCGACATGCCGTGGCGCCGCGCCCGACGCAATCTCGGCCTGATGATGCGTGAGGGCCTATTGAAGGAAAACATCGACGGTGAAGCGCTGTTGTGGGCGCATCAGCGCCTGATCGCGCGGCCTGAACAGCGCAAGATCCTGATGATGATTTCGGACGGCGCGCCGGTCGACGATTCGACGCTGTCGGTCAATCCGGGCAACTATCTGGAGCGCCATCTGCGCGCCGTCATCGATCTGATCGAGACACGTTCGCCGGTCGAGCTGCTCGCCATCGGCATCGGCCATGACGTGACGCGTTATTATCGCCGCGCCGTCACCATCGTCGACGCCGAAGAACTGGCCGGCGCCATGACCGAGCAACTCGCCTCGCTGTTTGGCGAGGAGACCGCGCGCGACGTGCGCCGTGGCGGTTTCCGGCGCGCTTCGTGAGCCTTTCAAACGGCGTGCGGGCGACGGGGTGGCGTGGCTGGCTTTGCGTTCTAGCGGCCGGTCTGCTCACCTCCACATCGGCTTTCGCCGCCGAACGCCAGCCGGTCGACATCAGCGTGCGGGGGATCACCGAGTTTCATATCGGCCGGGATGAAAGGATGTTCGGACCGCTGGAATTCGTCGGCGGGCTGGAGATGACCGGCTCCTCGCGCGATTTCGGTGCCTTGTCGGCCTTCCGGTTCATCCACGCGGGCAGCGATTTCATCGGCGTCACCGACACCGGCTTCTGGTATTTCGGTTCGATCGCGCGCATGGCGCAGGGGCGACCCTTCGCCATCTTCAACTTCACCATGCAGCAGATGGTCGACGAGGCCGGCAAGCCGATCGACAAGAAATGGGATGTCGATGCCGAGGGCCTCGACGTCAAGGACGGCATCGCCACCGTCGGCTTCGAGCGGAAGCATCGTATCGCGCAGTTCAAGATCGATGCCGCCGGCATGAAGGCGCCGTTCAAGCTGCTCGATTTCCTGGTGCCGGTGCGCGAGCTGCGCCAGAACCGCGGCTTCGAGACGGTGACGCGCGCGCCGGCCGAAGGGCCGCTGAAAGGCGCCCTGGTGGTGGTGTCTGAAAAGAGCCTCGACAAGGACGGCAACATCTATGCCGCCATCATCGAAGGGCCGGGCAAGGGCATCTTCACCGTTCGCCGCAAAGGCGAGTTCGACATCACCGACGGCGCGTTTCTGCCCAATGGCGACCTGTTGCTGCTGGAACGCTCGTTCTCGATGGCCAGCGGCGTCAAGATGCGGCTGCGGCGCATTGCCGGCGCCGAGATCGCCAAGGGCAAGGTCGCCGACGGATCGGTGCTGCTGGAGGCCGACATGGCCTACCAGATCGACAATATGGAAGGCATGGATGTCTGGCGGCGGGACGACGGCAAGCTGATCGTGTCGCTTGTCTCCGACGACAATCACTCCATCCTGCAGCGCAATCTCTATCTGGAATTCATCCTGCACGAGGATTGAGCGCAGCGATGGCACCGGTTCCGAGGCTCCATTGAGAGCGGGAAGCATGTTGGAAGGGGCGTTCTCCTGCCGGGAAACACCCCTTCATCGCTACAATGTTCTAGTCTGCCCTTGCGAGCTCCAGCCGCATGACGACCTCGTCGCCCAATATCTGGCCGGTCTCGCGAAACCCTTCCTGACGGTACAGGTTGGCGGCCGTCTCGTTCTCGGGATAAACGCCGAGATAGACGGCGTCGCAGCCTGGAATGGCCGACATGCGTTCGACCACGGCGCGCAGGGCGGCGCGACCGAAGCCGCGTTTCTGGAAGCGCTTGTCGATCATCAGGCGATAGATCCACCAATTGCCGTCGTCGCCGTCCAGCGCATACATGGCGAAACCGACCAGGTCGTCAATGACGACCGGCTCGTCGCCCGAAAAGACGCCAAGCGGCACACAGGCGGGGTTCTCGTCGGCTTCCTCCAGGGATTCAGCATTGGTGGCGACGAAGTCGTCCTGATCATCGCCTACATCGAGGGCAATAACAGCCTCGCGCTCGGCCTCGCCGAGCGATTTCAAAACAACAGTCATTTTTGCTTGGTTCCGTCAGTTGAAGGCTTCGTCGGTCGAAAGCTTTGTCAGTTGAAAGCTTTGTTAGTCGAAGACCGGGCGGAAGAAAGAACGCTCGTAGCTGAGGAAACACTGGGTTTCCTCGTAGTAGCGCATGGCGGCCTGGCATTCAGGGTCCGATGCGGCCTTTGTCCTGTATTCTTCGTAGGCTGCCAGGCTCGGGAAGGTGAACAAGGCAAGGGCCACATTGCTCGCGCCTTCCGAGGGCATGAAATAGCCGTGGTGGTTGCCGCCGAATTTTTCGACAAGCGGAATCCAGAGCCTGCCGTAGTGTTCGAACTCCTTCAGTCGCGCGGGATTGAGGATGTAGCGCAGGTAACAGGTGACCATGATTGCTCCGGCGGTCTGTTGAGAGCGGAGAAAAACATGATGCATCGTCCGGCGGTAGAGCCAGCCGAAACGAGTTCGTTGCGATGTGATTGTTGTTAGCTCGGTTTGAGCGCCAGCCAGATGGTGTGCTTGGCGCCGCGCTTGCCATGGGCGCGCACGGTGACCGCCTCGGCGGCGAAGCCGCATTGCTGGAGGCGGCGGGTGAAGCCGCGATCCGGTCCCGATGACCACACCGCGAGCACGCCACCGGGACGCAGGGCATTGCGGGCGGCCTTGAGCCCGGCGAAGCCATAGAGGTCGTCATTGCCTTCCTGCGTCAGCCCCTCGGGGCCATTGTCGACATCGAGCAGGATGGCGTCATAGTCGCTGCGGGCGGCATCGATCAGCCGGCCGACGTCGGCCTCGCGCACGATGACGCGCGGGTCGTCGAGGCAGCCGTCGAAAATGGTTGCCATCGGACCACGTGCCCAGGTGACCACCGCTGGCACCAGTTCGGCAACGGTAACGCGGCTGTCAGCGCCAAGCTCGGCAAGTGCGGCGCGCAGCGTGAAACCCATGCCGAGACCACCGATCAGGACGTGAATGCGGTCGCTTTTGTCGATCTTGTCGAGGGAGAGCCTGGCCAGCGCTTCTTCCGAACCGCTGAGGCGGCTGTTCATCAGCTCGTTGGAGCCGAGCATGATGGAGAATTCGGTGCCGCGCCGTTTCAGCCGCAGTTCCTGCTTGCCGTCAGGTGTCCTGGCGGCGTCGAGCTGTTCCCAGGGGATCAAGGCTGGACCGGCGCCGGCTGGCTCCAGCGCGCCGCGATCAGCCTGTAGGGGATCAGCGCGAAGACGGCGATGATCAACTTGACCGACAGGTCGCCAAGCGCCCAGGACAGCCAGCGCATCGTTTCCACCGGCAGAGCGCCGAGCAGCGGCGCATTTTCCAGCGCGAAGGCGTCATTGGGGCCGGCGAAGGCGAAAGCCGCTGAAAAGGCGATCGAGAAAAACACCAGCGTATCGAACACCGAACCGACCAGTGTGCCGAAGATCGGCGCGCGCCACCAGCTTTGCCGGCGCAGCCAGTTGAAGACGGTGACGTCGAGCAATTGCGCGGTGAGGAAGGCCGCACCCGAGGCGCAGGCGATGCGCACCAGACGGGCGGCGGCGGTGTCGAACTCGATCAGCCCGGCGCGGAAAAGCAGCGGCGGGATGACGATGGAGCACACAACAGCCGTCATGAAGCCGACGAAGACGATGCGGCGCGCTACGGCCGGGCCGTAGCGGCGATTGGCGAGATCGGTCACCAGGAAGGAGAAGGGATAGGTGAAGGCGCCCCAGGTCAGGATGTCGGCCAGCGACAGCGTGCCGACCTGTCCCTGCATGGGGAACTGCACGAGAATGTTCGACGCCACCACGACGAGCGCCATGGCGAGCACGAAAGGCAGATATCTGGAAAGAAACTGCATTTTTTTATCCTGGGTAATGGAACCAGCGGAGCGCCTGGCCGGGACGGGCGGCGCATCCTTCATTCGAGCATCGGATAGGTGGGTTCAGGAAACCTGCCGTTCCGATGCCCAGGCGGTCGTCCCCCGCCTGAAAGCGATCAGGCGGCGATCTGGCCGGCCGTCTTCTTGGCGATCTGCTTCTTCAGCAGACGAGCGCGCTGCGACAGTTCCTTCTCGTCGGCCTTGGCCAGGAAGGCGTCGAGGCCACCGCGATGCTCGACCGAACGCAGGGCGTTGGCCGAAATGCGCAGGCGAACGTTCTGGTTCAGCGCTTCCGAGATGAGCGTGACATTGACCAGGTTCGGCAGGAAGCGACGCTTGGTCTTGTTGTTGGCGTGGCTCACATTGTTGCCGGTCATGACGGCTTTGCCGGTGAGTTCGCAAGCGCGGGACATTTTTGCTACCTTCAGTTCGTATCCGGCCAAACCTTCGACCGCGCCATATGGCGCGCGGTGCTGTCGGCGGCCTCAAGGAAAAAGTTGGCGTTCCATAGTTGCATTTAGCCGGGGCGTCAAGCGTTGTTCGGCCCGAGTGCCGGGTAATCGCCTCCCGGACCGGGCTTTCTTCCCTGTCGACGCCCGCCGATCACGACGCTTCAATCGGCCGGCGCGCGGCTGTCGCCGCCAGGAAAACCAGTATGACCGCACCAGCACCGAAGACGACATTGCCGGCCAGCGCGATGAATGGAGAGATACCCAGATATTGAGCGTGCTGGAACCCGGCCCAGACATAGGTCATCAGGGCGCCGCTGGCGAGGGCGACACCATGAGCTCGGTTCCATTGCGGCGAGCGCGACCATCGCCAGACAAGCGCTATGCCAAGCAGCACGACGACACACCACAGGCCGGCGACAACCCATTTGGACAAAAGCTCCGCAAGCACGTCGCGAAGCATCAGCAGGCTGGTGAGGAGAAAGCCGGCCAGGCCAACGTTTCGTGGCGAAGGCGTTGTCGCCTCCGCCACGCTTGGCGGTGAGGGCATCCAGAAGGCGGCAATGACCAGAACGAGGATGGCGAGGCCCGAGGCGACGAACTGGCCGGGCGAGGCAATGAATTTTTCCGATTCGATCTGGCCATAAGTCAGCAAGGCGGACCCGACAACAAAGACAATCGCGGTGACGCCGAGACCGAGCGGTTTGAGCCAGGGCCGCTGCGGTGTCGGGTCGAAGGCCTCGATCAGGGCGATCGGCACGGCGATGCTCCAGATGGTGTGCAGCGTCAGCACATCCTGGATCAACCCCATGCTGGTGCCGAGGGCTTCGACGCGCGTGTCGGCATAGGCGGCGGCCATGTCGAAGCCGTTGTAGTGCGGGTTCCACAGCATCTGGTCGATCGGACCCTCTTCCAGCAGCGCATAGGCTGCCGCCAAGAGAAGGATCGTCGGCCAACCGCGGCCGCTGCGGCGCGCGACCTCGCGGATCAGAAGGGCACCGCAGCCATACATGGGCGCGAGCAGAACGATCCACCCGAGACCGGTTATCGGCTGATTGCCGAGCAGCCACTCGCCAACCAGGGGCGCCAGGAGCACCAGAGATATCGCCAGGACAATGGGGCGGCGCTTGACGGACGACATCGTCGGGTGCCTTCAGCAGGGGTATCTCCGCAATAATAGAGTATGTGCTCTATTATTGCAATTCCCGGAGAAGGAGGCGAGAGACAGCAGCGAGCAGGAGCCCGTTCCGAAGACTGGAACAGGTCACTCCTCCGCACGCGGAGCCTGGTCGTGTGGGATCGATGGCTAGGAGGAAGAGCGGTTAAGACGCACGTCCTGGAAACCGGAAGCGGCGATCGTGCTGCACAGGTCGAACCATTCGCAGCCCTGGCAGGCCTGCCGCGTGGTGCCGGCGCGGAAAGCCTGGCGCATGCGCTCGATTGTCGGACCGTCCAGGGAAAATCGCTCGCCTTCGCGGACCGGACGGCCGATCAGGGTCTCGACCGCATCGGCCGCCAATCGGTCGCGCTCGGACACGCTGTCCTGGAAACAGTGGTGATCGGTTTCGGTGAGCCTTGGCTGGCAGATGTCGTCTGGACCGGCGACGAGGAGCATGTCCTCGCCGCCGCTCAAACGTTCCACCACCCGGTCATAGCCTTGCGTGAAGGCCTCGCTGTAGCCCTTGCCGACATAGGTCAGCATGCACAGCAGGTGATGGGCGCGGATGCGGACGGTCACGTCAGCCCCGCGAAGTCGGATGATCTCAGAGCGAGATCTTGGCGCGACGCACCGCTTCGATGGTGGCGGTAGCCAGCACGGCCTTCAGGATGCCGCCGAGCACGAAGGGGGCGAAGCCGAAAGTGTAGGCCTTTTCCGCGCCAATCATGCCGGCAAGCACGATGGTGCCGAACACCAGGATGAAAGCGTTGCCGGCCAGCATGGCGACGACGTTGCGGACCAGGCGGCCCTCGGCGGTCCAGCCGCGCTCGGCCAGCCAGCCGACAAGAGCGGCGGCGATCGGGAAGGCGGCGAGATAACCGGCGGTCGGGCCGGCGAAGTGGGCGAGGCCACCGGCGCCGCCTGCGAGGACCGGAGCGCCGAGCGCAGCTTCACCCAGCCAAGCGAGAACCGTGGCAAGGCCGAGGCGCCAGCCATAGAGTGCGCCGACCAGCGTGACGGCGAAGGTCTGCATGGTCATCGGCACCGGGAACATCGGCACCTCGATCCAGGACGAGGCGGCGAGGAACAACGAGCCCAGGAAGACCGCGGCGACTTTGACCGCCAGCGGGCGGCCGGCAAGGCGCAACGGGACAAAAGTGGTGGAAGTCATGGCGGGAGCGTTCATCGGGCCTCTCCGGGTCAATTATGGTTCGCGCCGACGTTTGTTGCCGGCTTGTCGCGCATATTTCACAGCTGCATGGTGCAACGCAACTAAAGAACGCGACAAGCGGATTGCCATGTCCGACCCGTGAGCACGAACAAGGCTAGCTTTGGCTCGATGCCGTTCCGACCGCGCTGGTTGCAACGACGAGCGCCACGCCGATGAGTTGCAGGGCCGCCATTGCCTGACCGAGGACGATGAAGCCGGCGCTGGCGCCGATTGCCGGCTCCAGGCTCATCAGCAGCCCGAACGCCGACGCGTTCATGCGGCGAAGCGCCATGAGCTCGAGCGCGTAGGGAAACAAGGGAACAAGCACCGCGAGCAGCCCTGTCGTCACGAGTGCTTCCGGGGAAAGTCCCAGCTGTGCCTGGTGAAAGCCGAAGGGCGTTGCGACAAGGGCGGCAAACAGCAAGGAAAGGCACAGGCCTTCCAGACCTTCGAACTGCTGGCCGGCATATTTCGTCAGCACGATATAGCCGCCCCAGCCAACCGCCGCGCCGAGCGCGAACAGCACGCCGATCGTGTCGGCCACCCATGCGCTGCCGTCCCAGGAAATACAAAGGACACCGAGCGCCGCGATGACCGGGCATAAGAGACGCCAGCCTCGCCCGCCGAAGATCGTGGCGACGGTCAGAGGTCCCAGAAACTCGATCGCCACGGCGAGCCCGAGCGGAATGCGTTCGATCGCGGCGAAGAAGCAGAGCGTCATCATCGCCATGACCGCACCCAGCGCCGCGGCCGTCGCCCATTGCCGCCTTGAAAAACTGAGCAGCGGCGGGCGCACGACTATCATCAGCACGATTGCCGCCCAGCAAAGCCGCAGCCAGGTCGTGCCGAACGGTCCCAGTTCCTGCATGGCTGGTCGGGAGAATGCCGCGCCGAATTGCACGCTGGACATTGAAAGCAGGCAGAAGGCGATTGCGAGATAGAAGCCCCCGCGAGAATGTTGCCTGACAGGCGCATTCCATTGCGGATCGGCGGTTTCAGCTTCGGCCATGACAAAACGTTCCCTTACCTGTCAGGGCCAGCAATAGATGAATTGGCAAATTCAGGAATGGTGATAATTCTGATGCTCGTATCAGGAATTTTTATGTTTTGTCGATCGAGCGATCGGCGAACCCCTCGCGCAGAAACGATGCCAGCTCGTTGACCAGCGGGGGCGAGTTCGCGCCAACAAAGATGCCGAACTCGGCGATCGGGGCGGGCGGCAAGCGCAGGCGACCTTGCACATTCTCGCAATCCGGCGGCAGGCTTTCGGGAAGCATAAGGCCGATGCCGAAGCCCGCCCTCAATCCCGACACCAGGGCCGCGAATGTCGAGACGCGGCAGCCGACACGCCAGGGCAGCCCGGCCTCCGCGAGCGATGCCAGCATCCGGTCCTGCCAGGAGCAGGCGCTTTCGAAGAGGACGAGCGGAAGCTCCGCTTCAGCGTCGATCTCGATGATGCGGCTCGCACCCCAGACCAGAGGTCGCGACATATAGCCGGATGGCGCCGAGGCGAAACGGACCGGATCGGCGATCACGATGTCGCTGCGGCCCTCGTCGATCGCCTTGGCGAGATCCGCGCCGCTCGCCGATGTCAGGGCGATCTCGACCGAAGGATGCCGGCGACGAAAATCGGCGATGATGGAAGGAAGCCTCGTCATCGCGAGATCCTCGATGATGCCGAGCCTTACCCGTCCGATCAGCATGCGCCCGGCGATCTGGCGGCGGACATCTTCGCCAAGGGCGATGGTCTTGCGGGCATAAGCGAGAACGATTTCGCCGGCCTCGGTGAGGATCATGCCGCGCGAGGAACGCAGCAAAAGCTGGCTGCCGAACTCGGCTTCCAGGCGCTGAAGCTGCATGGAGACCGCGGCCTGGGTGCGGGAGAGACGCAAGGCTGCCTTGCTGACCGTGCCTGCTTCGGCAACGGCAACGAAGGCACGCAGCAGGCGGATATCGAGATCTGCTTCCATCAGCAGGCCTTATTTCGTGGCAACCGGTATAAGGCTAGGCGCTGGTGCGGAGCGAGGCAACTCTCCAGAACGGGTGTGGTCGAACCGTGGGTGTCGCCTTCGATGGAAGGTCGCGGCGGGGATTGCCGTCATCCTCACACAAATGCCGGAATCGACCTGTTGAGAGACGCCTGGGGACATGCTGGATTAGCTTTCGATTGTTGCCGACCGTCAAAAGGATCGCAGTCTTGATGCCGCGTCTTGTCGTTACCCTGCCCATGCTGTTTGCGCTGGCCGCGCCGGCCGCGGCCGCCGATTCCTTCCATGGCGAATACACGGTCTCTTTCTTTGGCATCACGGTGGCCCGATCGAGTTTCGACAGCCACTACGAAGGCGATAAATACACGATCGACGGCAGCGCCTCCGCCGCCGGGCTGGCGCGTATCTTCGACGATACGTCGGGCACGCTGACGGCAAGCGGGCGCTTTTCGCGCGAGGGCGTGCAGTCGCAGGGCTTCCGCGCCGACTACACGTCGGGCAAGAAGGTGTCGATGGTCGACATCCGCTTTACCGGCGGCAAGGTGTCTTACACCCAGGTGCTGCCGCCGCCAAAACCGCGCGGCGACGACTGGCTGCCGCTCGACGCCGGCGACTTGAAGGGGGTTGCCGATCCGATCGCCGCCACCGTCATCCGCGCCGGCAGCCTCGACAGCGTCTGCGGCCGGACGGTGAAGATGTATGACGGTGAGATGCGCGCCAATCTGGTGCTGACGCCGGTCAGCAAGGGCAAGATGGCGGTGAAGGGGTATCAGGGGCCGACGGTGACCTGCCGCATGAACCTGCAGCCGGTTTCGGGCTACGCCCAGCGGCGCAAGGCGCTCAAATTCCTGCGTGACCGCTCCAAGATCATGGTGACGTTTGCGCCGCTCGGCCAAACCGGGATATATGCGCCGATCTATGCAACCGTAGGCACCGAGATCGGCACGATCACAGTCAAGGCACGGCGGTTCGAGGCAAAAAACTAGGCGCGCAAAGACGCGCCACCGGGAGGGGGACATGGGGCGCGCGACACTGATAGGCTTTTGCGCCGTGGCGATGTGGGCGCTTCTGGCGCTGCTCACCGACGCTTCCGGCACGATGCCGCCGTTCCAGCTTTCGGCCATCACCTTCGCCATCGGCACCTGTGTCGGCCTGGTGGCGCGGCTGTTCATGCCCGCCGCCGCCAAGCAGGAACCGGTCCCGGCCATCGTGTGGGTGATCGGCATTGCCGGCCTGTTCGGCTATCACTTTTTCTACTTCACCGCGCTGCGCAACGCGCCTGCGGTGGAGGCCAGCCTCATCGCCTATCTGTGGCCGCTGCTGATCGTGTTGGGCTCGGCCCTGATGCCGGGCGAGAAGCTGGCCTGGAACCATGTCGCCGGCGCTCTGCTCGGCCTCGCCGGCACGTTCCTGATCGTCACCAAGGGTGGCGGGCTGGCGTTCGACGCCCGCTACGGCTTCGGCTATGCCATGGCGGCGGTCTGCGCGGTCGTGTGGTCGTCCTATTCGCTGCTGTCGCGGCGCTTCCCGTCGGTGCCGACGACGATCGTCACATGGTTCTGCCTGGCGACCTCGGTGCTTTCGCTGGTCTGCCACCTGCTGCTTGAGCAGACTGTGTGGCCGCAGAATTCAGGCCAGTGGCTGGCGGTGCTGGCTCTCGGCCTGATGCCGGTCGGCGCGGCCTTCTATGCCTGGGACATCGGCGTCAAGCGCGGCAACATCCAGGTGCTGGGCGCCGCCAGCTATGCCGCGCCGCTTCTTTCCACGCTGGTGCTGATCGCGGCTGGTTTCGCGGAGCCCAGCTTGCGCATCCTCGCCGCCTGCGTGCTGATCACCGGCGGCGCCGTTCTGGCGGCGAAATCGCTTTTGTTCGGCAAGCGCGCGACGGTCGAGAATGGAGCGGGCGCATGATGCCGTTTCCAGGTGGCATCGAGGCGACGCCGAACGGCACGCTGATCTTTTCCGTCGTGGCGGCGGTCGTCTACGGTTTCGCGATCAGTCAGCCGCCGTCGCTGTTGCGTTCGGCTGCCAAGACGCTTGCGGTCGCACTTCTAGCCGCGCTCGCCTTTCTTCTCGGCGGGCCGCTGTTGCTGGTCGCCGCACTCGTACTCAGCGCACTGGGCGACGCGTTCCTGTCGCGCGACGGCGAAGTCGCTTTCCTCGGCGGGCTGGGCAGCTTCCTCGCCGCGCATCTGGCCTATGTCGTGCTGTTCGTGGCGATGGGCAGTGGCCTTGCGGCGCTCGGCGCCGCATCCTGGCGCGTTGTTGCCGCGCTTGTCATGGCGGTGTTCGCGGCCGGCATGTTGCGGCTTCTGTGGCCGCGCATCGGATCCGACCTGAAAGCGCCGGTCGCCGTCTACGTTGCCGCCATTTTCGCCATGGGCGTGACCGCGCTGACCACCGGCAACGCGTTGGTCATTGCCGGGGCGGTGATGTTCATGGCTTCGGACGCGTTGCTGGCGACCGAGAAATTCTTGGCCGACACCGTGGAAGGGCATCGCGTCTGGATGCGCTATGCGGTGTGGGTGCTCTATTACGTGGCGCAGATGGCCATCGCGATGGGCTTCCTGCGCCCGGTTTAGGAAACCTTCGGCTGCCAGCCAGGTTCCGCCAGTTCGAACACTGAGAAGTCGAATCCCGGCGCCACCGTGCAGCCGACGAGGGTCCAGTCGCCGAGGCTTCGGGCGGTCTGCCACCATCCCGCCGGCACGACGATCTGCGGGCGTTCGCCAGCGGCAAGATCGATGCCTAGCACATGCTGGCTGACGTCACCGCCTTCCCGGTGCATCGAAAGCTCTATCGGCGCACCGGCGTGATGGTGCCAGATTTCCGAAGCGTCCTTCACCCGATGCCATGCCGAGACCTGACCGCGTTCGAGCAGGAAGTAGATGGCGGTCGAATGACCGCGCCCGCCTTGCGGCGCATCGCGGAAGGTCTCGACATACCAACCGCCTTCCGGATGCGGCTTCATGTCGAGCGTGGCGACGATCCCGGCCGGCGTCATCATTCAGAAAATGTCCTTGCGCTTGCGGATCTCGGCGAAGACCTCGGCGTCGCTCGCCTTCTCCATGCCGAGATGCCGGCGGATCGCCGGATCGTGCCAGCGCAGGAATGGATTGGTCGACAGTTCCTCGCCGATGGTGGTGGGAAGCGTCGGCTTGTCGGCGGCGCGCAGTTTTTCGATTTTCGCGGCACGTTCCTTCAGGGCGGAATTGGTCGGATCGACCGTCAATGCGAAACGCGCATTGGACAGCGTGTATTCGTGGCCGCAATAGACCGCAGTGTCGGCCGGCAGGGCGGCCAGTTTCTTCAGCGAATCGTACATCACCGCCGCCGGCGCCTCGAACAGCCGGCCACAGCCAAGCGCGAACAAAGTGTCGGCGGTGAAGACGACCTTCGACTGCGGGAAATGGTAGGAGACATGGCCGGCGGTATGGCCGGGCGTGGCGATCACTTCCACGGTCTCGGTACCGAATTTCAAGCTGTCGCCGCCCTTCACGGTGCGGTCGATGCCCGGGATCTTGGCCTTCTCCGCCGCCGGGCCGACGATCTCCAGACCGAAGCGCTGTTTGAGCGCGAGATTGGCCTCGACATGATCGGTATGGTGGTGAGTGGTGAGGATCAG
Organism: Mesorhizobium sp. 2RAF21; assembly: GCF_052115345.1. Classification (NCBI taxonomy): domain Bacteria; kingdom Pseudomonadati; phylum Pseudomonadota; class Alphaproteobacteria; order Hyphomicrobiales; family Phyllobacteriaceae; genus Mesorhizobium; species Mesorhizobium sp. 2RAF21. The sequence goes on along the minus strand of NZ_JBFRGM010000013.1, from coordinate 203,763 downwards.
CGACGGCGTCCAGCCGGTGTGTTTCACCGCGGCAAGGATGGCGGCCTCCTCCGGCGCGTCGATCAGCGCGACCGCGCCGCTCGCCGGCTCGCGAATGAGCACGCCGAAATTGTCCTGGCGACACATGAACTGCTCGATCTCGATCGCCATGGCCGGTCTCCTTGATTGCCGCAGACATAAGAGGCCCGATGCCTCCTGTCACCCTTTAAAGATGCCGGCGCGATCCTACTTGTCCCAGGACACGGTCGACAGGCCGCGCTTTGTTGACTCCAGCACCATCGCAGATACGGTCCAGCCAATGCATTCAGATATTGTCGATCTGCGCTCCTTCTATGCCTCGCCGCTCGGACAGCTGACCGAGCGTTCGATCACCATGGCGCTGTCGGCTGTCTGGGCCAGCGTGCCCAACGAGCGTCTGGTCGGGCTGGGTTACGCGCTGCCGTGGCTGGAACGTTTCGGAGCCGATGCCGAACGCACCTTCGCCTTCATGCCGGCGACGCAAGGCGCGGTGGTGTGGCCGGCGACCGGTCCGGCCGCGACGGCACTGGTGTTCGACGAGGAACTGCCTTTGGTCGATTCCTCCATCGACCGCATGCTGCTTGTCCATTCGCTGGAGCATGTCGAGAGCCCGCGCGAAACGCTGAACGAGATTTGGCGCGTGCTGGCGCCGGCCGGCCATGTCGTGATCGTGGTGCCCAACCGGCGCGGCGTATGGGCTCGTTTCGAACATACGCCGTTCGGCACCGGGCGGCCCTATTCACGCGGGCAGATCGCCGAATTGCTGCGCGAGGCGAACTTCACCCCGGCGGCGTGGTCGGACGCGCTCTATTTTCCGCCGTCGCAGCGTCGTTTCATGATGCGATTCCACAGCCTGTTCGAAAGCGCCGGCCGCGCCATGTGGCCGATTTTCTCGGGCGTCATCGCGGTGTCGGCGCAAAAGCGGCTCTACCAGGGCGTGCCGGTGGCAAAGCGGGCCTCGCGGCGTGTCTTCGTGCCGGTGCTGTCGCCGCAGGGCGCGGCCACCAGCCTCGGCAGGCAAGGCGAGCCTCTCGATCGGCTCGACACGACGGGAGTGCAATCGCGATGAGCGATACCGGTGCCCCCCAGGTCGAGACGAGCAGTCTGCGCGACCAGCTGATGACCGTGCGCCAGGGCCTGGTCGGGTCGCCGTCGCGCAAGGCATTGCTCGGCTTCAGCTGGGTCCTGCTCGCCGTCATCGTCGCCACCGCCTATGGCCAGATCCTGCTCAACCGCTGGAACCAGCCATTCTACGATTCGCTGCAGCGGCGCGATCTCGCGGTGTTTCTCGATCAGCTGGTCGTCTTCGCGATGATCGCCGGCGGGCTGCTGGTGCTCAACATCGGCCAGCAATGGCTGAACCAGCGCTTCAGGCTGAAGCTGCGCGAAGCGCTGACGATCGACCTGATCGAGGAATGGCTGAAGCCGAACCGGGGTTTCCGCCTCGCCAATGCGGGCGCCATCGGCGTCAACCCGGACCAGCGCATGCAGCAGGATGCCGGCCATCTGTCGGATCTCTCGACGGATCTCGGCGTCGGCCTGGTGCAATCCTTCATCCTGCTCGTCTCGTTCGTTGGCGTGTTGTGGGCGCTTTCGGCGGGTTTCGTGTTCCACATCGGCAGTCATGCCATCGCCATTCCGGGCTACATGGTGTGGGCGGCGTTTCTTTATGCCGGCATCGCTTCCTGGCTGAGCTGGCTGGTCGGGCGGCCGCTGATCGGGCTGAACAGCGACCGCTACGCGCGCGAGGCGGACCTGCGCTTTTCCATGGTGCGGGTGAACGAGAATATCGACGCGATCGCCCTGTCGCACGGCGAAGCGAGCGAGAAGCGGCGGCTGACGGCCGATCTTTCGGCGCTGATCGGCTCGATCCTGCGTATCTTCCGTGCCCAGATCAATCTCGGCTGGGTCACCGACACCTATGGCTGGATCACCGTCGTGGCGCCGATCCTGGTCGCCGCGCCGGTCTATTTCGCCGGCGACATCACCTTTGGCGGATTGATGATGGCGGTGGGCGCCTTCAACCAGGTGCACTCCTCGCTGCGCTGGTTCATCAACAATATCGGCGCCATCGCCGACTGGCGCGCCACGCTGATGCGCGTGGCCGATTTCCGCATGGCGCTGCAGGAGACCGACAAGCTGCACGACACCGAGCAGCATATCGAGGTCTTCCAGACCAAGAACGGGACCATGGTTTTCGACGACCTGATTGTCGGTGCGACAACGGGCTGTTCCAGGCTTGTGGAAAAGACGGTGACGATCAAGCCCGGCGAGCATGTGCTGATCACAGGCGATCCAAGCGCCGGCAAGACGCTGTTCTTCCGCGCCGTGGCCGGCCTGTGGCCCTGGGGCTCGGGCCGCATCGGCATGCCCGCCGCCGAACTCGCCTTCGTGCCGCGCACGCCCTATTTCGCGCCGGGCACGCTGCGCGAAGTGCTGATCGATGGCATGACCGGCATCGATGACGCGAAGCTCGCGGCAGTGCTGACCGAGGCTGGGCTCAACCGTCTCGCTGCTTCGCTCGACCGCAACGCGCGGTGGGACCGGGAGCTCTCCGAGGAGGAGCAGCGGCTGGTGGCGTTCGCCAGGCTGGCTCTGCAGAAACCGGACTGGGTGATCATCGACGAGGCGATGGATACATTCAGCGCCACGACAGCCAAGCGCATCTTTGCCATGCTGGACAAGCACCTGCCGGAGGCGGCTGTCGTCAATATCGGGCGTGGGCAGCACAACTATAATTTCTTCCCGCGCGCGCTCGACATCATCAAATGCTCGGACGTGCCGGCATTGAAACCGCCGCGGGTATGGGCCGGCGCGCTGGAACCGCCGCCAGTGCCACGCAAGCGCAACGGCAATGGCACGAAGCGTAACGGTGCGAACACCAAGGTCGAACAGGTGCTTTAGAGAAAGCGGATACGGCCCGTCGATCAGGTGGGCCGTATCTTTGGGCGAATCCCCGTCGACGTCAGAGAACCGGGGTTTCCGCGCGCGCTTCGGATGCCGGCGCGGTGCCGGCCTTGCCCGAACCGAAGATCGCGAAGGAGAGCGCGGCCAGAACCCAGACGCCGAGCCCGCCATAGGCCATCACCCAGCCAAAGCCTTCGACCAGCGCCGAGTGGACGGCGGTTGCGGGAATGGTCAGGCTGGGTTGCGCCGCGTCCTGCAGGTTTGCCGTGTTGCCTGCGGCAATCTTCTCGGCCACGGCGCGCAGGTCGGCACCGTCGGGCGAGCCGGGCAGGGCCTTCTCCAACCCGTGCAGAATGCCTTCGACAAGGACAAAACCCATCACGGCGATGTTGACGGCGAGCGCGATCAGCCTGGCGCTGGCGTCGATGCCCGAGGCCATGCCGGCACGGCTGGCCGGCACCGAGCCGGTCGTCATGTTGGTGGCCGGCGTCGTCGTCAGGCCAAGGCCAATGCCGGCGATCAGCGCGCCGGGCAGTACGGTAAAGCCGCTTGCCCCTTCGATGCTGCTGCCCAGCCACATGGCGATGAAGCCGAGACCTATGGTGAACAGGCCGAGCGGGATGACGATGCGGGCGCTGGTGCGCAAAAGCAGGTACTGAGCCACCGGTGACATCACCAGGAACGGCACCGTATAGGCGAGCACGGCGAGCCCGGTTTCGGTGCTGTTGTAACCGAGGCTGGCGGTGAAATAGATCGGCAGGTAGACCATGAACGGCCAATAGCTGAAGTTCATGCCGATGCAGCCGACGATGGCGCCCGAGAAATCACGGATGCGGAAGACCGAGAAGTCGAACATCGGGTAGGGATGCAGCCGCTCGACCGCAATGAAGGCGACGAGGCCGACGAGCGTCGCGGCGGCTATGCCGAGGGCCGTCGGGCTGACGAAGCCGAGATCGGCGCCCTGGGTGATGTAGTAGGTCAGGCCGAAGACCGCGGCGCTCAGCAGGGCGATGCCGAGCAGATCCAGTCTCTTGGCCTGCGGATCGCGCGATTCTTTGACGCTGGCGAAGGTGAGCGCCAGGCACAGCAAAGCCAGCGGCGCGTGCACGAGGAACACCCACTGCCAGGTCGACAGGGCAACGATCATGCCGCCGATGATTGGCCCGAAGCCGAGGCCGATGCCGGAGATGACACCCCAGACGGCGAAGGCGCTGCCGCGTGCCTTCGCGTCCTGGAACTGGTTCGAAAGGATGGCGATGGAGCAGATGAACATCGCGCCGCCGGCCATGCCCTGCAGGAAGCGGCTTACGATCAGCACCGTCGTGTTGGGGGCGAGGCCGCACATCAGCGACGTCACGCCAAAGGCGGCGACCGTCACGGCGAAAACCAGCCGGCGGCCGAAGCGATCGGCCAGTGTTCCCGTTGCCATCAGCACTGTCGTGCAGGCGATGGTGTAGGCGTTCATGATCCACTGCATGTCCTTGAAATTGGCCTGCAGCACATGTTCGAGCGTCGGCAGGATCACCGGCACGCTCGATATTTCGAGGCCGAACATCAGCGCGGACAGACAGATCGCGACCAGCGCCAGATTGTCTCTACTCGTCAGCTTCATCCCTTGTCTCCGGCTGGCGGCGGCGGGGACAGAAGGTCCGGCGCCGCTGGTTATTTGGAAACATCCCAGATAGGCGAAGCTTGATCATGCATAAATGATATGCAACCATATTTCAGTGATAACAAAATTGGATGAATGAGATGCTGTGGCTGGACGCAGAGGCCGTGCGCAACTTCGTCATGGTGGCGGAACTGCAGAGTTTTACGCGTGCCGCCGATGCCCTCGGTTCAACCCAGGCCGCGGTCAGCGTCAAGCTGAAGCGGCTGGAGGAGCGCATCGGCCGCAAACTGATCGAACGCACGCCGCGCCGGGTCAGGCTGTCGGCCGACGGTGCGCTGTTCATCGATTCGGCACGGGCCTTCCTGACCGCGCATGACAATGCGGTTGCCGGCCTGTCTTGCGGCATCCGGCGCTTTGCGCTCGGCATTGCCGGGCATGTCGCCGGGCCGGAGGTGACGACGCTGCTGGCGCGGCTCAACAAGCACGACCCGGCGCTGACGATCGAGGTGCAGGTCGACAATTCGAGCGTGCTGCTCGACGCCTTCGATCGCGGCAAGCTGGATGCGGCCATCGTCAGGCGCGAGGACGACCGCCGTGACGGCGAGGTTCTCGGCCCCGAGCATTTCGGTTGGTTCGCCACGCCCGACTTCCACCATCGCCAGGGTGAGCCGATTAGGCTGGCGGCATTGGCGCCGGCCTGCGGTGTCCGTGATCTCGCGACGCGCACGCTCAACGATGCCGGCATTCCCTGGGTCGAAGTGTTTCTTGGCGGTGGCTCGTCCGTTGTCACGGCTGCTGTTTCGGCCGGGCTCGCCACGGCCGTTTTTTCCAGCCGGCTGGCACCGCCCGGCACCGTCGAGATCAGCCGCAAGTTCGGCCTGCCCGAGGTGCCGTCGTCGGAAATCGTGCTGCATTCGACGCTGACCGACAGGCGTTCGCGCGAGGCGCTGCGCATCCTCGCCTGCGCCTTCCGCGAGCATCGCGCCACGGCAGCGTAGAGGGCTGCCGCAGCCTTTTTGCCGATCGGCTAACGATCCTTGCCGATGTTTTCCAGGTCGTAAGCGGTGGTCTGGTAGACCCGGTTGATCCAATTGCCGAACAACAGATGAGCATGCGAGCGCCAGCGGTTGAGCGGCGGACGTTTTGGATCGTCATCGGGGTAATATTCGTGCGGCACCGCGATGGGTGTGCCGGCGGCCACGTCGCGGTCGTATTCTTCCTTGAGCGAGGTCGAATCATATTCGATGTGGTTGAACATGTAGAGCCGGTTGCTGGCTTGCTCGGCGAGCAGGCTTGGGCCGGTCTCCTCCGAATCCATCAGCAATTCGAGGCCCGAGCCCTTGGGGATGTCGGTGGCGCGAACCTCTGTCCAGCGCGACACGGGGATGGCGAAATCGTCCGAGAAACCGGCGAGATAGGGCGAGGCGGGAGCGTTGTTGCGATGGCGGAAGACGCCGAACGCCTTCTCCTCCAGTGTGTATTTTGGAACGCCATGGAAATGCCACGCGGCGGCCATCGCTCCCCAGCAGATGAAGAACGACGAATGGACGTTCGTCGTTGTCCAGTCGAGGATGCGCTTGAGTTCGTCCCAGTAGGTGACGTCCTCAAAGGGCAACAGCTCGATGGGCGCACCGGTGATGATGAAGCCGTCGAACTTGCGATCCTTTACCTCTTCCCAGGTCTGGTAGAAGGTGATGAGGTGGTCTTCCGAGGTGTTCTTGGCCTTGTGGTTGCCGATGCGCACCAGGGCCAGCTCCACCTGCAGCGGGCTTGCGCCGATCAGGCGGGCGAACTGGGTCTCCGTCCGCACCTTGTTGGGCATGAGGTTGAGCAGGCCGATCTGCAAGGGACGGATGTCCTGACGGAGAGCGGTCTGCTCGTCCATGATGGACACGCCCTCTTTCACCAGTACTTCACGGGCGGGAAGCTGATCCGGAATCTTGATCGGCATGGTGCGAACTCCAAAAACAAAAACCGGCATTGCTGTCGCAAAGCCGGTTTACGGATCGCAAACGGCCCTTTAGCGACTTATTTAACGTGGCTGCAAGCCGACCGGCCAAATCACCACGGGTCTATGCCCTGCTCTTACGCCCGGTAGCGGATTGCGTCAACCGTACGCCGGCTGTCGTGCCAGCGCGCCCGGCTTGCCGGTTTTCCTCGACATTCCGCAGTGCGGACGGTATTTCCGCCATGGCCTCCGGCCGGAGGCGCACTTCACGGATTTTCGATATGACCAAGGCAAACGACCCGCTTCGCCCTCAGCCCCGCGCCGGCATCATGGATATCGAGGCCTATGTGCCCGGCAAGAGCACCGCGCATGGCGTTGCCAAGGTTCATAAACTCTCGTCCAACGAAAACCCGCTCGGACCGTCGCCCAAGGCGATCGAGGCGGCGCGTGAGGTGGCGGCGAAGCTCGACATCTATCCCGACGGCTCGGCCAAGCGGCTGCGCGAGGCCATTGCCGAAACGTATGGATTGAATGCGGCCAACATCGTCTGCTCGAACGGCTCCGACGAGATCCTCGGGCTGCTTTCGCAGATCTACCTAACGCCGGACGACGAGGCGATTTTCACCGAACACGCCTTCATGGTCTACAAGATCTATATCAAGGCGGCCGGCGCTACCCCCGTGGTAGTCAAGGAAACCGATGAGCGCGCCGATGTCGACGCCATTCTGGCGGCGGTGACGCCGCGCACCAAGATCATCTTCCTTGCCAATCCCAACAACCCGACCGGCACCTATCTGCCGTTCGACGAGGTGCGGCGGCTGCATGCGGGGCTGCCGAAGAACATCCTGCTCGTGCTCGACGCGGCCTATGCCGAATATGTCCGCCGCAACGACTATGAAGCGGGGATCGAACTGGTGGCGTCCAGCCGCAACGTGGTGATGACCAGAACTTTCTCGAAGATCGGGCTTGGTGGCGCGCGCGTCGGCTGGATGTACGGGCCGCTGGAGATCGTCGACGCGATCAACCGCGTGCGCGGGCCGTTCAACGTCAATGCCGTGGCCATAGAGGCAGGTATCGCGACCATCCGCGACCGAGCCCATATCGAGAAAAGCGTCGCGCACAACGAAACGTGGCTGCGCTGGCTTTCGGAGGAATTCACCGGGCTCGGCCTGCGCGTGACGCCGAGCGTCGGCAATTTCATCCTGATCCATTTTCCCGACGACGCGAAACATTCGGCGGCGGCGGCGGACGATTATCTGAGCGAGCGAGGCTATATCCTGCGGCGCGTTGCCGGCTACGGTTTTCCCAACGCGCTGCGGATGTCGATCGGAACCGAAGAAGCCAATCGCGGTGTGGTCGCCGCACTCGCCGCATTCCTGAAAAGCTAGAGATATGTCCGAACCCCTGTTTGAAAAGATCGCACTGATCGGCATCGGCCTGATCGGTTCCTCGCTGGCGCGCGTCATCCGCCGCGAGGGCCTTGCCCGCCACATCGCCATCTCCACCCGCCGCCCCGAAACATTGAAGCGGGCCGAGAACCTTCAGCTCGGCGACAGCTACAGCACCGACGCCAGGACGGCCGTGCGCGACGCCGATCTCATCATCGTGTCGGTGCCGGTCGGCGCTTCCGGCACCGTCGCCGAAGAGATCGCACCGGCGCTGAAGAAGGGGGCGATCCTCACCGATGTCGGCTCGACCAAGCAGTCGGTGGTCGCGCAGATGTCGCCCTTCGTGCCGGAGGGCGTGCACTTCATTCCCGGCCATCCTCTGGCCGGTACCGAGAATTCCGGCCCGGATGCCGGCTTCCCGGATCTGTTCGACAACCGCTGGTGCATCTTCACGCCGTTGCCGGACACGGACCCCTTGGCGCTGGAGAAATTGTCGACGTTCTGGCGCCGCTGCGGCTCGAACATCGATACGATGACGCCCGAGCATCACGACATGACGCTGGCGATCGTCTCGCACCTACCGCACATCATCGCCTACAACATCGTCGGCACCGCCGACGACCTGGCCAATGTGACCAAGTCCGAGGTCATCAAATATTCGGCTTCCGGTTTCCGCGACTTCACCCGCCTTGCCGCGTCGGACCCGACCATGTGGCGGGACGTGTGCCTGCACAACAAGGACGCGATCCTGGAAATGCTGGCGCGCTTTTCGGAGGACCTGTCCTCGCTGCAGCGGGCGATCCGCTGGGGCGACGGCGACAAGCTGTTCGACCTGTTCACGCGCACCCGCGCCATCCGCCGCTCGATCATCCAGGCCGGCCAGGACATCGACGTGCCCGACTTCGGACGCCAGGTGGTGGAGCATCCGGAGAAGAAGTGAGGAAGGCGGCAGTCGGCAGTCGGCAGTCGCGGAATAGTGGCAGCGCATCCGGCAGCCTGTCTTGCGATTGCTAAGCTACGAGTGAGCAGTTTCGACTGCCGACTGCCGACGACCTATTCGACAGGCTTGATCATCCCGAGCGGGATGAAACCCAGCGAAGCACGGCCCTTCACCACTTTCAGCGGCATGGCCGGTTCGTTGCCCAGCATCGACAAAGCGGCGAAGCCCTGCTGGATCTGGTTGGCCTGCTCGGGAATGGCGGTGGCCAGGATGCCCGCGACCGCCTTCGGGTTCTGCAGCTTGATGTTGAGGGTGGCGTCGATCAGCCCGTCGGCATCCACCGAAAGCGGGCCCGACAAGGCGATACGGGCCTCGCCCGAAGACAGTTCGAGATTGCGGATATCGACCGACTGGCCGCGCAGGCTCTTCGGCGGCGTGGCGATCAGCGCAACGCCGTTCTTCACAGTCATGTCGCCCTTGCCGTCGAAGGGCGGCAGCACGCGGCCGCCGATGGTATGCGCGTCGATCTCAAGGTCGGTGAAGGCGTGGTTCAGCACGATGTCCTGACCGGCGGGGCTGGCATCCAGCGCGAGCTGGCCGACGCTGAAGAGTTGCACCGGGTCGGTCTCGTCGGCCGGGTCCGTCTGGCCGTTGAAACCTTCGGCGGCGAGCGAAACCTTGCTCGGCAGCGGCCACCAAAGATGGGTGCTGGCCTGAAGGCTGTCCCAGTCGATCCATAGCGGTAGCATGCCAGGCACCGAAGTCCGTAGCGGACCGTCCAGCTCGGCGTTCGGAACCAGTGGCCGTAGCAGACTTGCCGCGGCCACCACGCCGCCGGACGCGGCCGCCACGTTCCTGGAATCATCCTGATAGGCCAGCGCGTCGCAGGTGACGACGAAGCGCAGCGGGTAGCCGCTGACGGTCAGGTTGGAGCAGTCGGCGTTGGCGCCCTTGGCGGCGAGCGCGGCAACCGCGTTGCCGGCCTCGCTCTTGACGCGCGCGGCCAGCCAGAACCAGCCGGCGCTGTAGAGCCCGAACAGCACCAGCAACAAAATGATCAGCCGGATCGGCCAGCGCCGACGCTTTGGCTTGGTCTGGTCGCTTGACGTCATGCCGTGGCCCTCGATAACGCATGAAGAACCGGAAAGGGAACCATCCCGGTCGAAATGAAACGTGCGGATGGCAATATCCGCATACAGGCTTGGCGATATGGGCGATTTTTGGGTTTTTGGCTATGGTTCGCTGATCTGGCGTCCCGGTTTTGCGCATGTCGAGACGCGGCGGGCGCGGCTTTACGGCTATCGCCGTTCGCTTTGCGTCTATTCCTTCGTGCATCGCGGCACGCGTGAACGACCGGGTCTTGTGCTCGGCCTCGATCGCGGCGGTTCCTGCATCGGCCTTGCCTTCAGGGTGCCCGGCGAGCTGCGCGACGAGGTGATCGGCTATCTGCGTGAGCGCGAACTGGTCACGCATGTCTATCTTGAGCGTTGGGTGCGCCTTGCGCTGGAAGATGGCAGGACCGTCGATGCGGTCACCTATGTCGCCGACCGGGGCCACGAACAATATGCCGGCGCGCTGGCCGAGGCCGAGGCGGCGGCCGTGGTGCGCGGTGCGGCCGGCCAGTCCGGCGTCAACGAAGACTATGTCTTCAACACCGTCCGGCATCTCGAAGCACTCGGCATTCGCGACCACTGGCTGGAAACGGTCGCGCGGCTGATCGCTCCGGTTGAAAACACGCCGGCCCCATTGAACGGGTAGCCACAAGACCTAGGTTGTAGCCGGGAACCAGCGGGCCGCTGCTGTCAGGGAGAATAATCTTGCAGAAACGTATGCTCGGTCGAACCGACCTCGAAATCGCGCCGCTCGTGCTGGGTGGCAACGTCTTCGGCTGGACCGCCGACGAAAAAACCTCCTTCGACCTGCTCGACCGTTTCGTGGACGGTGGCCTGAACACCATCGATACCGCCGACGCCTATTCGCGCTGGGTGCCCGGCAACAAGGGCGGCGAATCGGAGACGATCATCGGCAAGTGGATGAAAGCGCGCGGCAACCGCGACAGGGTGATCGTCATCACCAAGGTCGGCTCCGACATGGGCCAGGGCAAGAAGGACCTGTCGGCCGCGCATATCGAGCGGGCGGTCGAAGCCTCGCTGAGGCGGCTGCAGACCGACGTCATCGATCTTTACCTGTCGCACTGGCCGGACCCGACGGTACCCTACGAGGAAACGCTCGGCGCCTATCAAAAGCTGCTCGCCAAAGGCAAGGTGCGCCATATCGGCTGCTCCAACCTCGACGCCGGGCAACTGCGCGCTGCGCTCGACGTCGCCAGGCTGCGCGACCTGCCGCGCTACGAGGTGCTGCAGCCGGAATACAATCTCTACGACCGGGCTTCCTATGACGGTCCGTTGCGCGACCTGTGCATGGCCGAGAGGCTCGGCGTCATCACCTATTTCAGCCTGGCGAAGGGGTTCCTGTCCGGGAAATACCGCGGCAAGGCGGATCTCGGCAAAAGCGCGCGCGGCGAGGATGTGGGCGCCTACCTCAACAAGCGCGGCATGCGCATCCTGGCGGCGCTCGACGCGGTGGCCGCGCGCCATTCGGCCAGGCCGGCGGAAGTAGCACTTGCCTGGGTCATCGCCCGGCCTGGCGTTACCGCACCGATTGCCAGCGCAACTACGCCCGAGCAGATGGCAAGCCTTGTCCGGTCGGCCTCGTTGGTGTTGACCGCGACCGACATCGAGGAACTCGACAAGGCGAGCGGCTAGAAGCCCGTTTTCCGGAAACCTGTCTTTGGAGAGAGGGGCCGGTCAGGCCGCCAAAGCGCGGCCGACGCGGTCGCGGATTTCGGCCAGCGTGAACGGCTTCTGCACGACGTCGAGGATAATACCGTTCAATTCGTCGGCCCGTTCGCGCTGGTCGGCATAACCGGTCACCAGCATGATCTTGAGCGCCGGGAAATTGGCTGCGGCCGCCTTGGCCATCTCGATGCCGTCCATCTCCGGCATACGGATGTCGGAGACGATCAGGTCGTAGTTGCCATTGGCGGCGCGGATCGTTTCCAGCCCCTGCGCGCCGTCGGCGGCAACGTCGATGCTGTGGCCTGCGCGTTCGAGTGCGCGGGCGGCGAGAGTGCGGACGGATTCATCGTCCTCGACGATCAGGAGCTTTGCCATGGGCAAGGTTTTGCCCGGCAAGTGTTGACGTTTCCTGAAAGACCGAAACGGCGCCAGGCTATTTTAGCGATGGCTGTGGAAAGGCGTCAGGTTTCGTCCTTGACGACGCCGACGAAGGGCAGTTCGCGGAAGGCATGGCCGACATCCATGCCATAGCCAACGACGAAATAGTCGGGGCAATCGAAGCCGACATAGTCGGCGTCGAGATCGGTCTTGCGGCGCATGCGCTTGTCGAGCAGCACGGCGATCGAACAGCTCCTGGCGCCACGCGACAGCATCAGCTCGCGGGCGAATTTCAAAGTCTTGCCGGATTCCAATATGTCGTCGATCAACAGCACGTCGCGGCCCGCGACTTCGTTGTCGATGTCGCGCAGCACACGCACTTCGCCGCTCTCCGTTCCGGCGCCGTAGCTGGAAATGAAGATGAACTCGACCTCCGGCGACAGGCCCGCATCGTGCATGGCGCGGATCAGGTCGGCGGCGAAGATGAAGGACCCTTTGAGCACCGAGATGACCAAAAGGTCGTGGTAGTCGTGCGCCGCGATTTCCTTGGCGAGCTCCAGATTGCGCCGGGCGATCGCCGACGCTGAAAACAGGACCTCGATGTTCTTGCCGCGCACAACTGGCATGGAAAGCCTTTCCTGGGGAGCGCGTCCGGGATCGGCCGAGGCCGCGCCCGCTATTGCGCGAAGGTGACCGAGACGGCCGTTACCCCGTTTCTAGGCACGTCGAGCCGGCTGGAAAAGGCAAATCTTTCGCCTGGTGCCAATGCGCGGCCGGATGTCCCCAGCCCATAGCGGGTGATGTGCCCATCATTGCCGGTGACGCGGATCTCGAGCGGCGGCAGGGCCGCCGCCTGATCGCCGTCATTGCCGGCCTCGCCGTCAACCATCAGCAACGGCTTGAGGCCGGTGCTGTCGACGCGCGAGGTGACGCCGGAAATGCTCAGCGCCGTCATCGGATCGCTGGCGCCAAACAGCGTGGTCTGGCGAAACAGCGCGTGCCCTCCGGAAATCCAGAAGGCGGCGAAGGTGACCGCGACGCCGAGGCTCCAGAACAGCGGACCGCCCCGGCCCGAAGCCTCTTTTTGCGGGGTTGCCACCGTCTGGCGCAGCATGCCCATGCCGTCGAGGGACGGCACAGTTTCGAGCATTGGCGCGGCGGCCGGTTGCGGGTTTCGTTCGGCGGAGATGCCAGCATCGGAGGGCAGCACGATGAATTCGGCATCGATCACGTCGGCGGTCGCGGCGAAGCCATCATGGGCCGCCGTTGACGCGGTCATGATTTCGCCGGAAACCGGGCGTGCCCTGCCGCGATCGACCATCCTGCTCCTCGGTCGCCTCTGTTCGCCGTCTGTTTCCATGCGATAGACAAAAATGGTTAATGCTTCACAACCGGAATCGTTTTACAGCCGCCATTGGCGCCGAAATTTAACCGGCGGTTAACCATGCCGGTCGATGGTCGTTTCGTAGAGACGGGCGGACTGCCGCCAATGAAAGTTCCAGGTCGCCGCACGTGATCCGCTTCGAAAATGTCGGCCTCCGCTATGGGATGGGTCCGGAGATTCTCCGTGACATCACCCTGCATGTTCCGGAGCGCTCCTTCCAGTTCCTCAGCGGGCCTTCGGGCGCCGGCAAGACGACGCTGCTGCGCCTCTTGTTCCTGTCGCTGAAGCCGACGCGCGGCCTGATCACCGTCTTCGGCAAGGATCGGGCGCGCATCACGCGCGAGGAACTGCCGCATCTGCGCCGCCGCATCGGCGTCGTCTTTCAGGATTTCCGCCTGCTCGACCATATGACGACCTATGAGAACGTGGCGTTGCCGCTGCGCGTTCGCGGCCGCGAAGAGGCGAGTTACCGCACCGATGTCGTCGAACTCTTGAAATGGGTCGGATTGGGCGACCGCATGCATGTGCTGCCGCCGGTGCTGTCGGGCGGCGAGAAGCAGCGCGCGGCGATCGCGCGCGCGCTGATCGAGCAGCCGCAGATCCTGCTCGCTGACGAGCCGACCGGCAATGTCGACCCGCAACTGGCGCGGCGGCTGCTCCGGTTGTTCATCGAACTCAACCGGCTCGGCACCGCCGTGGTCATCGCCACCCACGATCTCGGCCTGATGGACCAGGTCGACGCCCGCCGCCTCATCCTGGCCGGAGGAAGGCTGGACATCTATGACTGAGATGGCCGCCGATCACGAAGAAGACGTCGACGACGTCCGCTACACCGAGACGCGGCCGCGCGTGCAGCGCAAGATGGCGCCGATCGTGCCGGCGCAGAACATCGCCGGGCGCGCGCTGGTGTTCGTCATCGCCATCATGACCTTCCTGTCCTGCCTGACCTTCGGCGCGGTGACGCTGGTGCGCAGCACCGCTGTCGTCTGGGAGAACCAGATCTCGCGCGAGGCGACGGTCCAGATCAAGCCGGTGGAAGGGCTGGACATGGAAGCAGCACTGGCTGCCGCCGCCGAGATCGCCGGCGGGTTCCCGGGCGTCAAGGGCACCAGCATCGTCGATCGCGACGCCACCGCGCGGCTCTTGGCACCATGGCTGGGCACCGGCTTGAACATCGACGAACTGCCAGTGCCGCGCCTCGTCGTCGTCACCATCGACGAGAACAGCCCGCCCGATTTCGCCGCCATGCGCACGGCGCTTGCCGCAAAGATAGCCAGCGCTTCACTGGACGATCACCGCACCTGGGTCGACCGGCTGGTCGCCATGGCGCGCACGACGGTGACCATCGGCATGATGGTGCTGGTGCTGATGCTATCGGCCACAGTGCTGACGGTGGTGTTCGCCACGCGCGGTGCCATGGCCGGCAACGGCCATATCATCGAGGTGCTGCATTTCGTCGGCGCCGAGGCGCGCTTCATCGCCCGGCAGTTCCGCCAGCAATTCCTCATCACCGGCATGAAAGGCGCGGCCGCCGGCGGCGCCGCGGCGGTCGTCGTCTTCCTGGTGTTTTCGTGGTGGACGTCGCATAATATGGCAACGCCCCAGGCCGACCAGGCGGTGGCGCTGTTCGGCAGTTTCGCGATCGGTTGGGCCGGCTATCTCGGCGTGGTGCTGATGGTGTTGGTCATCGGCGTGCTGACGGCCGCGACATCGCATGCCACGGTGATCGCCTATCTCAGCGATCTCGATACGCGCCAGACCGACGGCGGCTGAAAAAGGGCGGGTGACGTCGCGATGCGAAACCCCTATCCAACCATGAATTGTCCCTCGCCTTCGGAGCGTGCTTTCTCCTACCAAAGGCCGCAATTCGCCGTTAATCATGACGCCATGAAAAGCCGCGATTCTGCCGACACGGCCGAGGCCGCGCGGGGCACTATGTCTGTGCCGCGCGGTGCCTCCCGGCTGCGGCGAGCGGCGCGCTACACGGGTTTCGTGATCCTCATTGGCCTCGCCTTGTATCTTGTGGGCTTCGGCTGGTTCGCCGGGCATGTCAGCCGCCTCTCCACACCGGCCGATCCGGAGCCGGCCGACGCCATCATCGTGCTTACCGGCGGCCAGTCCCGGCTGGACGCGGCGATGGAGCTTCTGGAAACGGGCAAGGGGGCGCGGCTTTTGATCAGCGGCGTGCATCCGACCGCCAGCCGCAAGCAGTTGCAGAAGGCGACCGGAGGCGACACCAAGCTCTTCGCCTGTTGCGTCGACATCGACCGCGCCGCGCTCGACACGATCGGCAATGCCGAGGAAAGCGCCAAATGGGTGCGCAGCCACGGCTATAGCAGCGTCATTCTGGTCACCAACAACTATCACATGCCGCGCAGCCTTTTGGAGATGGGCCGCCTGCTGCGCAACGCGCGGCTGGTGCCTTACCCTGTGGTCAACAGCAGCCTCGACAATGGCGGCTGGTTGACCAAGCCAGGCGCATTCAGGGTGCTGTTCACCGAATACAACAAATATCTGCTGGCGCTCGGCCGCATCGTGCTGCCGATCAGGCCAGCCTTCGCCAGCCACGGGGGCGACTAGGGCACTTCCCGCCGGGCGCAGCCGGTCAACCGGTCCGGTTCATTGCACGCAGCTTGACGATCTCGGCTTCCAGCGTGGCAATGCGCTTGTCCCGTTCGGACAGGATTGCGGCAACGTCCGCAGCCTCGAAACGCTGCGGGATGTGTTGCGGGCAGTTCGCGTCCCAGGCCGAGACGGTGAACAGGATGACCTGTTCGGGCCGCGCCTTGTAGCCTTCCGGCATCAGGCGGGCGAGCAGGTCCGGATCGTTTTCGACAACCCGCGCCTCGCCCCAGATCTTGATGCGCTGCCGCAGCATGTAGTCGATGAGGAACAGGAAGGCCCTGTTGTTGTCGGCCAGATTGCCTTGCGAGATGAACTGGCGGTTGCCGGAGAAGTCGGCGAAGCCGATGGTGCGCCGGTCGAGCACGTTCAGGAAGCCGGCCGGCCCGCCGCGATGCTGGATATAAGGTTGGCCCTCGGCATTGGCCGTGGCCAGGAAGACGCTGGTCTGCGCGGCGATGAAGGCCGCCAGATCAGGCGAGATGTCCTGCTGCCAGCCACGCTCCTCGGAGCGGGCATAAGCTTGTCGCGAACCCTTGCGGGCCTGTATCGCCTTCACCGTCGGTGTGAAGGCAACGTCGCTTGCATAGATATGCGGGGTGGCCATCGTGGGTGCCTCGTCAGTCTTTCGGCCCTTTCGCCACGCAACGCCAGCCTTGGCGAAACGAGCAACGCGCGGCTCGGGGAGATCAGCACGAAGCTGGGGTCTTTCACAATGCAGAAGTAGGTGGCATTGTTGAGAGATATTGTTCCGAATATTGGAATAATGATGGATCGCCTCAACTCGATGTCGCTGTTTGTCGCCGTGGTCGAGGCCGGTAGCCTGTCGGCCGCCGGCCGCAGTCTTGGCATGCCCTTGGCCACTGTCAGCCGACGAATCTCGGATCTCGAGAAGCACCTCGGCACCAGGCTGCTCAATCGCTCGACGCGCCGGTTGGAGCCGACCGATGTGGGGCGCTCCTATCTCGCCGCATGCCGGCGCATCCTGCAGGACATCGAGGAAGCTGAGCAGGCGGCGGCGGGCGAATACAGCGCCGCCCGCGGCGAGCTTGCCGTGACAGCGCCGATCGTGTTCGGGCGCCTGCATGTGCTGCCGGTGATCGCTGATTTCCTCAGCGCCTATCCGGAAGTCGATGTGCGGCTTAGCCAATCCGACACGCTGCGGCGCCTGATGGAGGAACATATCGATCTGGCCGTGCGCATCGGCAACCTGCCGGATTCCAGCATGGTCGCAACACGGGTCGGTACCATTCGCCGTGTGGTTTGCGCGAGCCCTGCCTATCTCGATGCTCATGGCGTGCCTGCGACGCCTGCAGGCCTAGCTGCCCATCAATGCGTCACCTTCGAGGGGTTGGCGCTTCCCGCCGCCTGGACCTTTGCCGAGAGGCGAGTGGAAAGCTCGGTTCCCGTGCGGTCGAGGCTGAAGGTCAACACCGCCGAAGCCGCCATCGATGCGGCCGTGGCCGGTGTCGGCCTGGTGCGCGTGTTGTCCTACCAGGTCGCCGAGGCGGTGCGGACCGGCACGCTCAGGCTGGTGCTGGAGGATTTTGAACCGGCACCCTGGCCGGTCAGTCTCGTCCATGCCGGACAGGGCCTGCTGCCGTTGAAGCTGCGCGCCTTCCTGGACTTCGCCGCGCCACGGCTGAGGGCCCGACTGGCGGGTCTCGGCATCTGATACATATCAGCGACTTCGCCGCGTTCCGGGATCGAATGGCGTCGAATTCGCTGGCAAAATCGAGTTACCGGCGTCATTTCCATTTTGCCCAAGCATGGTGTAACCAACAGGCTTCCTCACCGGACTCTCCGCATGCTCTATATTCGCTCGCTGGCGTTCAACCTCGCCTTCTATGTCAGCCTGATCGTCCAGATGATCGTGTGGACGCCTTATTATTTCCTGTCGTCGCGCCGCCGGGCCTGGCTCGTGCCGAAGTTCTGGTCGCGCTCGTCGATGTGGCTCTACAAGGTGATCGCCGGCACGGACAGCCAGATCACCGGTACGGAAAATCTACCCGAGGGCTCCTTCATCCTGGCGCCGAAGCACCAGTCCTTCTGGGACGCCATTGCCTTCTTTCCGTATCTGAAGGACCCGCTCTACATCCTGAAGCGCGAGCTCACCTGGATCCCGTTCTTCGGCTGGTACATCATGAAGATGCGCATGATCCCGGTTAACCGCGGCAGCCGCTCCAAGGCGTTGAAAGCGGTCATCGCGGCCACCAATGCGGAACTGTCACGCAATCCGCGCCAGCTCATCATCTATCCCGAGGGGACGCGCCGGGCGCCGGGCGATGAACCGGCCTACAAATATGGTATCGTCGAACTCTATTCGCAGCTCGGCGTGCCGGTGGTGCCTGTCGCCCATGTCGCCGGCCTTTACTGGCCGCGCCGCAAATTCCTGCGCTATCCGGGCACGATCAAGGCGCAGTTCCTGCCGCCGATCCCTCCAGGACTCGAAAGGGAAGAGTTCATGCGCCGGCTGATCGGCGAGACCGAAGCGGCCTGCGACGCGCTGTTGGTCGAGGCAGCCAATTCGAAGAACCCGCCGCCAATGCCACCGACCGCCGCCAAGCGACTGTCGCAGCTTCGCGCCGCCGCGAAAGCCTGAGACGACAGCCCGACCGGGCTTTCCATTTCGCCTATTTGAGATCGAGCAGCCGTTCCAGATAGCTGCGCTCGATCTCCGGGCTCAGCGCATTGCCGAGCCGCTTGCGGATCGCATCGATAATCTCGCGTGCGCGCTGCATGTCGATCTCGTCGGGAACCTTGACCTCGGACCGATCGGGGTTCGGGCCTTCCGATCCGCGGATCGGCCTGTTCAGGGGATCGCGACCGTCGCCGCGCTGGTGGATCGGGCCACCGCCCTCATCACTCTGCATGGCCTGCAATTGCTGCATCAAGTTCTGCGCGCCGCGCCGCAGCGCCTCCAGCGCACGGCCCTGCTGGCCGACGGCGGCGCCACCCTGACCGCCGCCGAGCGAGTTTTCGGCTTCGCCCATCGCCCGGCCGGCCTCGCCGAAACCTTCGTTCGGCTCCATGCCCTGGCCTTCCAGGTTCTTGTTCAGCTTGTCGAGCTCACCCTTCAGCTTGCCCTGGCCTTCCTGTAACTGCTTGAGCGCATCGGCAAATTCCTGCGGCGTCATCGGCTTGCCGTCGCGGCCGCCATCCTGAGGTGTGCCGTTGTTGCCCTGGCGCTGCTGGCCATCTTCGCCCGGCATCTCCTGGCTCTGGTCGTCCTGTCCTTGCTGGCCGCGCTGCGCCTGGTCCATGCGGAAGGTGTCGTTCATCATCTCCTGTTGGCGGCGCATGATTTCGCCGAGCTTGTCCATCTGCTTGCGCAGTTCGGAATCCTGCTGGCTCGGCCCCTGGCGGCGGGCGGTGCGCAGGTTGTTCATCATGTCCTGCATCTCGGACAGCAATTGCTGCGCCTTGTCGCGGTCACCGGATTTCGCCAGATTCTCGATCTGGTCCATCATGCGCTTGAGGTCGTTCTCACTGAGGACTTGGGCGTCGTTCGGCAGTGGGCCGTCCTTGCCTTGCGGGTTGCGCTGGGCGAACTCACGCATGAAATCGGCCATTGACTGCCGCAGTTCCTTCATCAGCTTGTCGATTTCCTCGTCGCTGGCGCCATTCTTCAGCGCGTCCTGCAACGCCTGCTGCGCCTGGCGCAATCGCTTCTCGGCCGTCGACAGGCTGCCATCCTCGATGCCGAGCGCGACCTCCCACAAATACGACACGACACCGCGCAACTGGTCATCGGTGGCGGCGAGCTTGAGGCGGCTGCGGGCACTCATCAAGGCCAGATAGTTGGTCATCGAACCGAACGTGTCCTCGGGCCGGAGCGTGATCGCATCCATCAATTCGAGCACACGCGGCCTGGTGTTAGCGTCCAGCGCCAAGAGCCTGCGCTGCTCGATGACGGCGCGCGCCAGCGGGTTGGCGAAGGGCCGTTCCGGCATCACCCAGTTCTTGGTTTCGCTGCGCGCCAGCTGGCCGGCGCCGTCGGTCGCTTCCAGCGTCAGCTTGATGTTCGAGCCTGCCCAGACATGGTCGGTCAGATCCTTGGTGGTGCGGGCCGCATTGTTCTTGGCGCCGCGTCGCGGCAGCACCAGCGACATTTCCGGCGGACCGTAGAGCGGCCGTGCGCCGAGCGGCTGCTGGTCGGCCAGCGCGAAGTCGGCACGGGCGGAGGTCGCGCCGTAATCGTCGACGATCTGGTAGTTCAATTCTGTGGTGCCGTTCACCGCGCGCTTCGGCTCGCCGGCGAAGCTGATCTGCGGGGCGGTGTCGGGCGTGACGGTAAAGGACCAGCGGTCGAGTTCGTCACTGCCGGATTTCAGCACCAGCGCGCCGTCGGCGATAAGCTTGCCGTTGAATTGACGGGCGGCGGGGCGCTCCTGCTGCGCGGTCGAAGCCGGAGCAGCGGGTTCCTTCGAGGCATCGGCTTCAATGTCGCGGCTGTTGCCCGATGCTTCCAGATACGCGAGCGTTTCGACATTGGTGCCACCGGTGATGCGCACCGTCACGTCGCTGCCTTGCGGCACGGTGAAGGCGGTGTTCTGGCGGCTGGCCTCGGCGGTCAGGAAGAGCGGCGGCTTTCCGGTATAGGCCGGCGGCGTCACCCAGGCGTCGATGCGCGAGGGAACGACGTCGCGCATGCCGGCGGCGTTGAAGGCATCGGCGATGCGTCCGCCCGACGGACCGTAGGAAAAAGCCAGCGCCACGACGAGCACAAGTGCTGCCACGGAGCGCAGCGCCCAAGGGTCGCGCCGGGCGACATCGGTGGCCGGTAGATCGGTGCCGAGCGAGCCGAGCTTTGCCGCCATGCGTTTCTGATGCTCGCGCCACAACGCCTGCGCAAACGCGCCGGGCGCGCCACCCGGCTTGTCTGCCTGCACCCTGAGGGGGCTGTGCAGCAATGCGTTGGCGGTTTCGATGCGGCGATCGATTTCCAATGCCGTCGGCAGGTGGAAGAAGCGCAGCGGATAAAGGGCTGCTAGCGCGGCGATACCGAACAAAGCGACGAGGCCGAAGCGCACCATGTCCGGCAGATGTGCGAACAGGCCGAACCAGGCGGCGGACAGGAACAGCGCCGCGACGATGAGCAGAGGCAGGATGAGCGGCCAGCCGCGTTCGACGACCATCACCGCGCGCGTCGCCAGCCTGCTTGCGGCGAGCCGCGCTGCCAGGCTGCGATCAATGCCGGATGTGGGTTGCTCTGTCATCCGCTCTTCCGGGAAGCCGGCCGAAATGGTGCGACTTCGCTAGCCCGGAGCATAGCAGCAAACACGGCAAAGGCGAGGCGGCTTCTGGAAAAGGCGGGTCATAAACCCGTCCGCCGGCCGGTCCACGCGGGGTGTATCCAGTCTTAGAATTGCACAGCCGTCGTGTTGGCGCCGCAGACCAGGACAGCCACCCGTTCGCCGGGCGCCGGCGCGTATTTGCCCGATAGCAACGCAGCGAAGGCGGCAGCGCCGCCGGGCTCCGCGACAACCCGCACCGTCTCCCAAAGCGCCTTCTGCGCAGCGACGATGTCGCCGTCGGCGACCAGGATCGAGCGTTCGACAAAGGCCTGAGCGACGGGGAACATCAACGAGCCGACCCGTTTCGGCGCCAGCGAGTCCGCCGCGACCCCCTCCGTCGGCGCATCGACGGGTTCTCGCGCGGCCAAGGCGTTGTGAAGGGTCGGTGCGCCTTCCGGCTCGACGGCGACGATGCGCACCCGCCCGGCCAACCAGGCGGCGATGCCGCCGATCAGGCCGCCGCCGCCAACGGCGACCAGAAGCGTGTCGATGTCGGGCAGATCCTGCTCGATCTCGAGACCGAGCGTGCCCTGGCCGAGCATGGTCTCGGTCTGTTCGAAGGCATGCACGGGCAATGCGCCGGTTTTCGCCGCATAGGCCTCGCTGGCGGCAAGGGCATCGGCATAACGGTCGCCGGCGATCACCAGTTCGGCGCCATAGCCGCGGATACGGTCGGTCTTGGCCTTGGGCGAGACGCTGGGCACGAAGATGGCGGCCGGGATGCCGAGGCGCATGGCGGCATAGGCGACGGCGGCACCATGATTGCCTCCCGAGGCGGCGACCACGCCAGCCTTTGGAATGTCGCGCTGCAAGAGGTTGGAGAAGGCGCCACGCGCCTTGAAGGAACCTGAATGCTGCAGGCATTCGAGCTTCAGTTGCACCGGAAATGCGGGTCGGCCGAAATCGACCATGTCGACCGCTAGCACCGGCGTGCGCCTTATATGCGGCCTGATCAGCGCCTCCGTCTCGGCGATGCGTTCAGGGGTGATCCGCGTCTCGGCAGGCATCGGGCGCTCCGGAAAGTTGCAGTTGACAGCATTTAGTAACTTGGCAAAATACCAAAATGCAAGAGGCTGATATCTTCAAGGCGCTCGCCAATCCGCGCCGGCTGCAAATCCTCGATTGGCTGAAGGATCCGGTGGCGCATTTCCCGCGCCAGGTGGATGGCGATTTGGTCGAGGACGGCGTCTGTGCGCTGCTGATCGCCGACAAGCTCGGCATCACGCCGGCCACGCTCAGCGAGCACATGCGCGTGCTGTCGCAGTCGGGTCTGGTGCGCTCCAGGCGCATCAAGCAATGGATATTCTACCAGCGCAACGAAGACGGGATCGGTGCGGTCAGGGCGATGGTGCTCGAGAGCCTGTGAGGGCCGGCGTTTTACGCCAGCCAGTCCGGGATGGAATCCAGGCCGATCAGTTCCTCATAGGTCCGGCGCTCGCGCACCACGGCGAAGCGGTCGCCGTCGACCAGCACTTCCGGCACCAGAAGGCGGGTGTTGTAGGTGCTGGACTGCGTCGCGCCATAGGCGCCGGCAGTGCCGATGGCGATCAAATCGCCGCTCTTCGGCTTCGGCAGGTCGCGGTCGTGGCCGAGATAGTCGCCGGTCTCGCAGACCGGTCCGACCACGTCGGCGCGGATGCGTGGCGCATCGGCCGGCCCCAGTCGTACAGGGCGGATGTCGTGGTAGGCTTCGTAAAGCGTCGGGCGGATCAGGTCGTTCATCGCCGCGTCGACGATGACGAAGTTCTTGGCCTCGCCTTCCTTGAGATAGATGACCTCGGTTACCAGGATGCCGGCATTGCCGACGATGAGGCGACCGGGCTCGAAGATCACCTTCATCCCCAGCCCGCCGACATGCTTCTTCACGATTGCGGCGTAGGCGTCGGGCAGCGGCGGCGGGTTGTTGTCGGTCTTGTAAGGGATGCCAAGGCCGCCACCGAGGTCAATATGTTCGATAGCGTGGCCGTCGGCGCGCAGCGTTGCGGCCAGTTCGGCCAGCAGCCGGTAGGCGTCGTCGAAAGGCTGCAGCTCGGTGATCTGGCTGCCGATATGGGTGTCGATGCCGATCGCCTTGATGCCCGGCAACTCGGCCATGCGCTTATAGACCTCGTGGGCCCGCTGCCACGGCACGCCGAACTTGTTTTCGGCCTTGCCGGTGGAAATCTTCTTGTGCGTCTTGGCGTCGACATCCGGGTTCACGCGCAGCGACACCGGTGCCGTCTTGCCGGCGGCGACGGCGCGCGCCGAAAGGAGCTCGAGTTCCGGCTCGGATTCGACGTTGAAGCAGTGAATGCCGGCGGCCAGCGCGAAATCCATCTCGCGCGCCGTCTTGCCAACGCCGGAGAATACGATTTTGTCGGCAGGGATGCCGGCGGCGAGCGCGCGTCGCAATTCACCTTCCGAGACCACGTCGGCGCCGGCACCGAGTTTGGCCAGCGTGCGCAGCACCGCCTGATTGGAATTCGCCTTGGGCGAATAGCAGATCATCGCGTCTAGGCCGGCGAAGACTTCGGAGAAAACGCGGAAATGACGCGTCAGCGTCGCAGTGGAATAGCAGTAGAAGGGCGTGCCGACGCTGGCGGCGATGGCGGGTATCGCCACGTCCTCGGCATGCAGGATGCCGTCGCGATAATCGAAATGGTTCACGGTGGTTCGTCCGGAAAGGCTACTGGATCAGCTTGTCGAGGATGAAAGGCTTGTCCGTTTCCGGTTTCGTCGGTTCCGGTGGTACCGGCTGCTTGGCCTTGGCGGCGTCCTTGCGTTCCTGCACCGCCGCCTCATAGGGCGTGTCGAGCGCGGCGCGGCGTCCGCAGGCCGAGACGGCCGTCACCGTCGCCAGAACCGTCAGCGTCACCAGTATCCTGCCTGCCGTCATCGTGTCGTCCGTCCGTGCGTTTCGAGCGTCGCTTGTAGCCGAGTTTCTTAGGCATTGCATCCGGCATCACGCCTTGGCCAGGCGCTTTTTCCAGTAACGGATCTGTTTGCGGACTTCCGATGGCGCGGTGCCGCCGAAGCTGGTGCGGCTCTTGACGGAATTCTGTACCGACAGCACCGAAAAGATGTCATCGCTGATGCCGGCATGGATCGACCGCAGGTCTTCCAGCGAAAGCTTCTCCAGTCCGAGCTTCTTGGATTCGGCCAACGCGACCGCGCGGCCGGTGACGTGATGCGCCTCGCGGAAGGGCAGGCCGAGCGTGCGCACCAGCCAGTCGGCGAGGTCGGTTGCGGTCGAATAACCTGAGCCGGCGGCCTTCTTCATGGCGACGGCATTGACCGTCATGTCCGTCACCATGCCGGTCATGGCGGCGAGCATCAGGTCGAGCGTCTCAGCCGCGTCGAAGACGGCTTCCTTGTCTTCCTGCATATCCTTGGAATAGGTCAGCGGAAGGCCCTTCATGACGGTGAGCAGGCCGATGAGATGGCCATTGACGCGACCGGTTTTGGCCCGCACCAGTTCGGCGGCATCCGGGTTCTTTTTCTGCGGCATGATCGAGGAGCCGGTCGAGAAGCCGTCCGACAGGCGCACGAAGCCGAATTGCGGCGTCGACCAGATGACGATCTCTTCGGCCAGGCGCGACAGATGGGTGGCCGAGATCGAGGCCACCGACAGGAATTCCAGCGCGTAGTCGCGGTCGGAAACGCTGTCGAGCGAATTGCGGGTCGGCTCGCGGAAGCCGAGCGCCTTCGCGGTTCTGTGCCGGTCGATCGGGAAGCCGGTGCCGGCAAGGGCGGCCGCGCCCAGCGGGCTTTCGTCCATGCGCTGGATGGCGTCGCGGACACGGGAAAGGTCGCGCGCGAACATCTCGACATAGGCCATGCAGTGATGGCCGAAGGTCACCGGCTGCGCGGTCTGCAGATGGGTGAAGCCCGGCATCACCGTGGCGGCGTGTTGCTCCGCGCGCTCCAGGAAGGCGGCGATCAGCCCCTTCAGGGCTTCGGCGACGCGGTGGAACTCGTCCTTGACCCAGAGGCGGAAGTCGACGGCAACCTGGTCGTTGCGCGAGCGTGCCGTGTGCAGGCGGCCGGCCGCCGGGCCGATCAGCTCGGCAAGGCGTGCCTCGACATTCATGTGGATGTCTTCCAGCCGGGTCGAGAACTCGAACTTGCCGCTCTCGATCTCTTTCAAAATCGTGTTCAGGCCGTGAGCGATCTTGTGTTGATCGTCCGCCGAAATAATGCCTGTTTCGGCCAGCATCTCACTGTGCGCGATCGAGCCGCGAATATCCTGGGCGTAGAGTTTGCGGTCGAAGGAGATCGATGCGTTGATCGCCTCCATGATAGTGGCCGGACCCGAGGCAAATCGTCCGCCCCACATCTGGTTGCTGGCCTTCTTGTCGCTCATCGCTATAACCCGTTTCCCGGAGATATTTGGACATGGCAGACGGCAAGAAACTGTTTCCCGCCCCGCGGCTCATCCTCGCAGCACTGGTTGCCGGCGCTCTCGCCGGCGCGGTCGCGGTATATGTCAGGGAGAGCGGGTCTGGCAATAACGAGCCCCAGCCGGTTGCCACGGCTGCCGTCGGCAAGGATGACGCCGTCTGCGCCGCCAAGACCGAGCGCGCCAAGAAAGTGGCGGCTGCCGCGACCGGCCAGGTTGCCGCGCTGTTGCCCGCCGACCCGCCGCAATCGCTGAAAACGCTGGCCTTCAACGGGCCGGACGGCAAGGCGATGACGCTGGCCGACCGCACCGGCCGCACCGTGCTCGTCAATCTCTGGGCAACCTGGTGCGCGCCGTGCCGCGCCGAGATGCCGGCGCTGGATGCGCTGCAGAAGGAAAAGGGCTCGGACAAGTTCGAGGTGATGGCGATCAATGTCGACACCGGCGACGACACCAAGCCCAAGGCCTTCCTCGACGAGATCGGCGTGAAATCGTTGGCTCACTATCGCGACGCCTCGATGGGCGTGTTCAACGATTTGAAGAAGCGCGGCCTGGCGCTCGGCCTGCCGGTGACGCTGCTGGTCGACGGCGAAGGCTGCCTGATCGGCCACATGAACGGGCCCGCCGAATGGTCGGGTGCCGATGCCATGCGTTTGATGGATGCAGCGCTGGCTAACTAATTTCGCGCAATTCGAAAGCCAGCCGCAAACCAAACGATGCTACGATAGTCTGACACGAAACAAAAACGTTGTCCGGCTGCCGCATTCGACCCATACTCCCCTGGCGGAAGTTCGCTTGCGCCAATGGAGAATGGGAGAGGAACATGACGTTTCGCGGTCTTGCGGCCGGGGTCGCCGCCACTTTCGTGCTTTGCACCACCACCTCGGCCTTCGCCGTCACCCAGATCAGCTGGTGGCATGCCATGACGGGCGCCAACGCCGAGGTTGTCGACAAGATCGCCAAGGATTTCAACGCCAGCCAGAAGGACTACGAGATCGTCCCGGTGTTCAAGGGCACGTATCCCGAGGCGCTGAATGCCGGCATCGCTGCCTTCCGCGCGAAACAGGCGCCCGACATCCTGCAGGTATTCGATGTCGGCACTGGCGTGATGATGGCCGCCGAAGGCGCGGTGAAGCCGGTGGCCGACGTGCTGACCGATGCCGGCGTCAAATTCGATAAGAGCCAGTACCTACCCGGCATCGTTGCCTATTATTCGAAGCCGGACGGCACGATGCTGTCCTTCCCCTATAATTCCTCCTCGCCGATCCTCTATTACAACAAGGACATCTTCCAGAAGGCCGGGCTCGACGTGAACAACCCGCCCAAGACCTGGAACGAGGTGTGGGAGGCGGCCAAGAAGATCAAGGCGAGCGGCGCGGCGCCCTGCGGCTTCACCACGACCTGGCTGACCTGGATCCACACCGAGAATTTCGCGGCCTGGAACGATGTATCGTGGGCAACGCAGCAGAACGGGCTCGCCGGCGGCGATGTCGAACTGAAGATCAACGCGCCGCTCTATGTGAACCATTTCCAGGCGCTGGCCGATCTCGCCAAGGACGGCACCTTCAAATATGGCGGCCGCACCTCCGAGGCCAAGCAGATCTTCCTCGCCGGCGAATGCGGTATCCTCACCGAATCTTCCGGCGGTCTCGGCGACATCGTCAAATCGGGCATGAATTACGGCATCGGCCAGTTGCCCTATGACAGCGACGCCAAAGGCGCGCCGCAGAACACCACGCCTGGCGGCGCCAGCCTGTGGGTGTTCGCCGGCAAACCCGACGACCATTACAAGGGCGTGGCTGCCTTCTTCACCTATCTGTCGAAGACCGAGGTGCAGGAATATCTGCACCAGAAGTCCGGCTACCTGCCGGTAACGCTGGCCGCCTACGAGGCGACCAAGAAGTCCGATTTCTATGACAAGAACCCGGGCCGCGAAACGCCGATCCTGCAGATGCTGGGCAAGGCGCCGACCGACAATTCGAAGGGCGTGCGACTGCCCAACCTGCCGCAGGTGCGCGATATCCTTAACGAGGAATACGAGAAGATGCTGGCCGGTCAGCAGACCGCGCAGCAGGCGCTGGATAACGCGGTTTCGCGCGGCAACGCCGCCATCAAGGAAGCACTTGGGAACTGACACGCTTGGCGCGCTCCGTCACCCGACCGCTTGCTGGCACCGGATTGCCTGATCGCCTTCCTGCCGGTTCGGCAAGAAGGCGATCAGGGGCGCTTGACGGTCGGGGCGCCCTATGACCCCTCGCGTCGTCTTTCCGAACAAGGTGCTGCCCTATCTTCTGGTGGCGCCGCAGCTCGCCATCACTTTGGTCTTCTTCTACTGGCCGGCGGCGCAGGCGCTTTACCAGTCGATGCTCAAGGAAGACCCGTTCGGATTGAAATCGAAATTCGTCTGGTTCGACAACTTCAAAAAGGTGCTGGCCGATCCGAACTACCTGCATTCGATCAAGGTGACGGTGGTCTTCTCGGTGGCGACCGCGGCGGTCGCCATGGGCGTGGCGCTGCTGTTGGCCGTGATGGCCGAGAAGGTGGTGCGCAGCAAAGGGTTCTATCGCACGCTGCTGATCTGGCCCTATGCGGTGGCCCCGGCCATCGCCGGCATGCTGTTCCTCTTCCTGTTCAATCCGTCGATCGGCTCGCTGGCGATCCTGCTGCGCAAGATGGGTATCGCCTGGGACCCCGTGCTCAACGGGATGGACGCGATGATCCTGTTGGTGGCGGCGGCCGCCTGGAAGCAGATCAGCTACAATTTCCTGTTCTTCGTCGCCGGTCTGCAGGCGATCCCCAAGACGCTGATCGAGGCGGCGGCAATAGACGGTGCCGGGGAAACGAAACGCTTCTGGACGATCGTCTTCCCACTGCTTGCGCCGACGACCTTCTTTCTCCTGGTCATCAACACGACCTATGCCTTCTTCGACACATTCGGCATCGTGCATGCCGTCACCGGCGGCGGGCCCGGCAAGGCGACCGAAACGCTGGTCTACAAGGTCTACAATGACGGCTTCGTCAATCTGATCCTCGGCTCTTCGGCCGCGCAGTCGGTCATCCTGATGGTGATCGTGATCGCGCTCACCGCCATCCAGTTCCGCTATGTGGAGAGGAAGGTGCATTATGGCTGAGCCGAAGCCGCTTTCGTCCGCCAGCGGGCACGACAAGCTGATGATCGGCCAGTCGTCGACGGGCATCTATGTCGCCCATGCCGTACTGATCCTCGGCCTCGTCATCGTCGCCTTCCCGATCTACTACACCTTCGTGGCGTCGACGCAGACGCTGCAGACGATCCTGCGGCCGCCGCTGCCGCTGACGCCGGGCAGCGAGTTCTGGAATAATTATGGCGAGGCGCTTTTCGGCGGCGTCGGCCGCATCGGCGGCGTTGGAGCCCGTACGCTGCTTCTCAACACGACGGTGATGGCATTGGGCATCGCCGTGGGCAAGATCGTCATCTCGATCCTGTCGGCCTACGCCATCGTCTTTTTTCGCTTTCCGTTCCGGATGACGATCTTCTGGCTGATCTTCATCACGCTGATGCTGCCGGTCGAGGTGCGCATCCTGCCCACCTACAAGGTGATGGTCGATCTCGGCTTGATCGACACCTATGCCGGCCTGATCATTCCGTTGATCGCCTCGGCCACCGCGACGCTGCTGTTCAGGCAGTTCTTCATGACCATTCCGGGCGAACTGGTGGAGGCGGCGCGGGTGGACGGTGCCGGCCCCTGGCGTTTCTTCTTCGATATTCTTTTGCCGCTGTCGCGCACCAATATCGCGGCGCTGTTCGTCATCCTCTTCATTTATGGCTGGACGCAATATCTGTGGCCGCTCCTGGTCACCAACCGCAACGACATGACCACCATCGTCATTGCGCTGAAGAAGATGGTGTCCTTCGCCGACGCCGATACGCAATGGCATCTGGTGATGGTGACGGCGATCCTCGCCATCGTGCCACCGATCCTGGTGGTGGTGGCGATGCAGCGCTGGTTCGTGCGCGGCCTCGTCGATACGGAGAAATAGATGGCGACTGTCGACCTGAAGGATGTGCGCAAGGTCTATCCCGGCGGGGTGGAAGCGGTGAAGGGCGTGTCGATCGCCATTCCCGACAAGGAGCTTTGCGTGCTGGTCGGCCCGTCCGGCTGCGGCAAGTCCACGCTGCTGCGCATGATCGCCGGGCTGGAGACGATCTCGTCCGGCACCTGCGCCATCGATGGCAAGGTGGTCAATGCCGTCGGCCCGACCGAGCGCGACATCGCCATGGTGTTCCAGAACTATGCGCTCTATCCGCATATGAAGGTCTACGACAACATGGCCTACGGCCTGCGCAATCGCGGCACGCCGAAGGAGGAGATCGATTCCCGGGTGCGCTCCACCGCCAAGGTGCTGGAACTGTCGCATCTGCTCGACCGGCGTCCGCGCGAGCTTTCCGGCGGCCAGCGCCAGCGTGTCGCCATGGGTCGCGCCATCGTGCGCAACCCGAAAGTGTTCCTGTTCGACGAACCGCTCTCCAATCTCGACGCCAAGCTGCGCGGGCAGATGCGCGTCGAGATCAAGAACCTGCAGCGTTCGCTGGGCGTCACCTCGGTCTACGTCACGCACGACCAGCTGGAAGCGATGACGCTGGCCGACATATTGGTGGTGATGAACGCCGGACTGGTCGAGCAGATGGGCGCGCCGCTCGACATTTATGAAAAGCCGGCCTCGACTTTCGTGGCTTCCTTCATCGGCGCGCCGCCGATGAATCTGCTCGGCGTCGCGGCCAAACCGGATAGCCCCGCCGACAGCCAGGACAAGGTGTTCGCCAATGGCGTATCGCTGGCTATCGCGGCGCCGATTCACGCGGCGACCTTGGGTTTCCGGCCGGAGGATGCCGAAACCACCGGCAAGGCGGCCTCTGGTGCCATCGTCTTGCCGGCACTGGTCGAGGCGGTCGAGCCGGTGGGCGCCGAGAGTTTCCTCTATTGCGCCGCCGCCGGCAGTCGCATCATCGTCAGGGTTTCCGGTCGGGCTGCGGCGAAACCTGGCGACCGGCTCGAGGTGACCGTGCCGGCCGAGAAACTGCACTGGTTCGACAGCGCCGGGAAGCGACTGTAGCGCCTACCCCATGCGGTAAGGACGCAGAGGCGGCGTTCTTAAGAAAACACGTGCGCCTTGCCGACGACGCTGATGCGCACGATGTCGCCCACGGACGGCGCGTCGAGGCCGGGTTTCCTCAAGATGAGCGGGGTGTTGCCGATGGCGGCCGCCTCGGGCGGATCGGGGCTGTTCAAAAGCTTGACCGCGACGGTGCAGGCCGAGCCGCCGAATTCCGATTCGGTGACTTCTCCAAACAGCACGCCGGGCTTCGACGCGGCGTCGAGATCGGCGCGGGAGGCCGGTGCCAGCATCACCTGTTCGGGCCTCAGCATGATGCGGGCAAGGTCGTGTCGTTCCTTGCCGTCGACGGCGATGCGGCCGAGCCGCGTTTCGGCAAAACCACCGCCGATCTTGGCCGACAAAACGATTGTATCGCCGAGGAACTCGGCAACCATGCGGTCCTTCGGCTTGAGGTAAAGGTCGCGCGGTGTGCCAATCTGCGAGAAGCGCCCTTCGCGCATGACCGCGACCTGGTCGGCGAAGGACAGGGCCTCGGCCTGGTCGTGGGTGACCAGGATGGTGGTGATGCCGGCGCTTTCCAGCATTTCGGCCACCGCCTTGCGCATGGAGGCGCGCAGGCCGGTGTCGAGTGCCGAGAACGGTTCGTCGAGCAGCATCAGGCGCGGTTTCATCGCCATGGCGCGTGCCAGTGCCACGCGCTGCTGCTGGCCACCGGACAGCTGGTGAGGCCGGCGCTTGAGCACGCCCTTGTCCAGCCCGACGATGTAGGCGAGCTCGGCGATGCGTTCGTCGCGCTTCGCTTCGTGCTTGTCCATGCCGAAGCCGATATTGCCGGCGATCGACAGATGCGGGAATAACGCGCCGTCCTGTGCCACCAGGCCGATACCACGCAGATGCGCCGGCACTGCCGTCCCGCCATTGGCGAGGGTCTGGCCAGCCAGCGCGATACGGCCGGCATCGGGCGTCTCGAAGCCGGCGATCAGGCGCAACAGCGTGGTCTTGCCGCAGCCGGAGGGGCCGACGATCGCGGTTCGGCTGCCGGCGGCAACGGTCAAGTCGATGCCGGCGACGGCCGCGACCGGGCCGTAGGATTTGGCCAGCGAGGTGATTTCCAGAAAGCTCATTGGCCGGCCATTCGCTTCGACTGCATATAGAGCAGCCAGGTCAGGGGCAGCGACAACGCCACCATGATCGCCGCATAGGGTGCGGCGGCGGCATAGTCGATCTCGCCGCTGTAACTCCAGAACGCCATTGCCAGCGTGCGGGTGCCGTTGGGCGCCAGCATCTGGGTTGCGGTAAGTTCGTTCATGATGCCGAGCGCGACGAGTGCCATGCCCGCGGCTGCACCCGGCGCCGACAGGCGGATCGTCGTCGCCCACAGCGCCCTCAGCGGCGAACGGCCGAGACTGCCGGCGGCGCGCTCCAGTTCCACGGGCGCCTGGGCGATTGAGGCACGCAACGACACCAGCGCGCGCGGCAGGAACATCAGCACATAGGCGAACAGGATGGTGGCCAGCGTCTGGTAGAGCGGCTGCACGACACGCACGGCAATCGTAACCAGCGCCAGCGCCACCACAACGCCGGGCAGGGCGCCAACCACGTAGTTGCAGCCTTCCAGCACGCGCTGCAGGCGGCCGGGTGCGCGGATCGACAGCCAGGCCATCGGCGTGGCTGCAATCGTCGCCAGCACACCGCCGGCAACAGCAAGAAGCAGGGTCTGGCCGAGCGCCAGCCCGATCTCGTCGATACGCCAGACCTCGACGCCTCCGGCGAGGAGCCAGCTGCCAATGGTGAGGAACGGCACGCCCAGCGTCAGCGCCGTGACGGCAACCGGCAACAGCAAGCAGGGCAGGGTGGCGCGGCCGAGCACGGTGCGTGGCTTCAGGCGCGCAGCACCCGAACCGACGCGGGCATAACGCTCCTCGCCGCGCACCAGCACTTCAAGCGTCAGCAGCACTAGGCAGCAGGCGACCAGAACGCCCGCCAGCATGTTGGCGGCAGGGCCGTTGAAGGTCGATTGGAACTGGTCGACGATCGCCGTGGTGAACGTGTCGAAACGGACGAAGACGTAAAGCCCGTATTCGGCGAGCAGATGCAGGCCGACCAGCAGCGCGCCGCCGCACAGCGCCAGCCGCAGCTGTGGCAGCACCACGCGGAAGAATACGCGCCAGGGGCTCAGCCCCAGCGAGGCGGCCGCGTCCTCCAGAGCTGGATCGAGGCGGCGGAAGGCGGCCGACACCGGCAGATAAAGGAACGGGAAATAGGCGATCACCGACACCAGCACGCCGGCAAACAGGCCGTTGAGACCGGGCCATAGCGTGACCCAGGCATAAGAATGCACGAAGGCGGGCACGGCGAGCGGCGCCACCGCGAGCCAGGACCAGAGCCGGGCGCCGGGCAGATCGCTGCGCTCGGTCAGCCAGGCGAGCGCCACCGACAGCACCGCGCAGATCGGTACCGTCAGCAGGACCAGGAGCACGGTGTTGACCAGAAGTTCGCCGACGCGTGGCCGGAAGACCAACTGTACGACGGTTTCCCAGCCGGTCTGGACGGCGATGAAGACGACGAAGCCGAGCGGCAGGAGCGCGAGGGCCGAAACGGCGACGGCGGCCAGCGAGATCAGCGGGAAGGCGCGGCGCGGCGTCCGCCGGCCGGTCGAACGGACCGACACACCGGTCCGTGCGAGTTCGCCCGAGGCCACCATCAAGTCACCCGCATAGCCGCGCCTGCCTGTGGCGAGCAGCCTTTGAAGGGTGGATTGCGGCGGGTTCGGGCATCAAGAACAGTATCTCGGAAACGAAATGCTCCCGCGGGGACCGCGGGAGCGTTGTCGGCGAAGTCCTTTTAGGACGAATGCCGGCTAAAGCAAGCCAGCCGCCGTCATCAGGTCGGTCACCTTCTTGGAGTTCAGCTTCTGCGGGTCGATCTTGGGCGCCTGCAGGTCGGCAAGCGGAACCAGCTTGGTGTTCGACTGCGCGTCCTTGCCGACCGCGTATTCGAAGGACGTGCCGGTCTTCAGGATCTCCTGGCCGCCCTTGCCGGCCAGCCATTTGACGAAAGCCTGGGCTTCCTTCTGATGCTTGGACGAAGCCAGCACGCCGGCACCCGAGATTGAGACGAACGCGCCCGGATCCTGGTTCTTGAAATAGTGCATGCCGATGTTCTTGCTGTTCTCGCCGGTCTTATTCTGATCGCCGAAATAGTAATAGTGATAGATCACGCCGCCTTCGACCTGACCGGCGTTGACCGCCTTCATCACGGTGCTGTTGCCTTTGAACGGCTTGAAGTTCTCCTTCATGGCCTTCAGCCAGGTGGCGGTGGCTTCCTCGCCCTTTAATTCGAGCAAGGCGGAGACGATGGCCTGGAAATCGGCGCCGGACGGCGAAGCGCCCCAACGGCCCTTCCACTTGGCATCGGCGAGGTCGAGCAGCGACTTCGGCAGCTGGTCTTCCTTCAGCTTGTCCTTGTTGTAGACGAATACGGTGCTGCGGGCGGCGATGCCGACCCACTTGCTGTCGGACGGGCGGTACTGGTCAGGCACCAGCGCCAGCGTGTCGGCCTCGATCGGCGCGAACAGGCCGGCGGCGTCAACCAGTGCCATGGCCGGCGAATTCTCGGTCAGGAAGACGTCGGCGGACGAGGCCTTGCCTTCGGCGACGATCTGGTTGGAGAACTCGCTGTCGCCGCCATTGCGTAGCGTCACCTTGATACCGGTTTCCTTGGTGAAGGCTTCGGCCCATTCCTTGCCGAGGCTTTCGTGCTGGGCATTGTAGACGACGATGCCTTCCGCGTCGGCGGCCGTAACCGGCAAAGCGGTGAAACCGGCCGTCAGCGCAGCCGCGCCAGCCAGCATCGAAAGAATGGACTTCATCATGTTCTCCTCGGTTGAACGAACCAATCGCGGCAGCAGCTATCGATACATGATCGTCTGAGTCAAGAATTTGTCGCGCGGGACACCTGCGTCATGACGACCATTGTCGTGAAAGGCCTGTTCGAGCGCACGCCGCTTCATCATCCTGACGCCTGCTGCCAAAATTTCGGCATCCAGTCGACCCGAGGTGGCGTTGTGACACCTGCCGAACGCCAGCACGCGACCACCGTTCGCAGCCGGCGATTCGCGGTTTCCAACTTCGCACGAGCGTTGCTCGTCGCGCCTCCAGAGCTGGGTTGTGCAAAGGTTCGCTGACTGGCCGTTCAGCAGGAAAGATAGGAATAATGCCGCGTTTCCAGCTGGTTATGATGTCATCGCTACAGGCATCGCTGGGTGATTTGCCGGTTCTTCAAGCGGCTGACGAAGCGATCGCAACTATCAGCAAGGCGGCGTCAAGCAGACAAAGCGGCAGGGGTTGCCGTGCTCGCTGGGGAGGCGGGAGCCGTGCAGCAATCCGCTGGGAAAGTCTTTTGCCTTCCCGGTACAAACATGCCGCAATCGCGCGAAAATCATTGGCCGTTGCGGTGCGGGTGGGCACCTGAAGGTAACCGCACCTATTTTTACCACTGTCTAATAAGCAACTTTCATGTAAAAACCGCGCGCCGCCGATCACGGTAATTTGAACAAGGCGATGCGCATCCCCATATCCAGCGCGCCGACCGGCGACGCGGCGGGGGTTCACGCTCATACCGGAAGACGATGATGCCGAAAATCAGGTTTCATAAGGTTGCTGCCATTGTGGTGCTCGTCGGCTTCGCCGCCTGGGTGGCCACGGGGCATTTCTCATCCGTTGGCAGCGCGTCGAACGCCGACCAGCCAAAGGCCGGGACCGATGCGAAAGCGAAGTCTGGCCCGACCGAGCAGAAAGTCTCGCTGCGCATCGTCAAGGTGGTGACGCCGCCGCGCAGCGAACATGCGCGCGCTATCCGCGTTTCCGGTATCACCGAAGCCGATAAGCGCGCGGTGCTCGCGACCCGTGTCGCCGGTATTATCGGCGAATTGCCGGTGAAGCAGGGCGACCGCGTCAAGATCGGCGATGTCGTGCTGAAGCTCCACGCCGAGGAGAAGGTTTCCGCCGTCGAGAACGCCCGGCAGTTGAAGGGGCAGCGCCAGGCGGAGCTGGATGCGGCCGAGCGGCTGGCCAAGACCGGCAATCTGGCCAAGCTCCAGCTGGACAGCGCCCGCTCGGCGCTGGCATTGGCGACATCGCTGCTCGACGCCGCTGAAATGGAACTGGCACGCAAGGAAGTGAAGGCGCCATTCGATGGCGTCATCGACCGTATTCCGGTCCAGCTCGGCAGCGCCGTGCCGCTTGGCGGCGAGGTGGCGACGATCCTCAGCCTCGATCCGGTGATCGCCCGCGGCGAAGTCAGCGAGCGCGACCTTGGCTATCTCAAGATCGGCGACAAGGCCAATGTGCGCCTGGTCAGCGGCCAGGTCGCGGAAGGGACCGTGCGCTACATCAGCCGCGATGCCTCAACCGCCACCCGTACCTTCCGTGTCGAGATCGCCATCCCGAATGGCGATGGCGCGATCCCTGCTGGCATGACGGCCGAGATCACGCTTGCGGCCAAGCCGACCGATGCGATCGTGCTGCCGCGCTCGGTGGTGACGCTGAGCAACAAGGGCGACCTCGGCATCCGCGCCGTCGGCAAGGACAACAAGGTCGCCTTCTTCCCGATCGATCTGGTCGACGACATGCCGAACGGCCTGGTGCTCGGCGGCATTCCTGCCGATGCGCGGGTCATTGTCGCTGGCCAGGAGCTGGTTGCCGAAGGCGATGTCGTGCAGCCAGTCGAAGCCGATCTGCAGGAAATCAAGAAGCTGGTCGGCGGCGATGCCGCCTCCGGTGCGCTCTAGTCGCTTTTATCCGGGCCGATCGGTCCTCATCCACTTACGGGATCTGACCCCATGGATATCGTCACGCTTGCCATCAAGAATGCGCGGCTGACCATTTCGGTGCTGGTGTTCCTGCTGCTCGCAGGCGCCATTGCCTATATGTCGGTGCCCAAGGAAGCCGAACCGGACGTTCCGATTCCGATGATGTATGTTTCCCTGGTCTATCAGGGCATCTCGCCGGAAGATTCCGAGCGGCTGCTGCTGAGACCCGTCGAGACCAAGCTCAAAAGCCTGAAGGGCCTGAAGGAAATGCGTTCGGCCGCATTCCAGGGCGGTGGCTATGTGCTGGTCGAGTTCGATCCCTCGACCGATCTGTCCCAGGCGCTGCAGGACACGCGCTCCAAGGTGCAGGATGCCAAAGCCGATCTGCCGCAGGCGGCGGAGGAGCCGACGGTCAACGAGGTCAATATTTCCGAATTCCCGGTGCTGGTCGTTACTCTCTCCGGCCATGTGCCCGAGCGTGTGCTGACCGCCGCCGCGCGCGAATTGCGCGACCGCATCGAGGAAGTTCCGGGCGTGCTGGAAGGCACGCTGCAAGGCGCGCGCAAGGACCTCGTCGAAGTCGTCGTCGATCCGGTCAAGCTTTCCTCATACGGGTTGCAGCTTGATCAACTGATGCAGGGCGTCGGCGCGTCCAACAGCCTGGTCGCGGCCGGCAATATCGAGGGCGCGGAAGGCAAATACGCGGTCAAGGTGCCATCGCTCATCGAGACACCGGAAGACGTCGCCAACCTGCCGGTGGTGGCGCGGCCGAACGCCGTGGTGCAGGCGAAGGATGTCGCGACCATCCGCTCCACTTTCAAGGACGCCGAAACCATCACCCGGCTGGACGGCAAGCCGGCCATCGCCATCGAAGTGAAGAAGCGCATCGGCGCCAACATCGTCGAGACGATCGAGGGCGCGAAGAAGGTCGCCGACGAGTTCGTCAAGGTCGCACCGCCGGGCATGGAAGTCACCTACACGCAGGACAAGTCCGTCTTCGTGAAGCAGCTTCTCAACGATCTGCAGAACCACGTGATGATCGCCGTCATCCTGGTCTTCATCGTCATCCTCTACGCGCTGTCGGGACGCGCCTCGCTGCTCATCGGTCTGGCCATCCCGTCATCGTTCCTGATCGGTATCCTGCTACTTGCCATGATGGGCTACACGATCAACATGATCGTGCTGTTCAGCCTGATCCTGGCCGTCGGCATGCTGGTGGACGATGCCATCATCGTCACCGAATTCGCCGAGCGGCGCATGACGGAAGGCATGCCGAAGGAAGAAGCCTTCGCGCTTGCCGCCAAGCGCATGGCCGGTCCGGTCATCGCGGCTACCATGACGCGTATCGCCGCCTTCTCGCCGCTCTTGTTCTGGCCGGGCATCATCGGCGACTTCATGAAATACCTGCCGATCACGCTGATCGTCACGCTGGCGGCCTCGATGCTTTATGCGCTGGTGTTCACGCCGACGCTCGGCGCCATATTCGCCAAGGCCGAATTGCACAGCGAGGAAGAGCGCAAGGACGGCGCCTATATGGCGCTGGTGCGCAAGGCCGTGCAGTACCCGAAGACGGTGCTGATGCTGACGGTCGTGCTCCTGGTCGGCGTGCAGGTCGCTTATTCCAAATACGGCGCCGGCGTCGAATTCTTCCCGAATGTCGAGCCGGACTACGGCCTTCTCTATGTGCATGCGCGCGGCAACCTCTCATTGGCCGAGATGGACGCGGCGACGCGCATTGCCGAAAACAAGCTGGTTGGCTGGCCGGGGATCAAATCGGTCTATACCCGTGTCGGCAAGACTCAAGGCGGCGGCGCCGACATTCCCGAAGACGTCGTCGGCGTCATCCAGTATGAGTTCGTCGACTGGCGCGAGCGCAAGTCGGCCAATCAGATCCTGCACGAATTGCGCGAAGTTATGGCCGGCATTCCTGGCGTCGACGTGGAAGTGCGCGTGCCGGAAGCCGGCCCGCCAACCGGCAAGGCTATTCAGGTGCGTATTTCGGCCGCCGATCCGGCTGGCATCGAGAAAGTGGCGCGCGACGTCGCCGCCCGCGTCGCCAAAGTGCCGCATGTCATCGACGTGTCGGATGGCCTGCCGCCGCCCGGCATCGACTGGGCGCTGGAGGTCGACCGCAGCAAGGCGGCGCAATACGGCGTCAATCCGACCTCGGTTGGCACCGTCGTGCAACTCGTTACCAACGGGCTGAAGCTCAGCGAATACCGCCCGGCCGGTGCCGACGATGCCGTCGACATCCGCCTGCGGCTGCCGGAAGATCGGCGCACGCTGTCGACGCTGGACGAACTGCGCGTGCAGACCAGCCAGGGTTCGGTGCCGATCTCGAATTTCGTCGTCCGCAAGCCGGAGCCGCGCGTCGGCACGCTGCACCGCATCGACAGCGCCCGCACCGTGGTGGTGCAGGCCAACGTTGCCGCCGGAGGGCAAGTGGCGGCCGTGCAGGCCGAGGTGACCAAGGCGATTGCCGACATGGGCCTGCCTTCGCACTTCCGCTGGAAGCTCGCCGGTTCCAACAAGGACAGCGCGGAAGCCAGTTCCTTCCTGTCGAAGGCGTTCGGCGCGGCGATCTTCCTGATCTTCCTGGTGCTGCTGGCGCAGTTCAACAAGTTCACCTCGGTGTTGCTGGTGCTCTCCTGCGTGATCATGGCGACGATCGGCGTGTTCCTCGGGCTTATGATGACCGGTCAGGCTTTCGGCATCGTCATGTCCGGCATCGGCGTGATCGCGCTGGCCGGGGTCGTGGTGAACAACAATATCGTGCTGATCGACACTTACGACCGACTGCGCGAAGAGGGCTGGGACAAGACCGAGGCGGTGCTGCAGACCTGCCGCGAACGCGCCCGCCCGGTGGTGCTGACGGCGGTGTCGGCGATCCTCGGCGTGCTGCCCATCGCCTTCGGCCTCGGTCTTGAAATCTTCCACCATGAGACGACGATCAACGCGCCGTCGACGCAGTGGTGGATTTCGCTGTCCTCGGCCATCGTCTTCGGCCTGTCTTTCGCTACGCTTCTGACGCTGGTGGTGACGCCGGCCATGCTGATGGTGTTCACCCGCGCCAAGCGCAAGCCCGGCCAGCGCGGCTGGCTCGGTCGCCTGTTCAGGCGCCGCGAGGCCGCGTCGAATGACGACGTGGCCGGTGCCGACGCGGTTGGCGCGCTGCGCAAAGCGGCCGAATAAACGGCAAGAAGTCAGACGAACAAAAGGCCGCCCGTTTTCCCGGGCGGCCTTTTTTGCTTGGCGCGTTGTTCGCGCCGGGCGGTCAGGCGGCTTCGGCGTGCGAGGCGACGCTGGCCACCGGGATGCCAAGGTCGGTCAGGGCTTCGGCAACGGAGCGGTCGAGCGGCGTGTGCGGGATCGATCCGATCAGCTTTTCCAGCCTGCCGGAGACCAGCCGATGCGGCTCGAAGCGCAGATAGGACATCGACACGAGCGCCTTCCACATCGGCACGAACGGCGCGCCAACCCTCAACACCCACCAGGGCATGGCGGCCATGCTGAGCTTGCGGCCGACTGCCTTTTCCATCGCCGCCTTCATGTCCATGTCGGTGACGGCATGGCCGGGGAAGTGAAGCGTCTCATAGGTGCCGAGCCGGTCGAGATTGTCGGCAAGCGCGACGAAGGTGGCGGCGAG
Organism: Mesorhizobium sp. 2RAF21; assembly: GCF_052115345.1. Taxonomy (NCBI): domain Bacteria; kingdom Pseudomonadati; phylum Pseudomonadota; class Alphaproteobacteria; order Hyphomicrobiales; family Phyllobacteriaceae; genus Mesorhizobium; species Mesorhizobium sp. 2RAF21. The sequence goes on along the minus strand of NZ_JBFRGM010000013.1, from coordinate 163,538 downwards.
GTCGGGCAAATAGGCCCATTCATGCACGATGTCGGTCGGGCCGGCGGCCGTGTAGACGCCCTTCTGAACTTTCGAGGCCATCACCATGTCGAACCATGAGCCGGTTCCGGTGCCGCCGAAGAAATCGCCGGCGCGCAACTGGATGGTACGCAGGCGGCCAGCTTCGGCCTCAGTGCGCAGCATGTCTTCCAGCTCAACGCGAATGCGTCCCTTCTCGGTCGTCGGCCGGATCGGCGCGTCCTCGGTGATGAATTCGGGGATAGGCGAGCCGTAATTGTAGACGTTGCCCGGGAACAGCAGCACCGCGCCATTGGCCTCGCAGGCGGCGACAACATTCCTGGCCATCGGCAGCACGCTGCTCCAGTCGGAATAGATTGGATTGAGGCCGTGGAAGACGATATCGACGCCCTGGGTGGCGCGAATCAGCGCGTTGCGGTCGAGTGCGTCCGCGGCGACGGCCTCGGCGCCGGCGAGGTCCGCCGGCAGCTTGCCGCTGCGGGTGATGGCGCGGACATCATATCCTGCCTCGACGAAAGCCTTGCCGACAGCGCGGCCGAGGCGTCCATTGGCACCGAGGATTGCGATCGTGGTCATTGAATGTCTCCGTGTTCGGGTTTCGATGGCCCTATTTTCTCTTTTCGCGGGCGAATGAAAATTGACGTAATTCGGCGTTCTGATATTCATTTTTGAATATGCAGGATATGGACTGGAACCTCATCAAGAGTTTCGTGGCGGTGGCCGAGACCGGCAGCCTGTCGGCCGCGGCGCGCAAGCTTGCCGCCAGCCAGCCGACGCTTGGCCGCCACATCACGGAACTGGAGCAGGCGCTCGGCGTCACGCTGTTCCGGCGCGGGCGGCGCGGCTATCAGCTCACCGAGGCCGGTATAGTGCTCTATGAGCGCGGTCAGGCGGTGGCCGAGCGGGCAACCGCCTTTTCATTGCTGGCACTGGGTTCGGTCGAGGCGATCGAAGGCACGGTGCGTATCGCGGCCAGCGAGGTCGTCGCGGCTCATGTGCTGCCGGAAATCACCGCCAGGCTCGGCCTGGAGGAACCCGGCATCGAGATCGAGGTTGTCGCATCCAACCAGGTTGAGAATCTTTTGCGGCGGGATGCCGACATCGCCATCCGCATGGTGCGGCCAGCGCAGAACGAACTGGTCGCGCGCAAGGTGACCGACATCCCGCTGTGCGCTTGCGCGGCAACGTCCTACCTGGCGCGACGAGGCAGGCCACAGACGACAGCCGACATCGTCGATCACGATATCGTCGGCTTCGACCGCGACGACAGCATCATCCGCGGTTTCGCCGCCTTCGGCGTCACCCTGGAGCGCAGTGCCTTCCGCTTCCGCTGCGACAACCAGATCGTCTATTGGAAGGCGGTGCGTGCCGGCAACGGCATCGGCTTCACCCAGCGGCCGCTGGCCAACAGGGAGCCGTTTGTCGAGACCTTGCTGCCGGAGCTCGCCCTGCCGCCGCTGCCGGTGTGGCTGGCCATGCACCGCGACGTGCGCGGTTCGCTGCGCATCCGTCGCGTCGCCGACTTCCTCCATGAGGCATTGAAGGCCTATTCCGCCGGCTGAGCCGCGAAATCGGCGGCATGCGCCAGGTTCGACATCAGGAAGACGATGGCGAGGAAGCCGGACAAGACCATGAACACGGCGGTGAAGCCGACATGTTCGGCGGCGAAGCCGATCAGGGACGGCGCCAGGAGGATGCCGGAGTAACCCATGGTTGTGACCACGCTCATGCCGGTTCCCGACGCCATGCCAGGCTGATTGCCGCCGGCCGAGAAGGCGATCGGCACCATGTTGGCGATGCCGAGCCCGGCGACGGCGAAGGCGGCGATGACCAGCCAGGGCCAGGGCGACAAAGCCGCCACGAACATGCCGGAGGAGGCGATCAGCGAAGACACGCGCAGCGTCGTCACTGCGCCGAAGCGGTTGCGCACGCCGTCGCCGGCAAAGCGCATCAGGGCCATGGCGCCGGAGAACAGCGCGTAAGCAAGGCCGGCGGTGGCGAGATCGGCACCGAGTTCCTGTTTCAGATAAAGGGCTGCCCAATCGAGCACGGCGCCTTCCGGGATCATGGTGATCAGCGCCATCAGGCCGATGAGATAGATGGCGGGTGTCTTCGGCAGCGAGAATTTATGGTGTTCCTGCGCCATCGGTCGCGGATCGGTGACCAGATAACGCGCGGCGATGGCGAGCAGCAGAATGGCGACGACGGTGACGATGATCGCGTGGGTCAAGTGGCCGTAGTGCTGGATGGCGAAGCCGCCGATACTGCCGCCGGCAAAGCCGCCCAGGCTCCAGAAGCCGTGCGACGAGGACATGACCGCGCGCGATAGCCGCCGCTCGACCGAGACCGCGTTGGCGTTCATGGCAACGTCCATGCCGCCGATCAGGCCGCCGAACAGGAACATGGCTATCGCCGCCGTCGGCACGTTGGTGGCCAATGCCACGATCAGCAGCCCGAACACGCAGACACTGGCAAAACCGCGCAGAACCGCGCGCGAGCCGTATCTCGACATCAGGTAGCCGGACAGAGGCATGAAGGTGAGCGCGCCGAGGCCAAACAGCAGGATAAGCAGGCCGAGCGTCACCTTGCTGATGTCGAGTCTGGTCAGGAAGACCGGAATCTGCGGTGCCCAACTGCCGGTGAGAAAGCCGTTGATGGAGAACATCGCAGCCACCGCCCAGCGGCCGCGGACGGCGTCTTGCATGGAAATGGCTGCGGGCATGGCTCGGTCCGACTGAAATTGAAACGATTCAATCGCTAGATCGTTTCGTTTTTTTCGTCAAGTCCCGCGATGAAATTGGGCTTGGTCCAGGAATAGAAACGGGGCGGGGCCGCGAAGCTGATATTCGCGTCCGCGGGTGCCCCCGTCGTCGGCGTCAATGATCCTTCGGGCGATTGGTCGCGAAGGCGGCTTTCTGGGCGTCGGAAGCTTCGGTCTGGTGCTGGGCTTGCCATTCGGCGTAGGGCATGCCGTAGACGATCTCGCGCGACTGGTCCTTGGAAAGAGGAACGCCTTTGGCCTCGGCGGCCTCGCGGTACCAGTTGGACAGGCAGTTGCGGCAGAAGCCGGCAAGGTTCATCAGGTCGATATTCTGGACGTCTGTGCGCTCGCGCAGATGTTCGAGCAGTCGGCGGAAGGCTGCCGCTTCGAAGTCGCGTTTCTGTTCGTCGCTGAGGTCGTTCATCGTGGTGTCCTCGTCTTGGCGCGTCACAGCGGCCCGGTGCGCGAGCCGAACATCCTCACCGCCTGTATATCGGGTTGGCGGTTGACCACTTCAACGATCGGGGCCAGCCGCTCCGCCCAGGCGAGTGCGCCTTTCTGGTCGGCGATCAGGTCCTGGCGGATTTCGATGAGCGCATGGGCGAAGCCGTTGACGATAGCGTGCCGGAACATGGTGTCACCGCGCAGGGCGCCGTCATAGGGTTCGTTATCGCCGACCACGAGATCCTTGTCGGCCGCCAGCGCCTCGATGATCGGGCGCGGCGCGCGGTCGTCCAGGTCCCACAGGATGCCGGCATGCCAAGGACGCGTTCGGCCCTGCATAACGGGCGTGAAGGAATGGATGGAGAGGATGAACGGCGCCCGACCCGACGCCTCGGCCACCGAGGCGATCATAGCGGCGACGGCGTCGTGATAGGGGCGGTAGAAGCGCTCCAGCCGTCGCGCGCGCTCCTCGGCCGACATCGGATAGTTGCCGGGCACCACGGTGCCGTCATAAAGCTGGCGGATCAGCGTCGGGTCGTCCTCGCCACGGTTGGGATCGATCAGGAGCCGCGAGAAATTGGCGAGTATCGCCGGCGCGTTGACGAGAGCAGCCAGTTCGCGCGTCACCGCCTCGACGCCGATATCATAGGCGATGTGGCGTTCGAACTCCGCGGCTGGCAACCCAAGCGCGCCATATTCTTCCGGTAGATCGCGCCGCGCGTGGTCGGCCACCAGCACGATGCCGCGGCTACGGTCACCTTCTATCAGGTCGAACGGCGCAAAAACTGTGGATCGGGTCATGGCAGAGAGAAATCAAACGGTGGCGTTGCGGAGGAGGATGGTAGCGTGATCCCACGAAGCGGAAGTCCGCGCAATGCCGTTGTTTGGTCAAGGTTTTTGCGAAAAACTTTCCACGTCCGGCATGGCATGGGCCGGCTTGCCAATTAAATCGATTGGATTCACAGTGGGGGGCGCGTTGACATGCGCCCGGACATCTTCGAAAAGGGCGCCTGATCATGCAAGTTTCAATCAACCAGGGGGCACGAATGGCATCCGCCGGCCGGCAGCGTACGCGAAAGGGCCTCGCCCTCTTGCTGCCGCTGCTCGTGCTTCTCGCGGCGCCGCTGGTGATGGCATCCGAGGCCAGGGCCGATTTCAGGGTGTGCAACGCCACCCAGAACCTCGTCGGCGTCGGCATCGGCTATCGCGCCAAATCGGGCTGGATCACCGAAGGCTGGTGGCACATCGAAGGCTCGACCTGCAAGACGCTGATCGAGGGGCCGCTGTCATCGAGGTTTTATTATCTCTATGCAGAAGATGCCGAGCGCGGCGGCCGTTGGGATGGTCCGATCTCGATGTGCGTGGCCGAGAAGGAATTCAAGATCGCCGGCGTAACCGATTGCGTCGCCCGGGGCTTCCAACGCGCCGGATTCCAGGAATACGACACGGGCGAGCAGGCCAGCTGGATGGTCCAGTTGACCGAGCAGCCCACCACGGAGGGCGCGCCCGCCACTCCGGCAAGCAACGGTCAAAACAGTCAATGAGACGCAGCCGCAAGGTCAAGATCCTAGCCACCATCGGTCCGGCCTCCTCCGATGAGGCCATGCTGAAAAAGCTCTTCGAGGCAGGTGCGGATGTGTTCCGCATCAATATGAGCCATTCCGATCATGACCTGATGCGCACGCTCGTTGCTCGCGTCCGCTCGGTCGAGGCCGCAGTCGGTCGCCCGATCGGTATCCTGGCCGATCTACAGGGGCCGAAGTTGCGCGTCGGCAAATTCGCCAATGGCAAGGAAGAATTGACCGTCGGCCAGACCTTCACGCTGGACGACAATCCGGAGCTTGGCGACGCGACCCGGGTCCACCTGCCGCATCCCGAGATCCTGCGCTCCGTCGAGGTCGGCCACCGGCTGTTGATCGATGACGGCAAGGTCGAGCTGAAGGCGGTCAAGACCGACGGCCGTTCCATCGTCACCACGGTGGTGGTCGGCACCAAGATTTCCGACAAGAAGGGCGTGTCGTTGCCCGATACGGACTTGCCGGTCGGCGCGCTGACCGAGAAGGACCGCAGGGATCTCGACGCGGTGCTCGCCGCCGGCGTCGATTGGGTGGCGCTGTCCTTCATCCAGCGGCCGGAAGACCTGGCGGAAGCCCGCAAGATCGCGCGCGGCCGGGCGTTGCTGCTCTCCAAGATCGAGAAGCCGCAGGCCGTGGCGCGACTGGCAGAGATCATCGAATTGTCCGATGCGCTGATGGTGGCGCGCGGCGATCTCGGCGTCGAGATGCCGCTCGAAGCGGTGCCCGGCATCCAGAAGCAGATCACACGCGCGGCGCGGCGTGCCGGCAAGCCGGTCGTGGTGGCCACCCAGATGCTGGAATCGATGATTTCCGCGCCGGTGCCGACCCGCGCCGAGGTGTCCGACGTGGCGACCGCCGTGTTCGAAGGCGCGGACGCCATCATGCTTTCGGCCGAATCCGCCGCCGGTGCCTATCCGGTCGAAGCGGTGGCAACGATGAACCGCATCGCCGAACGCGTCGAGCGCGATCCGACCTATGCCGGCATCATCAATGCCCAGCGCTCGGAACCGGAAGCGACCGGTGCCGACGCCATTTCGCTGGCGGCGCGCGAGATCGCCGAAACGTTGAAACTGTCGGCGATCGTCACCTACACCGCATCCGGCACCACCGGCCTGCGCGCGGCGCGCGAGCGGCCGCAGGTGCCGATCATCGCGTTGTCGCCGATCCTGGCCACGGCGCGGCGGTTGTCGCTTTTGTGGGGCACGCATTGCGTGGTCTCGGAAGACGCCACCGATCTCGACGACATGGTCGAACGCGCCTGCCGCATCGCTTCGGAACAGGGTTTCGGCAAGGCGGGCGACCGCATCATCGTCACCGCCGGCGTGCCGCTGCGGACACCGGGTTCCACGAACATGCTGCGGATCGCCTATCTGGGTGCCGACGGGCAGAAGTGAGCGCTTGGTGAGCGGGCAATAATAAAGGGGCAGATTCTGCCCCGGCCCGCTTCGTCCTTACTATTCGCTAGTTCCTAGCGCCTCTCCCTCATATCGCTTCTCCAGCTAGGTCCTCGGACAGTTTCGACACCTGGTCCTGAGCGTTACGCAACATCGGATAGACGTCGAGCACCTTCTGCCAGGCGTCCAGCGCGGACTGCTTGCGGCCGGTCTCGGTCATGATCTGCGCCATGCCCGACAAGGCGCCGAAATGGCGCGGTTCGAGTTCCAGCGTCTTCTCGATGTCGGCCATCGACTTGGCGTAGTTCTTCATCAGGAAATGCGCTGTGGCGCGGCGGTTCCAACCCTCGGCATATTTGGGATCGAGTGTCACCACCTGGTCGAGAAAATCGAGGGCTACGTCGAATTTCTGATCCTCGATCGCCTTCTGCGACCATTGCATCATCAGGTCGATCGAGGCGCTGCCGGAGCGGTTCCATTCGGCCCAGATGCGGCCGGCGATGCGCTCGGCCGCCTTCGGATTGCGCTCATGCTTGAGATCGGAGAACAGCCGGTCGAGCCGCTGTTCGCGCGTCTGCGGCGCAGCGGTCTCCGTGGTGCTGTCGGCGGCAATGGCCGGCAGAACAGGAATCGAAAGAGAAAGCGCCGTGCAAACGGCGAAAAAAATCCGCATTCCCGGACTCTATCTCCGGGATGCCGGACGTCAAACTGAATCTGGTTTCGACATCAATGCGGCGCGCCTTGTTACAGGCGCGCTGGCAGGATCAGCCCTGACGCGCCTTGTAGCGCGGGGCAGTCTTGTTGATGATGTAGATGCGGCCCTTGCGACGAACCAGCTGGTTGTCCCGGTGACGCGCCTTGAGCGCCTTGAGCGAATTCTTGATCTTCATGGTCTTGCCCGTCGGTCTTAGCCCGGTTCCGGGCCTAATTTTTAAGGCGCGCCCGAAGACGCGCCCTGTCGGATCGGCTCAATACCGGGGTGCCCGGCTTATGTCAACCTTCGGCGCGTGCGTAAGCGACGATCAGTTGGCAAATGGACGGATGCGGGTGAAATGCCCCATCTTGCGACCGGGCCGCGCTTCTTCCTTGCCATAGAGGTGCAGCATGAGGCCGGGCTCGGCGAGCAAAGCCGGCACCTCGGCAACGTCGTCTCCGATCAGGTTTTGCATCACGCAATCGGAATGGCGCCCGGCATCGCCCAGCGGCTGGCCGGCAACGGCGCGGATATGCTGCTCGAACTGCGAAACCGTGCAGGCGGCCTCCGTCCAATGGCCGGAATTGTGCACGCGCGGCGCGATCTCGTTGGCCAGCAGTCCTCCGTCGGGCAGGACGAAGAACTCAATGCCGATCACGCCGACATAATCGAGCGCGCTGACGATGGCCATGGAGGCCTGCTTGGCCGCGTCGGCCGTGGCGACGGAGACGGAAGCAGGGACCGTCGAAGTGTGCAGAATGCCGTTACGGTGCACGTTTCGCGCCGGATCGAACACGACCAGAGAGCCGTCGAGACCGCGCGCGGCGATCATGGAAATCTCGAACTCGAAGGAAACCAGCGATTCCAGGATGAGCGGCACCCCACCCATGACCGCATAGAGGCCCTCGACCGGTTCGCCGCCGCGCAAAACGCGCTGGCCCTTGCCGTCATAGCCGAGGCGGCGGGTCTTCAGCACGCCGCTGCCGCCGAAGTCGGCCAGGGCCGCGGCAAGATCGGCATCGCTGTCGACAGCGTGGAAGGCGGCCGTGGCAACGCCGATGCCGTTCAGGAATTCCTTCTCGACGACGCGGTCCTGCGCCACCTGCAGCGCGCGCGCCGGCGGCCGCACCGGCCGGGTGGCGGCCAGCGCCTCGGCGGCGGTGACCGGCACATTCTCGAATTCATAGGTGATAACCGCGCAGGAGGCCGCAAGTTCGGCCAGCGCGGCGGCATCGTCATAGGCGGCGACGATCTGGCGATTGGCGACCTGGGCGGCCGGGCAATCCGGCTGCGGCTCGAGGATGATGGTGCGGTAGCCAAGCCGGGCCGCGGCCATCGCCAGCATGCGGCCGAGCTGGCCGCCGCCGATGATGCCGATGGCGGCGCCTACGGGAAGCGCTGCGCTCACGGCTGGTCCACCGGCACGACAGCGACCCTGGCGGTTTGGCCAGCACGCCAGCCGTCGAGCCGTTCGGCCAGGGCGGTGTCGTTGAGGGCAAGCACGGCTGCCGCGAGCAGCGCCGCGTTGGCGGCACCGGCCTTGCCGATGGCCAGGGTGCCGACCGGGATGCCCGCCGGCATCTGGACGATGGACAAAAGCGAGTCCTGGCCGGACAGCGCCTTCGATTCCACCGGCACGCCGAACACCGGCAGCGGGGTCATGGCGGCCGTCATGCCGGGCAGGTGGGCAGCACCGCCGGCGCCGGCGATGATCACCTTGAATCCGGCGGCCTTGGCGCCCTTAGCGAAATCATAGAGCCGGTCCGGAGTGCGATGGGCCGAAACGATCAGCGCCTTGTGCGGGATCTCCAGCACCTCCAATATCTCGGCGGCGTGACGCATGGTCGCCCAGTCGGACTGGCTGCCCATGATGATGGCGACTTCGGCTTTGTGCTGGGCCAAATTGCTCTCCCCGGCGGCAAAGTGGCGAGGTAGCCGAATTTGCCTTGCGGAGCAAGGATCGCGGTCGTTCTTCGGCGCGCTTCGTGCCTTATCCGCGGCGGAAAACTAACCGCGAACGTAGCAGGGATATTCGCTGCGCTGCCTGGAGGCGCGTTCCGGATCGATTTCGATGACCTGAAGCGGGTCTGACGGGTTAGTTACGGCCAGAAGGGCGCCATCCGGGGCGAAAGCAAAACCGGTGCCGCCAAAGACAGTGCCGTTCCGAGAACGGCCCACCCGGTTGGAGCTCACCACATAGCCTCCCGACACGATCGCAGCCATCTTACCTGCGGTGAGCCAGTTTTCCGTCGCCGTGCCCGCCGCGCGCGGGATGGCGATGAGGGAGGCGCCCTGACGTCCGTAGCTGCGCGCATGTTCGTTGAACATCGCGTCGGTGCACAACATCACACCAACGGTCAGGCCACCAACCGCGCTGGCTGTAAAGCCGTCGCTGCCGGGAACATACCAGCTGGCCTCGTACCAGCCGGGCTCTTCGGGAAAATAGTGCTTTCGATGAACTGGCCGGACAACGCTGTTCTCGATCGCCACGGCTTCGTTGACGAGCAAGCCTTCCGCTCGTACAGGTCTTGACGAAAGTATGGCCGGGATACCCAACCCGGCGAGGGCTTCGAGCCCCTTTTCGTGTGCGTCGATGCTTTGTTGGGAATGCTCGGCATCAAAAGCCGGTTGCTCGGCAATCCAGTGTCCGAATGGAAGTTCGTTGGTGATCAGGATATCCGGCCGTGCAGCGATGAGCCGGTCGGCGATGCCATCCCATTCCGCGCTATTTGCCTCAAGTGCCTCCGGCCATTCCACAAAAGCAACACGCATCTTGTTCTCACAATGGCGGATCGAGTGTTGACTGGCGGGGTCTGTCGTCGCGCAGACCGGATTCCGAAAAAAACGCCCGCTCAGGCGATGATGTCGGGGATGATGCGGTCTTCCAATGCGCTCAGCCGGTCCTTCAGCGCCAGTTTCTTCTTCTTCATGCGCTGGACCTGCAGCGGATCGCAGCCTGTGGCGATCATCGCGTTGATCGCCGCGTCGAAATCGGCGTGTTCCTGCTTCAAGCGTGCAAACTCGAGACGAATCTCGGCCTGTTCCTGTTCCGACATGTCCACCGTTCTGCTGGCTCCGGCGCCCATGCGCGCCTGATGGGCGGGGTCCACCGACATTCCGTCGACGGCGGGCTCGCATTATCACATTTCAGCGCTCGGTGGAATGCTACCACATGGTATTCGACAAGGCGAAACAATGGTGGCACACTGTCATTTGGCCGTCACGCAGGCGCCCGCGGTGGACGCTGTTGCGACGGTCGCTGGCAAGAATATGAAAGGGAGATCCATTCATGTCTCTGGCGTCCCATCTTGAAGAGCTTCACCGGAAACACAGCGATATCGAACGCGAAATCGACGATGCGCTGCTGCATCCATCGGTGGATGATCTTGAGATCGTTTGCCTCAAGCGACGCAAGCTGGCCATTAAGGACGAAATCGAAAAACTGAAGGCCCAACCGACAACACACTGAAGCGGTTTCCTATCGCGGCGCTGCGGCGCTGACCTGCTCCCCCGGCGGCATTCGCCGCCGGCCAGAGCGGTGTAACATCAGGCATCCGGCGGCTCCAAGTCGATCGGACGGTGGGATTCAAGCCTAAACTTTCCCGTATTCGCCGTTTCGCCGTTGCCAGCCCTGCAACCGTGGCCGTCTGCTTTGTCGCCGGATGGGCGGCGAAATTGTCGCTGTTCGGCGATTTGACCGGCTGGGGCTGGTGCTTGCCATTGACAAGGCCGCCCGGCTCCTCCACCTCATGCCCGGACCCATTTCAGATGAGGCGACCGGCATGACCGGGTATTTTTCCTCCCCATTTCCGCGCCGGCAGTCGGTGGGTGTCGATGTCGGCGGCGTGATCGTCGGCGGCAGCGCCCCGGTCGTCGTGCAGTCGATGACCAACACCGATACGGCCGATATCGACCAGACGGTGGCGCAAGTGGCCGCGTTGCACCGCGCCGGTTCGGAAATCGTGCGCATCACCGTCGATCGCGACGAAAGCGCCGCCGCCGTGCCGAAGATCCGCGAACGGCTGGAGCGGCTTGGCGTTCATGTGCCGCTGGTTGGCGACTTCCACTATATCGGCCACAAGCTGCTGACCGATCATCCGGCCTGCGCCGAGGCGCTGGCGAAATACCGCATCAATCCCGGCAATGTCGGTTTCAAGGACAAGAAGGACAAGCAGTTCGCCGAGATCGTCGAGATGGCGATCCGCCATGAGAAGCCAGTGCGCATCGGCGTCAACTGGGGTTCGCTCGACCAGGAACTGCTGACGCGGCTGATGGACGAGAACCAGAAAAAGGGCTCGCCGCTGACGGCCAACCAGGTGATGCGCGAGGCCATCGTGCAGTCGGCGATCCTGTCGGCTGAACTCGCCGAAGAGATCGGGCTCGGCCGCGACAAGATCATCCTGTCGGCCAAGGTCAGCGGCGTGCAGGATCTTGTCGCTGTCTACACCATGCTGGCGACCCGCTCCGACCACGCGCTGCATCTGGGGCTCACCGAAGCGGGTATGGGCTCCAAGGGCATCGTCGCGTCGTCGGCCGCCATGGGCATTCTCTTGCAGCAGGGCATCGGCGACACGATCCGCATTTCGCTGACGCCTGAGCCTGGCGGCGATCGCACCCGCGAGGTGCAGGTGGCGCAGGAATTGCTGCAGACCATGGGTTTCCGCCAGTTCGTGCCGATCGTGGCGGCTTGCCCGGGTTGCGGGCGCACCACCTCGACCGTCTTCCAGGAACTGGCCCAGTCGATCCAAGAGGATCTGCGAAAGAACATGCCGGTCTGGCGCGAGAAATATCCCGGCGTCGAAGAGTTGAAGGTCGCGGTGATGGGCTGCATCGTCAATGGACCGGGCGAATCCAAACATGCCGATATCGGCATCTCGCTGCCGGGCACGGGCGAAACGCCGTCGGCACCGGTTTTCATCGACGGGCGCAAGGCGGCAACCTTGCGTGGACCGAACATCGCCGCCGACTTCGAGAAGATGGTCGCCGACTACATCGAACAACGTTTCGGCGGGCACGGCCAGGCGGCGGCCGAATAGCGCCGATGTGGCGCCTTGCCGGGGCAGCATTTTCCGTCTCCCTAGCGCTGCTGGTCGCCCCGGTGGCAAGAGCCGATCCGCCATACACGCATTCGGCGCAGAAGCGCCTGATCGGGCGGGTCTGCGACCTGATCGAGGCGCATGCCGGTGAGCAGGGACTGCCCAAGGACTTCTTCGCGCGGCTGATCTGGAAGGAAAGCCGCTTCGATCCGAATGCGGTGAGCCCGGTCGGCGCCGAAGGGATAGCTCAGTTCACGCCGGGCACGGCCAAGATGCGCGGGCTCGCCAACTCCTTCGACATCGAGCAGGCGATTCCGGCTTCCGCGAAATATCTGGCGGAGCTGAAGTCCGGTTTCGGCAATCTGGGGCTTGCCGCGGCTGCCTATAATGCCGGCGAGAACCGGGTGTCGCGCTGGCTGGGGTCCGGCGGATTCCTGCCGATCGAGACGGAAGAGTATGTGCTCGATGTAATGGGAGAGCCGGTCGACAAGTTTTCCGACAAGGCCTATGCCGGCGTTGTGCTTCCGCTTGATGCCAAGCGCGATTTCGCCGTCGCCTGCCGCCGGTTGCCGGTAAGCAAGGCAGCGACGGTGCCGATGGCGGCAATCCATGTGAAGCCGTGGGGCGTGCAGGTGGCCGGCAATTTCCGTCGACAGGCGGCTGTGCGCCAGTGGCAGCGGGTGCAGGCGCGCTTTCCCGTTCTGCTCGCCAATGTCGAGCCGGTCGTGAGTCGGGTGCGCACGCCGATGGGGCGCCGGGGCGTATATGCGGTGCGTATCGGCGCCGACGATCGCCATGCCGCCAACACGATCTGCGACAAGCTGCACAGCGTCGGCGGTTCGTGCATCGTGCTGAGGAACAGGTGAGTCTTTCAGACTGATCCGTAACGGGCCAGCGGGGATGAGGTATCGGAGATGATCGCGCGGATCATTCTGCTCAATGGTGCCGGCAGTGCAGGCAAGAGTTCGATCGCCAAGGCGCTGCAGACACTCACCGAGGCACCGTTCCTGCATGTCCAGATGGACACCTTCCTCGACATGATGCCGGAGCCGTTGCAGACGCACCCGGATGGCATTTCTTACGAGGAGGGCGAGACCGACGATCAATCTTCCGTGGCGGTGAAGGTCGGCCCTGTCGGCGCCCGGCTTCTGCGTGGCATGCGGCATGCGATTGCGGCAATGGCGGGCCAAGGAAACAACCTCATCGTCGACGACGTGCTATGCGACAGCGAGATACTCGACTATCAGGAGCTGTTGTCGGCCTTCGACCTGCATGTGGTTGGCGTTTCTGCGCCGCTCCACGTGCTTGAGCAGCGCGAGGCGGCGCGTGGTGACCGCCTCATCGGATTGGCGCGATGGCAGTTCGATCGGGTCCACCGTGGTATCGACTACGATTTGGTGGTCGATAGCAACGTCCTGTCACCATTCGAGTGCGCGCGGCGCATCAAGGACAAATTCGGATTGTGAGCTGCGAATGACTGTCGATCTTCTCTATCACGACCCGGCCCTTGTCGATTTTTATGACCTCATGAACACCGGCGATGCCGAACTGAGGCGTTGCATGGCGCTGGCCGGCGAGGCACGGTCGGTGCTCGATCTCGGCTGCGGCACCGGGCAACTGGCGGTGGCGCTTGCCGACGGGCGCGCTGTTGTGGGTGTCGATCCGGCCGCCGCAATGCTGGATGTCGCGCGCCGTCGCCCCGGCGGCGACAAGGTGCATTGGGTCGAGGCCGATGCGCGCACCGTTCGCCTCGGGCGCACCTTCGATCTCATCGTTCTGACTGGGCACGCATTCCAGGTCTTTCTGACCCAGGAAGATCGGTTGGCAGTCCTGCGGACGATCGCCGCGCACCTTGCGCCCGGCGGGCATTTTCTGTTCGACACGCGCAATCCGAAGATCGAGGAATGGCGTGAATGGACGCCAGAGCGGTCGCAGGAGACGGTGCAGCATCCGCGCTTCGGCACGGTGAAGAGTTGGAATGACGTGCGCATGGATGCGGTCGATGTCGCGACCTACTGGACCTATTACGAGATCGCCGCGACAGGCCAGCTGCTGACGGCGAAATCGAAGATCGCATTTCCGTCCCAGGAAGAGGTCGCCTCGGCCATCGAGACGGCCGGGCTTGCGGTCGAAACCTGGTTTGGCGACTGGCAGGGTGGCGCCTGTACGCCGACAGCGCGCGAGATCATCCCGTTCGGCCGACTGCGCTGAGACACTACCTCAGCGTAGCGGTCGATTTGACGATCAGGCGGTCTTGGCCACCGTTTCGCTCAGCCATGTGCCGATCTTGGCGCCGAGCCTGTCGGGCGAGATCGGTTTGGCGAGATAATCGTCCATGCCCGCCTCGATGCATTTGTCGCGGTCGCCCTTCAGCGCATGCGCTGTCACGCCGATGATCGGTGTGCGGGTGCAGTTGACGGCCTCGGTCGCGCGGATGGCGCGGGTTGCCTCGTAGCCGTTCATCTCGGGCATCGAGACATCCATGAGGATCAGCCTCGGGTTCAGCGTCTTGTACATCTCGACGGCCGTGCGGCCATTGGCGGCGATGCGATAGCTCAGGCCCAGCCCGTTCAGAATCTGGCCGAAGACGAGCTGGTTCACCTCGTTGTCCTCGGCGATCAGGATGTCGACGGGGCGGGCAGGATTCGCAATCGTCTCGGGCTTGGGCAACGAAGGCGGTGTGCCGCGAATGACGGTGAAGGCCGGCTGCGTTGGAGCCAGCACGGCGGGCGTGGCTTCGCGCACGAAATGCGCCTTGCCGGCCTGGCTGCGGGCCTTCTGGATGACCGCGATGACCGTGCCCAACAATACCGCCGAACGCGAGGGTTTGGTGAGGTGGGCAGCGATGCCGAAATCCAGGATCAACTTGGCGAAGTCGACCTGGTCGACCGAGGTGAGCAGGATGACCGGGATGGACGACAGGCGGCTGTCGGCAGAGATCGCCTTGGCGACATCGGCGCCGTTCATGCCGGGCATCTGGTAGTCGAGAATGACGCAATCCACCGACGCGCCGAGCTGATTGGCGCGATCGAGGAAGGCCAGGCCGACGGCGCCGCTTTCGGCGGCCGCGCAGTCGAAACTCCAGCTGCGCAGCTGCTCCAGCAGGATCTCGCGATTGACCGGATTGTCGTCGATGACCAGCACGCGGGCGCCGGTGACGTCCACCGGCACGATCTCGTTGTCGCCGCTTCCCTCGTGCACGGGCAACGGCACCGAGAACCAGAACACGGAGCCGCGTCCGATCTCGCTTTCGACGCCGATCTGGCCGTCCATCAGGTCGACCAGCCTGGCCGCGATGGCAAGGCCAAGGCCGGTGCCTTCGTGGCGGCGCGTCGATGAGGAATCCACCTGCGCGAATTTCTCGAACACGTTCTGCAGCTTGTCGGCCGGGATGCCGATGCCGGTATCCTCGACGCGTACCTTGAGCTGGGCGATGCCGTCGGCGGCGTCACCCGATACGTCGATCAGCACATGGCCCTTCTCGGTGAATTTCACGGCATTGCCGAGCAGGTTGGTGATGATCTGCCGGAAGCGGCCGACATCGCCGACGACATGGTGTGGCAGGCGCGGGTCGACACGCACGATCAATTCCAGGTTCTTTTCGGCGACGCGGGCCGAAACCAGCGTGGCGACGTCCTCGACCGCCTCGGCAAGAGGAAACGGTGCAGGGTCGAGCGTCAGCTGGCCGGCATTGATCTTCGAGAAATCGAGGATGTCGTTGATGATGGTGAGCAGCGCGTTGCCCGACTTGACGATGACGTCGGTGAAGGTCTTCTGACGCGGATTGAGCTCGGTCTTGGCAAGCAATTCGGCCATACCGAGCACGCCGTTCATCGGCGTGCGGATTTCATGGCTCATATTGGCGAGGAATTCCGACTTGGCGCGGTCGGCTGCCTCGGCCTTGAACAGCGACTCGGCGGTTTCGGCAAAGGCGCGGCGGATAGCCTTTTCCATCGGGCGGAAGATCCAGACGCCGACGGCGATCATGGCGGCGCAGAGCAACAGGCTCGTCCACAAAAGCAGGTTTTCGCTGCGCGTTTCGGCCATGCGGCGCTCGACATCCATGGCCGAGCGGGCGCGCGCCAGCATGGGCTGGGCGAACAGATCGTTCTGGTTGCGGATCTCGCGGTAATTCCAGTCCTCGGCCCGGGTGGCGCCGATCATCAGATCGAAGTTGCGCAGGATGTCGCGCGCCGACCACAGGAGGTAGCCGTTGACGGAGGCGGCATTCAGTTCGTCCTGCGTCTGCTTGGTCAGCTTCGGCGTGATGGCGGTGAGTTCGGCGCTGAGCGCTTGCATGCCGGTGTTGAGGCGCTGCGCGTGATCCTTGGCCGAACCGGCGAGTGCATCGCGGGTGTTCGGGTTCCAAGTGCTGACAGCGGTTTCGGCGAAACCGGTGGCATTGTTCAGATCGCGGGCGAAGGCGACGATGTGGCTGCTCAAAAGGTCGATCTCGGACCGGTAGGAACCGGCGCGATTGAGCACGATGATGGTGCCGGTGACGGCCAGCGCCAGTA
The DNA here is from genome assembly GCF_052115345.1 of Mesorhizobium sp. 2RAF21. NCBI lineage: Bacteria > Pseudomonadati > Pseudomonadota > Alphaproteobacteria > Hyphomicrobiales > Phyllobacteriaceae > Mesorhizobium > Mesorhizobium sp. 2RAF21. Next base: position 147,097 of record NZ_JBFRGM010000013.1, on the reverse strand, counting down.
TCAGCAAACCGGAAAGATAACGGGTCCGGATGGACCGGATGAAAGAAGAATACTCAGGCATGCGTAACCCCACCCATACGCGCCGTTTAACGGCCGGGATTACGCTCTATTACCATTAACATTTCGTTCCGGGCTGGAAGGCGGCTCAGTTGCTACGGATCGCCACGAAATGCGCGGCCGCTTTCAGCAATGCTGCCTGTTCGCCATAGGGCTCGAGCAGTGCATGGGCCTGTTCCACGAGCCCGCTCAACTGTCGTCGCGCCCAGGCCTCGCCATGCAAGGCGACCAGCGTTGCCTTGCCGGCGGCGGCATCCTTCCCGGTTGCCTTGCCCATGGTACCGGCATCGGCGGTCAGGTCGAGGAGGTCGTCGGCAAGCTGGAAGGCGAGGCCTATGGCAGAGCCGAACTCGGCAAGCCTCTCGCGGTCGCTTGCGGAAGCTCCGGTCAGCACCGCACCCGCCTCGCAGGCAAAGCGGATCAACGCACCGGTCTTCATGGCCTGCAGCCGAATGATGCCGGCCTCGTCGGGGGCAGACGTCTCTGCTTCGATATCCAGCATCTGGCCGCCGACCATGCCGCCGCTGCCGGCGGCGCGGGCGAGCGCCAGTACCAATGACGCGCGACGATCGGCTGGCAGGCCTAACGCCTCGTCGGCTAGCGTGTCGAAGGCCAATGTCAACAGGCCGTCGCCGGCGAGAATGGCGGTCGCCTCGTCGAAGGCCTTGTGCACGGTGGGCTGGCCGCGGCGCAGATCGTCGTCATCCATGGCCGGCAGGTCGTCATGGATCAGCGAATAGCAATGCACGCATTCGAGCGCGGCGGCGACGGTCAGTGCCGGCGCTTCGTCATGGTCGGGTGCCAGCAGGGCAGCACTTTCCAGGACCAGAAAAGGGCGCAGGCGCTTGCCGCCATTCAGCACACCGTGGCGCATGGCGGCCAACAGACGCCGTGGCCGCGCAATCTCGCCCGACAAAGGGCGGTCGTCGAGCAATGCGCGCAGCCGCGCTTCAACCTGGTCGGCGCGCGCCATAAGCGCCGCCTCGAAAGGGATAAGGTTCCGCGCTGCCATGGCGGCGAGCGGTAGCCGACACTCAGACATTGCGCAAGAAGCCAAGCGCCTTTATGCCGAAGCAGCAGTGACAGGATTGGGCGGGTGGCAGAGCCGATCACCGATCACGATACCGAAGGGTTGGACATGGCGTCGCGACCGAGGAGCAGACGCGGTGACTACCGGCGCCTGCTCTGGCGTGCGTTGCGTGTCGCGGTCGTGCTCGCGCTGATTCCGGCCGTGCTGACCTTTCTCTACATGCCCTCTTTCGTGCACCCCGTGTCGACGCTGATGCTGAAAGACCTTGCAACTTTCTCCGGCTACGACCGTCGCTGGGTTTCGATCGACGACGTGGCGCCGGTGCTGGCCAATTCCGTCATCATGTCTGAGGACGGCCAGTTCTGTTCCCATCATGGCGTCGATCTGGGTGAACTCAAGGGTGTCGTCGATGATGCCATGGCCGGCGAAATCACGCGCGGCGCTTCCACCATCACCATGCAGACGGTGAAGAACCTGTTCCTGTGGTCGCGGCCGCTGGGCAGCGTGCGCAAGGTGGTCGAGCTGCCGCTGGCTGTTTATTTCGACGCGCTGATGTCGAAGCGGCGCATCATGGAAATCTATCTCAACATCGCCGAATGGGGGCCTGGCATCTATGGTATCGAGGCGGCGGCGCGCTATCATTTCGGCGTCTCGGCCAAAAACCTGTCGCGGCGGCAGGCGGCGCTGCTGGCGGTGGCGTTGCCCAATCCGATCACGCGCGATCCTGGCAAGCCAGGGCCGGGACTTCGGCGATTGGCCGCGCTTATCGAACGCCGTGCGGCTCGAGCTGGCGCCTATGTCGGCTGTCTTGATTGAGCCGGTTCAAAAAAAGTAATCGCGACACTGGCCAAAAGGCCGGCAGCCGTGTATAGGCACGCAACTTTCTTCTAGAACTCGGCCGTAAGCGGCCCTTTCACCAGGGCGACGCGGGCCATTGACCGAATGAATGGAGCATATCCATGGCTGTGCCGAAACGAAAGACTTCCCCGTCCAAGCGCGGCATGCGCCGTGCAGCCGACGCGCTCAAGGCCCCGACCTATGTCGAGGACAAGAATTCCGGCGAAATGCGCCGCCCGCACCATGTTGACCTGAAGACCGGCATGTATCGTGGCCGCCAGGTTCTGGAGCCGAAGGAAAGCTGATCGCTTTCCCTACGAGTGAATCAAAAAAGACCGGCTATTGGCCGGTTTTTTTTGCGTTTAGGCGACTGCGAGGAAATCAGCCCGCGTCGGCGACGAGGCCTGCAGCCTCGATGCCCGCGATAGCGGCTGCCTCGTCATTGTCGGAGGTGTCGCCGGAAATGCCGACGGCACCGATCACGGTGCCCGAGCCGTCGCGGATCAGCACGCCGCCGACCACCGGCAAGATCCTGCCGCCGGACAGGTCGGAAACGCCCGCGGTCAGATGCGGCCGCTCCTTGGCGACGGCTTCGACACGGCGCCCGCCCATGCCGACGGCGAGCGCAGCATAGGCCTTGCCGGACGACATCTGCGGGCGCAGGAAGGAAGCGCCGTCCTGGCGCTGAAAGGCGACGAGATGGCCGCCCGTATCGAGCACCGAGACGCCCAGCGGCTTGAGGCCTAGCGCCGCTGCCTTGGCAAAGGCGCCCTCGATAATGCGATTGGCCTGGTCGAGCGGAAAGCTGGTCATGCGCGGGCTCCTGCGTTTCGGGGCGGTGGCTCGGCTCTGCCGGCGCCAATGCCCGATCTTCCGGCCCACATCCCTGGCGAGCAAGGTGCGTTCGGCTTGAAACAGCTTCGCGCCGCCATGCATCGTGGCGGTCGGTGTGTCGTGGCTAAGAAGCCTTGCGCAACTGCGCGTCCACCACCGCCTGATAGGCCGCCTGCAGCCGCGCCCGCACGGTGGCGTCCACCGGCTTCGGCGTGCCGATGCCGAGATGTTCGCAGCGCAACTCGTCCATGAAATCCTGCCACAGCGCCATGCCGCCTTCCTCCAGGATCTTGGCGCGGATGGACAGTTCCTCGCTGACCGGTAGCCAGACACGGCCCCAGGCGCCGAGTTGCGCCAGGATCGGTATCAGGGTGATCGACATCTCGGTCAGGCTGTAGATCGCCTTCTGCTTGTGCGTAGGGTCATCAGCCTTTGTCAGCATGCCGAGTTCGACGAGCCGTTTCAGCCGGTCCGCCAATATGTTGGAGGCGATGCCCTCGATCGAGCCGTTGAGCAGTTCGCGGAAATGGCGACGTCCGCCGAAGATGATGTCGCGCAGGATGATCAGGCTCCAGCGATCGCCGAAGACCTCCAACGACAGATTGATGGGACAACCCGACCGCAAATCCATAGCCATATCAGCCTCCAAAAAACCAGTTGCATTATGCTATCAGTGTCATTATGGTGCAACCAATTGCAAAACGCAATCAGTTTGACGGCCGTGGCGAAGTTTTGCCGCGGAATGATGCCGCGCGTCGCGAGGGCGGGCTCGTACAGACGAAATCGGCAGCGCGGCGGTTAACCGGAAGAACGATCTCCAAGGTGGGATCATATGGAGAAGGACGATGAACGAACGCGTTTTCCACGACACGATCCTGATCGAGCGGCTGTTTCCGGCAACTCCTGCCGATGTGTTCGCGGCACTTGCCGATGTCGAAGCGCGGCAACGCTGGGGAAAGCCATCAGACGACACCGCGCTGGTCTACGATCGGGCGGATTTTCGCGTCGGTGGGACCGATGTCGGCCATTGCGGACCGCAGGGAAATCTCATCTACCGGATCGAGACTTCCTACCACGACATTGTGCCGGACCGGAGGATCGTCTCGACAGAGGCGGTCCACGAGAATGCCAAGCCACTGTCGGTCGCGCTGCTCAGCGTGGTGCTTGAGCCCGCAGGTGGCGGCACGAAGCTGACCTTTACCGCCCAGATCACCGCCTTTGGCAGCGAAGCCATGATTGCCGGCAACAGAGCCGGCTTCACCGCCGCGTTCGGCCGGCTTGCCAGCGAATTTCAACATCTTTCAACGGGAGAAGAGCCATGAGCGATCGTTCCATCGAACATGCCACGTTCACCATCGAGCGCATCTATCCGGCCACGCCGTCGAAGATTTTCCATGCCCTGTCGGACAAGGCCGCGAAACGGCGCTGGTTCGCGGATGCCGATGGCGGGAATGCCGGCACATACGAGTTCGATTTTCGCATTGGCGGCCGCGAGGTGTTTTCCGGCGGCCAGCCCGGCGGGCCGGTCTATACGTTCGATGCCGTCTATCGTGACATCGTGCCGGAAGAGCGCATCGTCTACGCCTACGACATGTTCATGGACGGCAAGCGCATCTCGGTGTCACTGGCGACGATCGAACTCGCACCGCATGGCGAAGGCACGCGGCTGGTCTTTACCGAACAGGCCAGCTTTCTCGACGGGCTCGACAAGCCGGAGTACCGGGAGGAAGGGACAGCCGACCTGCTGGACCTGCTTGGTAAGGCGGCCGGCAATCTCTGAAGGATATGATCGCAGGCAATTGCGATTGGCGCGGGCCCGGCCGGCGGGGCATGCGCCTGCAAATATCGATCCAGGTCAGTCTTCCCAGAACTGGTCGAGCCAGAGGTTGAGTTTGAAGAAACCGCCGTTGGCGACAGCATAGACCCGGCGCGTGCCTTCTGGCTTGGCGCTGACCAATCCCGCCTCGAGCAGAACCTTCAGATGCTGGGAAACCGCGGGCCTCGAAACGGGCAAGCCGGAGGCCAATTCGTTCACCGTTTTGGGCCCCCGCCTTAATTCCTCCAGAAGATAACGCCGGTTTGGATCAGCAATGGCGACGAAAGCATCGGAAAGCATCATGCCTCATTTGTGAGGCAAGTTGCATTAAATCTCAACAGGGAACGTTTAAGTTGTTTCGGCTTTTGTGCGGGGGTCGAGGCGAACGGCTTCGGGCGTGACGGCACGGTCCGCCGGCTGGGTCTTGAAGGCCTCGCGCGCTTCGATCGGAACCGGGGCGCGGCGGCTGATGCGCAAGGCGGTGTAACCGGCCAGAGCGAGATGCGCGAAGGCTGTCGCCAGGAATAGGCCCTCGGGTCTCAGCCATCCCATCAGGGCTGCGGCAAGCATCGGCCCGATCATCGTGCCGAAGCCGTAGAGCATGAGCAGGCCGCCCGAAACCTTGACGAATTCCTCCGGCGCAGCGTGATCGTTGGCATGGGCCACCGCGATTGAATAAAGCGTATAGGCAAAAGCGCCATAGGCGGCGGTGAAGGCGATGACCAGTGTGCTGTTCCGGAACTGGAACAGGAACATGACGACTGCGCAGAGTGCCGCGCCGACGGCGGCGGCTACCAGCACGTAGCGGCGGTCGGTGCGGTCGGAAACGCGTCCGGCTGGAATTTGCATGGCGGCACCCGCCACCACAACCAGGCTCATCATCAGGGCGATCTGCGCGGTCGAGATGCCGATGCGTGCGCCATAGACCGCGCCCAGCGTGCCCCAGGCGCCATTGGCGATGCCAATGAGCAGGCAGGCCACCGCCGAAACCGGCGAGTTGGCGTAGAGCGCTTTCAAATCAAGCTTCACATCCTGCAAAGGCTTGGGATGCGCGGCGCTGGAGACAGCGGTCGGTAGCAGCGACAGGCAGAAGAAGATGCCGGTGATCATGAACAGCGAAGCCGATTTGACGTCGCCGCCGGCAACGATCATCTGGCCTCCCATGATCGAAGCATATGTGACCATCATATAGAGGCCGAAGACGGTGCCACGGTTTTCGTTGGTGGCCTTTTCATTGAGCCAACTTTCGATGACCATGAAGGCGCCTGCCATGGTGAAGCCGGTGAAGGCACGCAGCGCGATCCAGACATATTCGTCGATCAACAATCCGGTCAAAAGGGCGATGATGGCACCGCTGGCGGCGAAGGCGCCAAAGGCTCGGACATGGCCGGCGCGGCGCACCAGGCGCGGTGCGAAATAACAGCCGGCGACGAAACCGCTCGCCCAGGCGGTGCCCATCAGGCCGAGGGCCGCAGTCGAAAACCCCTCAGCCTGACCGCGCAGCGGCAAGAGCAGGCCGTGCAGGCCGGACGCAGCAAGCAGGAAAGCGGTGCCGCGAAGCAAAGAGAGGATCGGACGGTAGGCTGCGAACATCGAAACAGTCCATTGCTCGAATCAGTGTGGGCGACGGGCAGTGGGGACTATGTTTTCAGGCTTTTCAGCGGCGTTGTACCGCCGTTGCGACGATCAGCGGCGAAACAGCGCCTCGGCCGCTGATTTGCTGGTGCCTTTGTTGGTCAATTCCGCTTCCAGCCGGACGATTTCGTCCCGCAGAAGCCCGATGCGCTCGGTCAACTCTCCGACCGACAGCAACGCCAGATCCTGCCCGATGGCGTGCACCGGTGCCTTTTTGGTGGGTTCGTCGTCGAAGATTGCCATCGTCGCTCCTCCCTTTTGCTGTTTGCCTCGTCGGGCAATCCGCATAGATAGGGGAAGCATACATGGGGCAGGGGGCAAAATCATCCCGCCGTGCGCGCGGAGGAAAATGGCAAGGATCATGGTGAACGGACAGAAAATCCCGGAAAAAATGATGGCGGTGGCGATCTCCACCCCCGGCGGACCGTTGGTGCTCAAGCCGGAAAAGCGCGATGTGCCGACGCCAGGCGAGGGCGAAATTCTGATCCGCGTCCATGCTGCGGGCGTCAACCGGCCGGATGTGTTGCAGCGCAAGGGTGCCTATCCGCCGCCGCCGGGCGCCTCCGATCTGCCTGGCCTCGAAGTGGCCGGCGAAGTGGCAGCACTTGGCGCGGGTGCATCGCGCTGGCGCGTCGGCGACCAGGTCTGCGCGCTCACGCCGGGCGGCGGTTATGCCGAATATGCCAAGGTGCATGCGTCCAACGCGCTGCCTTTGCCGGCCGGGTTCACCTACACCGAGGCGGCTGCCGTGCCGGAGACCTATTTCACCGTGTGGCACAATGTCTTCGAGCGCGGCGCGCTGAAGACCGGAGAGACACTGCTTGTGCATGGCGGCTCGTCAGGCATCGGCACCACCGCGATCCAGCTTGCCTCGGCGATGGGCGCCTATGTGATTGCCACCGCCGGCAGCACCGAGAAATGCGAAGCCTGCCTGAAGCTCGGCGCCGACCGCGCCGTCAACTACCGCGAGGAGGATTTCGTCAAGGCGGTGAAGGAGGCGACGGATGGCAAGGGCGCCGACGTCATCCTCGACATGGTCGGTGGCGACTATGTCGGCCGCAACTATGACGCGGCGGCGATCGAGGGACGCATCGTGCAGATCGCGACGCAGCATGGCGCCGTTGCCCAGGCTGATTTCTCAAAGCTGATGGTCAAGCGGTTGGTCCATACGGGCTCGACGCTGCGGCCCCGTACGGTCGAATTCAAGGGCGCCGTCGCCGCGGCGCTGGAAACGCAAGTCTGGCCGCTGCTTGCTACCCGGCGGGTGGCGCCGGTGATGGACATGATCTTTCCGCTCAGGGAAGCCTGGCGCGCCCATGAGCGGATGGAAGAAGGCGACAACATCGGCAAGATCGTGCTCGACGTCGGCTGAGGCCGCTCAGGCTTCTCGACATCTGCGAAAGGACCGGCCGTCGAAGGCCGGTCCGGCAAAATGGTTTTCAACTTGCCTCAAGCAGGTTGCGGATGCCTCGGCGTGACGCTGTAGGCGCAACGACGGGCGCCGGCCAGAATATGATCCCGCCGCTCGACCAAAACGTCTTGGCCGAGGATTTCCTGGAAAATAGCCAGCTCAGACCGGCAGAAATTCTGGCAGGTGGTGGCGGCGACGCAGATCGGACAATGGTTTTCGATCAGCATGAAAGCGCCGTTTTCTTCGCGCCATTCGGCCATATAGCCTTCGCGCGAGCGGATATCGGCGAGTTTCGACACGCGGTCCTTGATGTCGGCGATGCCGTCCATCTCGCGCTTGTAGTTTGCCAGCGTTTCGCTCTCGCGCGCATCGATCAACTTGTCCAGGCCGGCCAGCCCGAACGTTGTCCGTACCGCGCGCAGCAACTGCACCGTCAGTTCGGCATGCGCGTCAGGGAAGCGGGCATTGCCGGCCTCGGTGAGCTGCCACAACTGAACCGGACGGCCGACGCCGCGCACTTCCGAATGCGGCTCGGCGAGACCTTCGGCGGCGAGCTTGCCGAGTTGCTGGCGGGCGTTTTCGCCGGTCGTTCCCAACGCCCTGCCAAGATCGGCCGCGGTTTGTGGGCCGCGTGTCTTCAAAAGCGTCAGCAGCCGGTCCGCCACGGGACGCGGAAGATTACGCCATTTTTCCAAGTCGTCGCTTGACATATTAAGCAGGTGCTCGATATTTAACCAAGTCTTCTCTTTGAAAATAATCAAAGGCGAAGGCTGGCGCAAGCCCGCCTCGCCAGAGGAACTTCCCATGTCTCAACAGGAAACAGGCTGGGGTGCTTTGCTCTCCGGCACCAACGCGATCCGTTCGCTGGCTCTGGCCGGCGGCGTCGCGCTGCACGCCATCAATGTCTATGTCGCCACCACCATCCTGCCCTCGGTGGTCAAGGACATTGGCGGCATCGACTATTACGCTTGGAACACGACGATTTTCGTCGCCACCTCCATTCTCGGTTCGGCGCTTTCGGCAAGGCTGCTCGGGCTCGCCGGCCCTCGTGGCGCCTATCTCGTCGCGGCGCTGATCTTTGCACTGGGCACACTGATCTGCGGCTTTGCACCGTCCATGCCGGCCTTGCTCGCCGGCCGAGCCGTGCAGGGTTTCGGCGGTGGTTTCCTTTTTGCCTTGTCCTACGCCATGATCCGCATCGTCTTCCCCGAAACGTTGTGGCCGCGTGCCATGGGGCTGGTGTCGGGCATGTGGGGCGTGGCGACACTGATCGGACCGGCCATCGGCGGCATCTTCGCCGAATATGGCGTGTGGCGGGCGGCGTTCTGGTCGCTTGCGCCAGTAGCCGTTCTGTTCGCCGTGATGGCGGTTGCCATTCTGCCGGGGCGTAGTCCCGACAGGAACGAGCGCACGACGGTGCCTGTCCTGCAGCTTGTCTTGCTGATCGGTGCCGTGCTTGCGGTGTCGGCCGGCAGCGTTTCGCCCGATCCGATCCATAACCTGCTTGGTCTCGGCGCGGCCATCGTGCTCGTCGCGCTGCTGATCGGCGTCGAGAGCCGCGCCCGCAACAGGCTGTTGCCGCGCGGTGCGTTCCGGCCGTCAACGGCGCTGGGAGCTCTGTTTGCGACGATGGCGCTGCTCGGTGTCACCGTGACCGGGTCCGAAATCTTCGTCCCGCTGTTCCTGCAAGTGCTTTACCAGCAGACGCCGCTCATTGCCGGCTACCTCGCCGCCGTAATGTCGGCCGGCTGGACATTGGGATCGATCTCGAGTTCCGGCGCCCAGGGCAAGGGCATCGATCGCGCCATCTTTGCCGCTCCGCTGCTCAGCTTCGTGGGAATGGCGGCGCTTGCCGTGCTCTTCCCGCTCGGCAGTGGCCAGGATTGGCTGCTTCTGGCACCGATCTGTGTCGCCTTCGCCGCCATCGGCCTTGGTGTCGGCATCGCATGGCCGCATATCCTGACGCGCATCTTCAAGGCCGCGCCAGCCGACGAACAGGACATCACGTCGGCCTCCATCTCCACCGTGACACTGTTTGCCACGGCATTTGGCGCGGCACTGGCCGGCATGGTGGCCAATCTTGGCGGCCTGATCGACCCGGGCGGCGTGACCGGCACGGCGAGCGCTTCACGGTGGCTGTTCGGTCTGTTCGCCCTGGCTCCGCTGGTCTGTTTCCTCACCGTCCGGCAGGTGGCGCGTACATGCCCGGTGAAGAATAGCGGAGCGGCGATCGCCGTCGAGCCAGGAGCCGCCTGAACGGACAATCGTCGCGTTGGTAAACGGCCGGCCCGGAAACGGGCCGGCCGTTTACCTTTTGGTGATGTTGCAATGCAGCAAAGCATTGCTGCCATGCAAAAGCGTCTGTTCAACAAATGGGCAGGAATGCCTATTTGAACGCCATACGAAGAGATTGTGAAAATTAGGAGGGACAGATGAATCTGATCCGCAGCTACAAGAATTGGCGCCGTTACAACCAGACCGTTCGCGAACTGAGCCGTCTCAACAACCGCGAGCTGGACGATCTCGGCATCAGCCGCGCTGACATCGAGCGTGTCGCTCGCGCGGCCGTCTAAGCAGAGCCGACGTTTGGCGCGACTTCAATCGCGTCGCCGGTTCCGAACCCGCTGGACCCAGTCCGGCGGGTTTTGTCTTTTCCGGGCTGGATATTTCTCACCGGCTCCGGTTGTTCCGTTCAAAAAAATGGCCACGGCGCGAAGCCGTGGCCATTTTCGCTCGGGCGGGAGGCACCCGGGGCAGGGAACTCAATTGATGGTGGCGATGTTGCCAAGCCGCAGGAACAAGGTCTCGCCTGAGGAATTGTCGACGCCGTCATTGTCGGTAACGACATAGGCATCACCGACCTTGTCGATGGTGAAGCCCTCGACCTTGTCGACGACATAACCGTTGGTGGCCGCCTTCATGTCGGGCAGCAGGTCGCGCACCAGTGTCTTTTCGACCACCGGCAATTCGCCGCCGAGCTTGGCCGGCTTGAAGCCGTCTAGGCCAACGCCGTAGATGCGCTTCACCTTGGCCTCGGTGCCGATCTGATTGTCGCGCTCGATGACGTAGAGCTTGCCGTTGTGGGCGGTGATCTCCGACAGCCCCATCCAGCCCTTGCTCGCCTTTTCCAGCGGGTAGCGCACGGCGGCCCATTCCTTGGTCTTTGGCTTGTAAGCGAGCAGCTTGACCTGACCGTTGGGGTCGTCCTTCCACTCACGCTGCACCGCAGCCACCAAGGTGAGGTCGTCGCCTTCGCCGATGGTAGTGATGCCTTCGAGGCCGAAACGGGTCTCGTTGGGCAGCAATTCGGTCGGGAAAGCGATCTCCTGCTTGATCTCGCCCTTGTCGTCGACGCGATAAATGGCGTGTGGCACCAGCTTCTCGCTGTTGCCCTCCGATGCCAGCCAGAAACCGCCCTTGCCGTCTGGGGCGATGCCTTCAAGGTCAAGCTTCTGAGCGGGGTTGCCGCCACGGGTCACAACGGTCTTGGCAACGATCCTGGCCGGCGTTTGAGTGGCGTCGATCGTATAGATCGAGGGCTGTGCGGCGTAAGCTGAATCCGAAACCGAGTAAAGCTTGCCGGCGGTCTCGGGATCGGCGGCGAGTGCCGAGAGTGCACCCCAGCCGAGCGGCACGCCCCTGTCGGTCAGGCCGGCGGAGATCATCGGATAGGCCGGTTTGCCCTCGGCGCGTTCGTAGATCATGACATGAGAGCGAGCGCCGCCATCCTCGATGAGATCGGTCTCATTGGCGGTGACGAAGAGGTTGCGCGCCGGAATGGCGAGCAGACCTTCCGGGCCAATGCCCGAGGGCAGTGCCTGCAGGAACTTCGGCGCAGCGCCCGTATCCTGGTAGACACCGACCAGCGAGGCACGTTCGGCGCCGACGAAGACAAGCTTCTGGCCGCCATAGGTGCCGACTTCCATGCCTTCCGGCTCGATGCCCTTCTTGTTGCGGTGCTCCGGATAGTGGCCGAGATTGGCGGCCTCGTATTCGAAGCTGGTGCCGGATTCGTAGAGCACCTCGCCCTTCTTGGAAAATATGGTGAAGCCGCGCGAGCCGCCCTTGTAGTCACCCTCATTGGCGATCACGAGACGATCGTTATCCAGCCATTTCACGGCGTCGGGCTCGCGTAGTGCGTTCTCGATCTTGCCGGAGAAGTTCAGAGCGCCGTCTTTCTTGGTGTCGATGTTTTCAAGCGTCACCGAACCGGCCGAGAAATGCGAGACGAGAGCGCCGGTCGCGGCGTTGACCACGACGATGTGGTTGTTTTCCTGCAGCGTCAGCGCGATTTCGCCGGCGTCGTTGAAGGCGACGAATTCGGGTTCGGCATCCTCGGGGACGATCTCCGACAGGCCGGTGACCTCGACGGTCCTGATCGAAGCGCAATCCGGAACGCCGGCGGCGACCGAAACGATCTTGAGGTTGCCGGACGGCAGCTGCGGCATCGCGCCGTCGTTCAACTCTTCATCGCGCTCGTTCTCGATGGCGACGGCGAGATATTTGCCGTCCTTGCTCAGCGCCACCGAATCCGGTTGGCCGCCGAGATCGCAGCTTGCCTCGACCTTCCTGGTGGCGATGTCGATGACGGTCAGGTTGCCCTTGGGATCGGTTTTGCTCTTGGATGTGTTGACGCCGGCCAGCACCTTGCCGCCGGCAACGGTGACGGAGGTGGGTTCGCCGTCGATCTTGACGAGGCCGCCGGCCTTCGGGGCTTTCGGATCGGCGATGTCGACGAAGCCGACCGCGCCGTAGGGGCTGTCGGAATAGACCAGCGACTTGCCGTCATCTGTGGCGGCGATGATTTCGGCCGACGTCTTTGCCTTCTTGTCGGCAGCGGCTGGCAGGTTGGAAGCGACCGGGAAGGTGGCAATGCGATTGAACACCTGTTCCGCCTTCGCCGGTAGGGCAACAGAGGCGGCAAGAGCGGCGGTGAGCGCAATAAGGCAGGACGGACGAAGCATATTGGACCCCTCAAAATCGTATGTGGAAAAACGCCTTCCCAATTGGGGGAGGCGCATTTCACCGGGATGACGGGGACATGAAGCTTTGGTGACAATCGCGCGAACCGGTGCGCATTGGCTGCCGCCCAATGCGCGGTTCCGCAAAACCGTTGCGATCGGAGCCGTTAACAGCTATATACGCCCCGATTTCCCTTACTGGTGGCTCAAACCACCGCCCGCGCGGGAACGCGGGCGAACGAGAAGGATTTACCGCATGGCCAACACGCTGCTGATGCCCAAGGCGACTGCCGTCTGGCTGGTCGACAACACCGCGCTTTCCTTCGACCAGATCGCGCAGTTCTGTTCGCTGCACCCGCTCGAGGTGAAAGCGATCGCCGATGGCGATTCGGCGCAGGGCATCAAGGGCATGGACCCCGTCATCACCGGACAGCTCACCCGCGAGGAAATCGCGCGCGGCGAGAAGGACATAAACCATCGCCTGAAGCTGTCCGAGCCGAAGGTGCGGGTGCCGGAATCCAAGCGCAAGGGGCCGCGCTACACACCGCTGTCCAAGCGCCAGGATCGCCCGAACGCCATTCTGTGGCTTGTGCGCAACCATCCCGAGCTGAAGGACGCGCAGATCTCGCGCCTCGTCGGCACCACCAAGTCGACCATCGAGCAGATTCGCGAGCGCAAGCACTGGAACTCGGCCAATCTGGCGCCGATGGACCCGGTGACATTGGGCCTGTGTTCGCAGATCGACCTCGATCTCGAAGTGCAGCGCGCCTCGCGCGGCCGCGAACCGGTGCAGCCGATCGGCGACACGCTGCTGCCGGCAGCGCTCACCGAGCGCCTGGTGCCCGAGGCCGAAAAGCCGAAGGCCGAGGACGAGGAACTCGACGCCAACGCCGTCTTCGCCAAGCTCTCGGCGCTGAAGGGCAAAACCGAAGAAGACGACGAATAAGAACTGGAACTACGACCTCCTCAAACGAGGAGGTCGTGCCGTTCATGCGCCTCTTGCCGTCGGGCCCATGCCATAGGCTTCGCTGCGCTCGACGGCACGATAGAAATCGGCGAGCTGTTTGCCGCGTTCGGGCTTGAACAGGCGGTTGGCAATGATGACTGAAGCGATGCGGTCGATGCGGAAGGCGCGGAAATCGTCGCGCATCTCGCACCAGGCGACCAACGTCCACACCTTGCCCCAGAACCAGAGCCCGAGCGGCCGCACGTCGCGCGCCGTGCTGCGGCCGGCTTCGTCATTGTAGTCAATGGTCAGAACCTGCCGCTTCTCGATCGAGCGTTCGATGATATCGATCGCTTCGCGCGCGGCGTCGCTCACCACCCACATCGGCGTGTGGATTTCAGTGCGCGCGATGCGGTCCTTTTCAGTATCGGGCAACACCGCGCCGATCTTGACCAGGGCTTCGTCGGCAGCGCGGGCCATAGTGGCCCCACCAAAGGCGCGCACCATGCGGGCACCGGCTACCAGCGCCACAATCTCGTCTCTGGTGAACATGAGCGGGGGAAGATCGAACCCCTCCCTCATCATGTAACCGACACCGGCCTCGCCATCGATCGGCACGCCGGTCGATTGCAGGTCAGCGATATCGCGGTAGATCGTACGCTCGGACACTTCGAGCCAAGCGCCGAGCTTCTGTGCAGTGACCAAGCGGCCGCCGCGCAGATGCTGGACGATCTGGAAAAGCCTATCGGCACGTCGCATCGTTCGTATCCTCGGTTCCTACGGGTCGAGCCCTTCGCGGCGGCGCTGCTCATCAACCAGTTTGGCGCCAAGCGACAATTTCTTCGTTGTCGGCGTCCTTGAGCTGAGCACTCGCCAGAAGGGCGTGATGTCGGCGAGCGCGGTTCCGCGCTCGAGATCTTCCAAGGCCGCCTCCGCAACGGTACGCAAATGGTAGCCGATGGTGACCGGGCATGTCACTTCGGCGCCGTGTTCGACGGCAAGCGCGGTCCGCAACGCCCTTACATCCATCTCGACCCCTTTCGGGATCGAGCGGATGAACTCATCCACTTGCCGCGGCGTCGGCACCAACATCGGCTGGCCCTCGACCACGTCACTCATGGTGCGTGGCGTCGGCCGAATGCCATTGATGCCAGCCGTGTTCAGCCTGTCTGTCCAGCTTTTGACCATCAAGTTATCCGTTCATACGAACAAACCGAAGCTGTTGCCGTCCGGATCGAGGCAATAGGCGAAATGCCCGGATGGCACTTGGATGATTTCCGAGACGACCTCGCCGCCGTGGACCTTGACGCGTTCGAGCGCATCCTCGAGCGGCGCGGCCACAGCGAGATGAATGGTACCACCGGTGCCACGTGGCGCCGGCTTGCCGGGATAGACATGGCCGGAGGCAGCCTGATCCTTTGCCGCGAACAAGGCGATGGGGTTTGGTCCCATCGTCTCGAGCGACAGCGTGTTTTGCAGCACTGCACCATAGAAGGCCTGTGCGCGATCCATGTCGGTCACCGGAATTTCAAACCAGATAGCCGCTTTCGGCGGAACAAAATCAGTCACGTCCAAACCCCCCCCGTTTTACAACGCTGTCAGTATGGCATTGGCCTCCTGACAGCATATTGTCAGGAGCTTTCACCGTACTCCCGGGCAAACAAGGCGCGCATCTCAGTCAATTCGTCATGCTTGTCGGGATAGAGCGCTTCGATGAACTCCTTGGCGAAGGTGCCAGGTGCCGAACCCGGTGCGGAAACGACGTTGCCGTCGGCAACCGCATTCGGCACGTCGCGATAGCGCTCGACGCCGGCATAGTCGGGTAGATGTGTCAGGATCCAGTCGCGGCCGTTGCTGGTGTGCGTTCTGCCTTCGAAAACGCCAGCGCGGGCAAGCGGTAGCGTTCCCGCACAGATACCACCGATCACGCCACGGCGCATCGCCACGGCATCGACAAGGCTGGAAACATCGGGAGCCTTGTCGCCAGTCCATACATCGGAACCGATCACTGCAATGGCATCGAGGTCATGATTGTCGGCCACGGTAGCCGAACGGTGCGGCGACAGCCGAAATCCGCTTGCGGACGTGACAGGCTGGCCATCAGGTGTGATCGAAACGGCTTGCGCTCCGAACCATTCGACAGCAGAGGCCGACAAAAGACCATATTCCCAATCGGCGAACCGGTCGATGAACACGAAGCCAATCTTTTTTCCATTTGGCATAATTCTCTCCCCTCTTTAGACCGCGCCGTGCCCACGACAGCCACATCACAAATAATCAATGGCCAAATGCCCAGGCGCAGAAGAGCATTCCCTTGGGGTATGCGCAGCCGCGGTTTCCTTACTTGGGTGCGACAACCTGTCAATCCAAGGGCTTGCCGAAAAAAGTCAGTCAATCCTCGCGCCGCTTGAACCCGGCATACATATCGGGCCAGCCGATATCAGCGCGGATATCGGGCGAAAGGCTGTTGAGCAGGCGCTCGGTGCGGATCTCATTGCGCAGCGTGCGGATCTTGCCGACATAGCGCTGCACTGAGCTGACGATGGCGAAACGGGTCATGGCGGCCTCCTTTGTTTTGATGGAGGCATCATCGCATACCCCTCCTGACAGCTATCTGTCAGGAGTAGAGCGGGTCGTTTAAACGCCTATTCCCCGCGCGTTCAGCGCCGCCTTGATCTCATCGAGAATGGCGGGATCGTCGATGGTAGCCGGCATTTTCCATTCTTCTTTGTCGGCTATCTTTTGCATGGTGCCGCGCAGGATCTTGCCGGATCTGGTCTTTGGCAGGCGTTTGATCGTCACCACCGTCTTGAAGGCGGCAACTGGGCCAATGCGCTCACGCACGAGCACTACGGCCTCCCTCTCAACGGCGCCGTCTTCGCGCACCGCGCCGGCATTCAGCACGACGAGGCCAAGCGGCACCTGGCCCTTCATCGCGTCGGCAATGCCGATCACCGCGCATTCGGCAACGTCGGGATGTTCCGCCAGCACCTCCTCCATCGCGCCGGTGGAAAGGCGGTGACCGGCGACGTTGATGATGTCATCGGTGCGGGCCATGACGAGCAGATAGCCATCCTCGTCGATCAGGCCGGCGTCGGCGGTTTTGTAATAGCCGGGGAACTCGTCGAGATAGGATTGGCGGAAGCGCTTGTCGGCCTTCCACAATGTCGGCAGGCAGCCGGGCGGCAGCGGCAACCTCAACACCACATTGCCCAGCGCGCCGGCCGTCAGCTCATGCCCGGCATCATCGAGCACCCGAATGTCGTAGCCCGGCATCGGCACGCCGGGTGAGCCGTATTTCACCGGCAGCGGACCAAGCCCGATCGGGTTCTGGGTGATGGGCGCGCCGGTCTCCGTCTGCCACCAATGGTCAATCACCGGCACCTTGAGGTGCCGTTCGGCCCATTTGATGGTCTCTGGGTCAGCCCGCTCGCCGGCAAGGAAGAGAGCACGAAATTTGGAGAAATCGTAATTCGGCACCAGCAAGCCTTGCGGGTCCTGTCCCTTGATGGCGCGAAAGGCGGTCGGCGCCGTGAACAGGGAGACGACACCGTGATCGGCGATCACCCGCCAGAAGGTGCCGGCATCCGGCGTGCCGACCGGCTTGCCTTCGAACATGACCGTGGTGCAGCCGTGGAGCAGCGGCGCATAGACGATGTAGGAATGACCAACCACCCAGCCGACGTCGGAGGCAGCCCAGAACACCTCGCCGGGCTTGATCCCGAATTCGTTCTCCATCGACCATTTCAACATGACCATGTGGCCGCCATTGTCGCGCACCACGCCCTTGGGCTGGCCGGTGGTGCCTGAGGTGTAGAGCACGTAGAGCGGGTCGGTGGCAGCGACACGCACGCAGTCCACCCAGGCACCAGCGGCGCGTTCGCGCGCGACTTGGTCGCCGAGGTCGACGTCGCGACCGGGGATCAGCTCGCAGCGCAGTTCATCGCGCTGCAGAATCAGGCATGCGTCCGGCTTGTGGGTGGCCAGCTCGATGGCGGCATCGAGCAGCGGCTTGTAGGACACGACGCGACTCGGTTCGAGGCCGCAGGAGGCCGAGATGATGACCTTCGGGGTCGCATCATCGATGCGGGTGGCCAGTTCGCGCGCCGCAAAGCCGCCGAAAACAACGGAATGGATGGCGCCGAGGCGCGCGCAGGCGAGCATCGCAATCGCCGCCTCCGGCACCATCGGCATGTAGATGATGACGCGGTTGCCCTTGCGAATACCTTGGTTCCACAGTGCCGACGCGGTCGCCACCACCTCGCGCATCAATTCGGCATAGGTGTAGCGTGTGACCTTGCCGGTGTAAGCGCTGTCATGGACCAAAGCGAGCTGGTCGGCGCGGCCGCCGGTGACGTGGCGGTCGACGGCATTGTAGCAGGTGTTGCAGGAAGCGCCGACGAACCAGCGGCCATAGACGTCCTCGCGCGGATCAAAGATGCGGTCCCAGCGGCGATACCAGTCAATGGCCTCGGCTGCTTCCGCCCAGAAGGCTTCGGGGTCGCGTTTCCAATCGGCGTAGACCTCGTGGTAGCGGCTTGCCATCGTCTCCTCCGCCTTTCTTCGTCTTTTGCGGAAATCTAGCGCCTGCGGGCGGCGAACGTCCATCTGACTTAAGGGCGAGAGAATTGCGGCTGGTGGACCTTTGACAGGCATCGTGTGCCCTGCTCAAAGACGGTTATGTCGAAGCTGCTCGCGCTCCTCATCCTCGCCATGATGGCCATACAGGTCGTCAAGCCGCTCGGCTGGCCAGGATTGAAGCGCCGGCGTGACTGCTGGAAGCTGGCCGTGGCCGCAATGGCCGCGATTTCGATCACGGCTTTGCTCAGTCACGGGTGACAGAGATTTATTCTCGCGGGTGCGGGCAGAGGAGAGGTTCTGTCAGGCCGGCGGTACGCCGTCATCACCCAGCACAAACCTAGCCAGATGTTCGGCCCAGGCGCGATAGCCGGCGGCGGAAGCATGGAAGCCATCGCTGGCGAAACCGGCTTCCGGGTCGGTGATGGGCAGGCGAGGCGCAGGCACGGCGCCGCGTTCATGGCATAGCCGCATGCCCATGCGGTTCATTTCCAGGGCGCGGATTTCGAGAATCTTGCCGAGCAGCGGCGGCATTGCCGGCGCCTGGGTGAATTCCAGCACCGGCGACCAGATCACGCGCGCCTCCGGCCATTTGGCGCGCAGGGCATAAAGCAAACCACCGAAGTCCTTCTTGAAGCGCGACACCGAGTGGAAATTCTTGGTGTCGTTGGTGCCGATGCAGAGCACGATATGCGTCCACGGCTCGGCCGACAGATTGGGAAGGACATGATCGCGGATCTGACCGGAGGTTGCCGAATTGAAGCCGGCGGCGCGCCATCGTATCGCGCTGCCGGTTCGCTCCGAAATCAGTGACGCAAGCTGGGCCGCCAATCCCTCCTCGGAATTCGCGATGCCGACCGAGGCCGCGGAGGAATCGCCCAGCACCAGCAGCGAGAGAGCGGGCTTCTTGCCGGCGATCTCGTGCATGACAGGACCCGAGGCCGGCAACATGCGTGTGGTGCGGCGGCGCACGCCGAGCCCTTGCCAGATATAAACGGGCAGGGCGAACCAGGTAAGCAATGCGGCGATGCGGGACATGGCGAGCTCGATGCAACGACACATCAAGCCATAGCGCAGGACGCAGAGCAGATGAATAGGAAGCATTCGTTTCATCTGTTGCCGCAACGTTAGCACGACGCGCAGCGCTCTAGTGGCAGCAGCCTTCCTCTGCCTCCGTCGCACCCTCATACTCGTCGTGCAGGCGCACCCAATCGATCATGCCGTAATAGGGACCGTTCTCATTTCGACCCTTCGGCGTCATGTCGAGATAGTCGTAGGTCGTGATCAGTGGTTCGCCGCCCCGCGCCCGTGACATGAAGGTCAAAAAGACGTTGCCGGCCTCGTCCTTGAAGAAGACGCTGGTGCCGGGCAGGTCGCGAATGGTGATGGCACGTTTCTCGAAATTGTAGACGGTCTCGCCGGCCGCGATCTGTCTGTCGGTGTAGGACACCTGCATGTCGAAGTTGAAGTCGCTGGCATAGGACGACACCATGTCGAACTTCCAGCCCATGCGTTTCTTAAACGGCGAAAGCTCGGCCAGCGGTGCGCGGGCCACCACTACCAGCGAAACATCATGATGGCGAAGATGCTGATTGGCGCCGTCGATGTGGTCGCACAGGAAGGAACAGCCTTCGCAATAATGGTTGCCGCCCGGCCCAAGCATGAAATGGTAGACGATGAGCTGGCTGTTGGCGCCGAAGAGATCAGCAAGATGCCTTGGCCCTGCTTCGGTTTCGAACACATAGTCCTTGCGGATCCTGAGCCAGGGCAGTTCACGTCTTTCGGCGGCGATCTTGTCGCGCAGGCGCGTCAGTTCCTTCTCGCGCTTGAGGTGCTGCTGGTGCGCACGAAACCACTCTTCCTGCGGGACGATCTTGCGTTTGGACATGGAATTCTCCTCTCTCCATTGTCCAAGGACGCGTGGCGTCCGCCCATTCCGACATCCGCGGGGCCAAAAATTTCGCAGTCGGGCTGGGTGCTCGCGCAAAAAAGCAAAACCCGGGCGCGAGGCCCGGGTTCGCGTGTCGATATGAAAAGCTGGCTCAGGCGGCCGTTTTGACGCTGGACGCCTGGAAAATGCTGTCAATCGCTGATGCCAGCGCAGCGTTGAACTGCGCGTCGGTCTGTTGCGCCGAAAGACCCTCGGTCAGCGCGCGCGAGAAGCTGGCGATCATGCCGTAATTCTGCTTCAGCTTCGCATTGGCCTCGTCGCGGGAATAGCCACCGGAGAGGGCGACCACGCGCATGACGCGGGGATCGTCGATCAGCGGCTTGTAGAGGTTCGCCTTCGTCGGCAGCGTCAGCTTCAGCATGACCCTCTTGCCAGCCGGCACGGTGTCGAGATGCCTGCGGATTTCGCCAAGCAGAATGTCCTCGGCTTCCGCCTTGTCATGGATGGAGATCGTGACTTCCGGCTCGATGATCGGGACGAGATCATGCGCCAGGACCTGCCTGCCGACTTCGAACTGCTGGTCGACAACGGCGGCGATGCCCTTCGGGTTCGCCGCATCGATCACCGACCGTTCCTTGGTGCCGAATATTCCCTTAGCGACCGCACGCTTCAGCAACGCGTCGAGGTTCGGCATCGGCTTCATCAGCTTGACGCCGTCCGTGGCCTCAGCCAGACCCTGGTCGATCTTCAGGAAAGGCACCACATGGCGCTTTTCCCACAGATACTGGGCGGTCGGTATGCCGTCGATGTCGCGGTCCATGGTCTGCTCGAACAGGATCGCACCCATGACCTTGTCGCCGGTGAAGGCAGGCGACTTGATGATCCGCGCGCGCATCTGATGAACGAGGTCGAACATTTCCGCATCGTTCGACCAGGCGCTTTCGTCGACGCCATAAAGCTTGAGCGCCTTCGGCGTGGAGCCGCCCGACTGATCGAGCGCAGCAATGAAGCCGTCCTTGTTTGCTACCTGCGCGGCCATTTCCTGGTTCATTTCATCTTCCTTCAGAAAGTGATGCCGGGCGCATAGCAGAAGCATGCGCCAGCTGAAAAGGCCGATCCAGAGTACTAACCGATTGAAAGATTTTCAAACGATTTGAGGTCGCCGGCAGTGCTTGACAGCCGGCGTTTCGCCTACTTCTTCAATACTTCGACGCCGGGCAGTGGCTTGCCTTCCATCCATTCGAGGAACGCGCCGCCGGCGGTCGAGACATAGGTGAAATCGTCGGCAACGCCGGCGTGGTTGAGTGCCGCGACCGTATCGCCGCCACCAGCTACCGAAACCAATTTGCCGGCCTTGGTGCGGGCGGCTGCATGTTTGGCGGCGGAAACAGTCGCCTTGTCGAAGGGTTCGATCTCGAAAGCGCCGAGCGGACCGTTCCACACCAGCGTGGCGGCACGGTCGATCCACTGGTTGATCGTCTCGATGGTCTTGGCGCCGACGTCGAGGATCATGGCGTCGCCAGGTACCTTGTCGATGGCAACGGTCTCGTTGGCGGCTCCCGCCTTGAATTCGCGCGCCACTACGCCGTCCACCGGCAGGATGATGGCGCAACCGGCAGTGGCCGCCTCGATCATGATCTGCTTGGCGGTGGTGGCGAGATCGTGCTCGCACAACGACTTGCCGACATCGGTGCCGCGCGCGGCGAGGAAGGTGTTGGCCATGCCGCCGCCGATCACCAGCGCGTCGACCTTTTTGACGAGGTTCATCAGGAGATCGATCTTGCTGGAGACCTTGGCGCCACCGACAATGGCGATGACCGGCTTGACCGGCGCGCCGAGGCCTTTCTCGAGCGCCTCCAGTTCCGCCTGCATGGTGCGGCCGGCATAGGCCGGCAGCACGCGCGCCAGGCCTTCGGTGGAGCAATGCGCGCGGTGTGCGGCCGAGAACGCGTCGTTGATATAGACGTCGCCGAGCGCCGCGAACTGTTCGGTCAGCGCGGGATCGTTCTTTTCCTCGCCCTTGTAGAAGCGGGTGTTTTCCAGAAGCAGCACATCGCCGTTCCTCATGCCGGCGACAGCCAGCTCGGCCTTTTCACCCGCACAGTCGGCAGCGAAGGCGACGGGCCGGCCGAGAACCTCGGCGGTGGCGGCAGCGATCGGGCGCAGCGACAGGTCGGGTGCGGGGCCGTCCTTCGGGCGACCGAAATGGGCGAGCAGGATAACTTTGGCGCCCTTGTCCGAAAGCTCCGAGATCGTGGGCACGACGCGTTCGATGCGGGTAAGGTCGGTGACCTTGCCGTTGGCAACAGGCACGTTGAGATCGACGCGCACCAACACGCGCTTGCCGCCCACATCGCTGATATCGTCCAGGGTCTTGAAGCCAGCCATGCCTGTTCCTTTTCGAAAAGATGCCGGACCTTACCCGCCAAAAACGGGGATGCAAGGCTTGAGAAGCATGGGGCGATAAATATCTCGCCACAAGGTGACATCACGCTGGCAGCGGGGCGTCATCATCCTTGCGTTCATTCGCGTCGGGACGGTTCTGCGTCGTATCGTCCTCCGACGCCTTCGGCTTTTCGGGCGGCTTGCGGCGATTGCGAATGAGGCTGGCGATACGGTCAAAAAGTTCGCCGGCGCTGAGGAAGGCAGGCACCCGCGCGACCGGCGCCGTCGGCTCAAAGGACAGCCCGAGGCCGGTGATGCGGCCCTTGTCGTCGACATCGCGCACGATCAGTTCGATCGGCCCGATCGAGACACGATCGGCATATTCGGCATGGCCATCCAGCCGCTCTACCACCAGCGCGCCGATGGTCAGCTTGCGCTCCTCTTCAGTCAGCCCAGGCGCGTAGGCCGCTTCCAGTTCTTCGGCGGGGCGGTTCGGGTCGACGGCGAAGGCACCGAAGAAATCGGCATCCTCGGGGTCGACCACGGCGCGGCTGGCGAACAGCTTGTCGAGCAAGCGCGGATAGCGATCGGGCACGAAGATATAGACGTTGTCGCCGGCCTGCAGGCGGCCCATGTCCTGGAAGCGCATGGAGCGGCCATCGCGAACGACCAGCGATGGCCTTGCCCACCGCGGGATACGTTCGCCGCGCGCGACCGGGCTGCCCGGTACGACGCGGTAGGCGAGCAATTCATGGTGGGCCGAGCCCGGCAGTTCGAGCTCGACCTTATCAAGCGGGCCGATGCGTGCGGGCACTATGAGGCCAAGCCTTCGGGCCAAGGGTCCGACCGTCCAGCCCTGCACCACCAGCGAAACCAGAACGATGATGAAGGCAACGTTGAAGATCATGCGGCCATGTTCCAACCCGCCGAGCAGTGGGGTGATGGCGAGCAGGATGGAGACCGCGCCGCGCAGGCCGACCCAGGAAACGAAAGCGACTTCCGGGCGCGGCAGCCGGAACGGAATAAGGCAGAGCCAAACCGCCAGCGGGCGGGCGATGAAGATCAGGAACAGGCCAAGCAGAATGGCCGGCAACAGGATCGCCGGAAACTGAGACGGCGTCGCGAACAGGCCAAGCACCAGGAACATGATGATCTGCGCCAGCCAAGACATGCCGTCCTGGAAGCGTTTCAGGATGGTGACGGCGCGGATGTCGGAATTACCGGCAACGAGCCCGGCCAGATAGACCGCGAGGAAGCCCGAACCGCCGATGGCGCCGGCGGCGGCAAAGACCATCAGCGACAGGGTGAGCACGAAGATCGGCAGGAGGCCGTGGTCGAGGTTCAGCCTGTCGACCAACCGCACGATCGCCATGCCGCCAACAATGCCGACCGCCGCTCCCAGCCCCATGTTGAGCAGGAAGCCAAGCAACAGGTCGGCGAGCAGCACCGGAGCCTCCGGATTTGCTCCCGCGGCGATCACCTCGACCAGGGTGATGGTTAGGAAGATGGCGATCGGGTCATTGGTGCCGGATTCCACTTCGAGCGTGGAGCGCACACGTTCGCGCAGGTTGATCTCGCCGGCGCGCAACAGAAAGAACACGGCGGCGGCGTCAGTGGAGGCGACGGAAGCGCCAAGCAGGAAGGATTCCAGCCAGTTGAGATCAAGCAGATAGAAGGCGGCTGCGCCGAACAAGCCAGTGGTGAGCACGACGCCGACCGTGGCCAGCGAGAGCGCAGGGCCAGCTGCCTGACGCAACACCTTGAGCGGCGTGCCGAAGCCGGAATCGAACAGGATCACAGCAAGTGCGAGCGAGCCGATG
Organism: Mesorhizobium sp. 2RAF21; assembly: GCF_052115345.1. Taxonomy (NCBI): domain Bacteria; kingdom Pseudomonadati; phylum Pseudomonadota; class Alphaproteobacteria; order Hyphomicrobiales; family Phyllobacteriaceae; genus Mesorhizobium; species Mesorhizobium sp. 2RAF21. The sequence goes on along the minus strand of NZ_JBFRGM010000013.1, from coordinate 122,896 downwards.
AAATAGGCGACGCTGGCATTGTCGAAGGCGATGCCCAGTCCGTCGACGCCGGTAGCAAGGCCGATGCCCAGAAACAGCAGCAGCAGCGGGGCACCGAAGCGGAATGCGATCAGGCTCGAAAACGCGGCGGCCACCACCAGTCCGGTGCCGATCAGCGTCGCGAGATAGATCGCGTGCTCCATCCAGTTTTTCCCCTCGCGCTTCGCTCTTCTCCGCTTTACGGGAGAGTGGGGCGAAGACATGGCCGGTGCAAGGCGCGGCCGTGATTTTTTGAGCTAGCACACTGACTTCAGTGATTTTTCTCCGCCAACGAAAAACGCCCGGCGGAACCGAGCGTTTCACGAAGGTCGAAAAGGGGCGGAGCGATCAGGCGATCATCTTGCTCAAGGCGACGGCCGTGTCGGCCATGCGGTTGGAGAAGCCCCATTCATTGTCGTACCAGGACATGACGCGCACGAGATTGCCCTCGATGACCTTGGTCTGGTCGAGCGCGAAGGTCGACGAAGCCGGGTTGTGGTTCAAGTCGACCGAGACCAGCGGCTCATTCGTATAGGCGAGGATGCCTTTGAGCGGGCCATCGGCGGCGGCAACGAGAACAGCGTTGACCTCGTCGACCGTGACGGTCTTCTTGGCGACGAACTTGAAGTCGATGACCGAGACGTTCGGGGTCGGGACGCGGATCGAGACGCCGTCCAGCTTGCCCTTGAGTTCCGGCAGGACCAGGCCGACGGCCTTGGCGGCACCGGTCGAGGTCGGGATCATCGACATCGCTGCGGCGCGAGCGCGATAGAGGTCCTTGTGCATGGTGTCCAGCGTCGGCTGGTCCCCGGTATAGGCATGGATCGTGGTCATGAAACCCTTTTCGATGCCGAAGGCATTGTTGAGGACCATGGCCACCGGCGCCAAGCAGTTCGTGGTGCAGGAGGCGTTGGAGATGACGATGTGATCCTTGGTGATCTTGTCGTGGTTGACGCCGTAGACCACGGTCAGATCGGCGCCGTCGGCCGGGGCCGAGACGACGACGCGTTTGGCGCCGGCGGTCAGGTGCGCGGAGGCCTTCTCCTTCGAGGTGAAGATGCCGGTGCATTCGAGCGCGATGTCGACGTTGAGTTCCTTCCACGGCAGCTGGGTCGGATCTTTGATCGCGGTGACCTTGATCTTCTTGCCGCCGATGGAAATGCTGTCTCCGTCCACCTTAACTTCGTGGGGGAAACGGCCGTGCACGCTGTCATAGCGCAAAAGGTGGGCATTGGTCTCGACAGGGCCGAGGTCGTTGACGGCGACGACTTCGATGTCCTTGCGGCCGGACTCGTAGATCGCGCGCAAAATGTTGCGGCCGATGCGGCCAAACCCATTGATGGCAACTCTGACGGTCATGTCTTTCTCCCGGGGAGCGTGAAAGGCGGATGCAAAATGTCCGCCGCCTGAATAACGGCGAGCGGCAAAAGAATCCAGCCGCTCGCCCTGAGAGCTAATCGTTTCATTCGTCTGGTGCGACGAAAGGGCCCGGCGGATGCAACCGCCGGGAAGGCATTACTTGGCGTGAAGCCGCGCTTCCACGGCCTTGGCGGTATCCTCGGCGGTGATGCCGAAATGCTTGTAGAGCTGCTCGATCGTGCCGGAGGCGCCGAAACCGTGCATGCCGATAAAGATGCCATCGGTGCCGATGATGGGATCCCAGCCCTGGCGAATGCCGGCCTCGATGGCGACCTTGATCTTGGCCTTGCCGATGATCTTTTCGCGATAGGCATCGCTCTGCTGGAAGAACAGCTCGAAGCAGGGCACGGAGACGACACGGGTCGGGTGGCCGTGGCCCTGCAAGAGGGTGCGGGCACCGAGCGCGATCTCGATCTCCGAGCCGGTGGCGAAGATGGTGACGGCTGCTTCGCCACCTTCGGCGGCGGCAAGCTCATAAGCACCAAGACGGCAGAGGTTCTCCGCGACGTAGTCGGTCCGCACCGCCGGCAGGTTCTGGCGGGTCAGCGCCAGCGTCGACGGCGTCTTTTCCGATTCCAGCGCGATCTGCCAGCATTCGGCTGCCTCCGTGGCGTCGGCCGGGCGGAAGACGTTGTGGTTCGGAATGGCACGCAGCGCCGCCAGATGTTCGACCGGCTGGTGGGTCGGGCCGTCCTCGCCGAGGCCGATCGAGTCATGCGTCATGACGAAGATCGAGCGGATGCCCATCAGCGAAGCGAGGCGCATGGACGGACGCGCATAGTCGGTGAAGCACATGAACGTGCCACCGTAGGGGATGATACCGCCATGCAGCGTCAAGCCATTCATCGCGGCGGCCATGCCGTGCTCGCGGATGCCGTAGTGGACGTAGCGCTCGCCGTAGTCGTCGCGGGTGATCGCCTTGGTCTGGCTGGTCTTAGTGTTGTTGGAGCCGGTCAGGTCGGCCGAGCCGCCGATGGTTTCGGGAACCGCGCCGTTGATGACTTCCAGCGCCATTTCCGACGATTTGCGGGTGGCGACCTTCGGCTTGTCGACGGCGAGCTTCTTCTTGTAGTCGGCGATGACGGCGTCGAAATCTGCCGGCAGCTTGCCGGCGATGCGCCGTTCGAATTCGGCGCGCAGCTTGCCGTCTGTCTTGGCGAGGCGGCCTTCCCAGTCGGTGCGCTGCTTGGCGCCCGCTTCACCGGCGGCACGCCATGCACCCAGGAGGTCGGCAGGAATCTCGAAAGGCGGCGAATCCCAGTTGAAGAACTTGCGCGCGCCGGCGATCTCTTCAGCGCCGAGCGGCGAACCGTGCACCTTGTTGGTGCCGGCCTTGGTTGGCGCGCCGAAGCCAATGGTGGTCTTGGCCGCGATCAGCGTCGGCTTGTCGGAATGGCGCGCCGCCTCGATGGCATAGGCGATCGCTTCGGGGTCATGACCGTCGACATGCATGGCATTCCAGCCGGAAGCCTGGAAGCGGGCGACCTGGTCGGTGGAGTCTGACAGCGAGACCGGGCCGTCGATGGAGATGTTGTTGTTGTCCCAGAACACGATCAGCTTGTTGAGCCGGAGGTGGCCGGCCAACGCGATCGCTTCCTGCGAAACGCCCTCCATCAGGCAGCCGTCGCCGGCCAGCACATAGGTGTAGTGGTTGACGAGGTCGTTGCCGAAAGCGGCATTCATGATGCGCTCGCCGAGCGCGAAGCCGACCGAATTCGAGATGCCCTGGCCGAGCGGACCGGTGGTGGTCTCGATGCCGGTGGCATGGCCGTATTCAGGATGGCCGGCGGTCTTCGAGCCGAGCTGGCGGAAATTCTTGATCTGCTCAATGGTCATGTCCTCGTAGCCCGTCAGATAGAGCAGCGAGTAGAGCAGCATCGAGCCGTGGCCGGCGGAGAGGATGAAACGGTCGCGGTCGGGCCAGTGGGGGTTCTTGGCGTCGAATTTCAGAAAGCGCGTGAACAGGACAGTCGCGATGTCGGCGGCGCCCATCGGCAGCCCAGGATGGCCGGAATTGGCCTTCTCGACGGCATCCATGGACAGAAAACGGATCGCATTGGCCATCCGATCGTGTTGTTCGCGCGAAACCATGGTTCCTCCAGCCGTTCGGTTCGGAAAAGACGCCGCGACACATAGCAGGCCAGTCGCGTGAGTCAATCAAACCTAAATCGATTTAGTTGGCTTCTCATCAAGGAAAATGCCGACGGCGGCTCGATCAAATTAGCGTTAGCGGGGGACAGCGGTGACGGCTTTGTTGACGTGTCCTTCACACGCCGCCTAATGTTTCACGAATAACGCGTTCTGAACGCGAGCGATTCGGTGATGGGCACGGGCTGAGGACGAAGGCCATGACCGGGGAAACGACCCTTAAGGAAGTCATTGCGAGGCTGGGCAAGGCCATGGAAGGCCTAGAAAATGCCGTCGCGAACAAACTTGAAAACGAGCGCGACTATTCCGAAGCCGAAGCCGAGGTGCAGCGCATGAACGCCGACCGATCCAGGTTGGCGCAGGAACTCGACAATTCCGAAGCGCGGGCCGAACGGCTGGAGGACGCAAACAAGGAAGTGTCGCGTCGGCTGGTGGCCGCGATGGAAACCATCCGCGCGGTACTGGACAGATAGCACAGGAGATCCGGCATGGCGCAGGTCACTGTCACCATCGACAATAAGCAATATCGGATGGCTTGCGACGAAGGCCAGGAAGAGCATTTGGTCGACCTGGCCGAGCGCTTTGATCGCTATGTCGCGCATCTGAAGGATTCGTTCGGCGAAATCGGCGACCAGCGCCTCACCGTCATGGCCGGCATCATGGTCATGGACGAGCTGTCCGAGATGCAGAAACGCATCAAGGGCATGGAGAGCGAGGTGCTGACGCTGCGCAAGACGCGCGACGACGCGCTCACCAAGGCCGACAAGAACGATCAGGCGCTGACCGGCGCGCTGGGTGCCTTGGCGCAGCGCATGGAAGGCTTGGCCGCCACGCTTGCGCCGAAGCGGGTTCCGGCCGATTCCTGAGACGGTTTAGAGCATCGATCATTGCCGCAAAACAAAACCGCGCCGGTTTGCCGGCGCGGTTTTTTGCCTTGGGAGGCGAGGTCGTATCTTAAGCAGTCGGCTGGGCGTCGATCGTGCGCAGCGCCTGGGTTTGTCTGCGCGCCGCGGCCTTGACCGCATCCTGGACTTTCTCGAAAGCGCGCACTTCGATCTGGCGCACGCGCTCGCGGGAGATGTCGAATTCGGACGAAAGCTCTTCCAGCGTCAGCGGTTCGTCGGCAAGCCGGCGCGCCTCGAAGATGCGGCGTTCGCGATCGTTCAGAACCGACAGGGCGCCGGCCAGCATCTGGCGGCGGTTGTCCAGTTCGTCCTGCTCGATCAGCATCTCTTCCTGGCTGTCGTGGTCGTCGACCAGCCAGTCCTGCCATTCGCCGCTTTCGCCCTCGGTCGCGCGGATCGGCGCGTTAAGCGAGGCGTCGCCGGACAGGCGGCGGTTCATCGAGACCACCTCTTCTTCCGACACGTTCAACCGCGTGGCGATCTCGGTGATCTGCTCGGGCTTGAGATCACCGTCGTCGAGCGCCTGGATCTTGCCCTTCACCTTGCGCAGGTTGAAGAACAGGCGCTTCTGATTGGCGGTCGTGCCCATCTTGACCAGGCTCCACGAGCGCAGGATGTATTCCTGGATCGAGGCCTTGATCCACCACATGGCATAGGTGGCCAGCCGGAAGCCGCGCTCCGGCTCGAACTTCTTGACGGCCTGCATCAGGCCGACATTGCCTTCCGAAATGACTTCGCCGATCGGCAGACCGTAGCCCCGATAGCCCATGGCGATCTTGGCCACGAGACGAAGGTGGCTGGTGACCAGCTTGTGGGCGGCGCCGGTGTCTTCATGCTCATTGTACCGCTTGGCGAGCATATACTCTTCCTGCGGCTGGAGCATCGGAAAGCGACGGATTTCTTCCAGGTAGCGGGAAAGGCCGCCTTCACCGGAAACGATACTGGGTAGTGACTGGGCCATGAACTGCGCCCTCCTCTCTTTTGGGATTGCCCCCGAAACGTGGCGGGCAAATGACGCGGCTGCTTGACTGCACGGTCGCGCCGAATGGTTTATACCGGAACAAAACCGGAAAATCCACGTATTTGTTCAAGGCAAAACAGTGTGTCACCGTTAAGTGAACAATACGAGTCAGGTTTTTTGGTGGCAGGTTCAGAGATTCCGAAAGCCGCCGACCAGTTCCTCCATGTCCCCTGGCATCGGCGCTTCGAACGTCATCGTCAGATGGGTATCGGGATGACTGAATTCAAGGAGGCGTGCATGTAAGGCTTGGCGGGGAAAGGCGGCGACCTTTGCCTTCAGGGGATCCGGCAACCGGTTCGCCTTGGTGCGGAAGGCCTGGCCGTAGTCGGGGTCTCCGATCAGCGGGTGGCCGATATGGGCCATGTGCACGCGGATCTGGTGGGTGCGGCCGGTTTCCAGCCTGCACTCGACGAGGCTGGCGCTGGCGAATTTCTGCTGTCCTTCGCCAAAGCGCTCCTCCACCGTGAAATGGGTGACGGCATGGCGGGCGTCGTCGCGATGCTCGGGTACCACAGCGCGGCGCACGCGGTCGGCATGGCGGCCAAGTGCTGCATCGACAGTTCCCATGGCGCGCTCCGGAATACCCCAGACCAGCGCGACATAGGCACGGGCGAGATCGCCGGTACGGCCGTGATCGGCGAAGGCCTCGGAAAGCACCCTGTGGGCATGATCGGTCTTGGCGACAACCATGACCCCACTGGTGTCCTTGTCCAGGCGGTGAACGATGCCTGGCCGCCGCACGCCACCGATGCCGGAAAGGCTGGCGCCGCAATGATGAATCAGGGCGTTGACCAGCGTTCCGGTCCAGTTGCCGGCGCCGGGATGGACAACCAGTCCGGCCGGTTTGTCGATGACGATTAAGGCGTCGTCCTCATAGAGAATGTCGAGCGGGATGTCCTCGCCCAGGGGCTCGGCCGGCTCGGGCTCCGGCATGTCCACCGAGACGTGGTCGCCCACGGCCAGCTTGCGCTTGGCCTCGTCAACTAGGCTACCACCAATGCGCACGGCACCTTGCTTGATCAAAGCCTGGATGCGGTTGCGCGACAAATCGGGTGCCAGTCTGGCCGCAAGCCACTGGTCGAGCCGCTGGCCGGCCGCTTCCTGCCCAGCCTCCAGCGCGATCGTTACCGGCTCTATGAATTCGTCGGTGTCTTCGTTATCAGGTGCGGCCATCGAAACCGTTCCGAGAGAAATTGCCCATGGCCCGGCCCCTTGCCGATGAGGAAGACAAGCCGCTGGATCCCAATATCGAGAAGGTACGCCGCAAGCTCGTTCGCTTCATGGCCATCAATCTCGGCCTGCTGTTCTTTGCCCTTATGGTCGTGGCAGTCGCGCTTGTCTACAAATCGCGCACGGCAAAGCAGCCGGCTGCACCGCTGGTAGGCGATATTCAGACGCCGGCGGGTGAGCCGCAGACCGGAGATATCGTGCTGCCCGTTGGCTCGAAGGTGCTGTCGCAATCACTGTCGGGCGGCCGGCTCTCTCTCGATGTCGACCTTGCCGATGGCAGCCGCGCGATCTTCATTTACGATCTGACGGAGCGGCGCATCGTCGGCCGCTTCGTCATCCGCGCGCAATAGGTGGGCCCAGCCGTGAGCGACTTCGCCGCTGGTCGTTCCGTTGCCACCGTCGCCCTTGTAGTCAAGGACTATGACGAGGCGATCCGCTGGTATGTCGACCGAGCGGGTTTTGTCCTGACATCGGATGTCGATCTCGGTGGCGGAAAGCGCTGGGTCACGGTGCAGCCGGCGTCGGGGCAGGGGGCGAAACTGCTCCTGGCCAAGGCCGATGGCCCCGTCCAGTCGGCCAGCGTCGGCAACCAGACTGGTGGCCGCGTATTCCTGTTCCTGGAGACCGACGACTTCGAGCGCGATCACGCGGCGATGATCGCGCGCGGCGTCGAGTTCCGTGAAGCACCGCGCCATGAGCTCTATGGCACGGTTGCCGTCTTCGCCGATCTCTATGGCAATCTCTGGGATTTGATCCAGCCGGCGCGATAGCCGGCCGGGTGGTTACAACGCTTGGCCGCCGCCACTCTGGAGTGGCGGCGGCCAGGGCGAGTACGACCGTGACCGCTGTCGACGCCGACGATGAAACTTGCCCGTTTCAGCCTGTTGCTTTTTCAAACGGGCCAGCCTATATCGCCGGTTCTCGGCTGCGCCCATCGTCTAGCGGTTAGGACGGCGCCCTCTCACGGCGCAAACAGGGGTTCGATTCCCCTTGGGCGTACCAACCACCAAAACATCAGGACAAGTCGTTCAAGCTGCTGCCGCGGTGTGTACGAAGCGTGCTTTCTCGGCGAGTTTTTTGGTTGCGTCCACGGTGTCCTGGGCTGCGTACCAGTAGCGTTCTTTGAGCTCGATGTTGAACAGAACCCCATCCGGGAACTCGCATTCGGCCATCAGCTTGTCCCAAGGGATGTCGCCCCAGCCGACAGGCAGGTGAAGGTCGCCATGGCCATAGGCGATGCGCTCGCCGTCGGTGTACATCCAGATATCGTCCTGGCGGCCGAAGCTGTCATGGACATGCAGATGGCGCGCATAGGGCGCGAGCGCTTTTACTTCCTCGACGAAATCGTCGCGGCGGCCGTCGAAGTCGAGCTTCAAATAGGCATGGCTGAAATCGAGCGTCGCCATGACGTTGGGATGGTTGATGGCGCCGAGTTCCGTAGCGAGGCGTGACGGCGAGGCCGCGAGCGCCTTGCCTTCGTAGCCCGCGAAAAGCGTTTCGACGCACAGGATCAGGCCATGCTGGCGGGCGACTTCGCCGCTTTTGGCCAGCCATTCGCGCTGGCGCTGGTAACCGGCCTCGATGCCGTCGGCCTGCTGGGTCGCCATCAGGCCGGAGTGGATGACGTAGTGTTCCGCACCCACTTCGGCCGCCACTTCCAGAGAGGCCTCGAGCACCTCGAAATGGCGCGGCAGACGATAGGCTTCGTCCATGAAGTTGATGGCGAGCGGCCCATGCACGGAATAGACGATATCGCGTGCTGCGCAGGTGCGCTTCAGCGCGACAAGCTGCGGCTTCCTGATCTTGCCGCCGACGACGATATCCATGTCGTAGGTCGGCAGTTCGATGGCCTCGACGCCGAGTTCCTCGATCATGTCGAGTTCCTCGGCGAAGTCGGAGAGATCGTTGGCGCGCTTATGCGCAGAGATTCCGGTGCCGGTGACGGCTGACATAGGCTTGGTCCTTTGTTTTAGGGCTGGTTCGGCCGAGCGTGCTCGACAGGCCGTTTGCCAACATGACGCGTTTTCATGTCCGGCGTCTGACCGGCGCGTGACACTTCCCTGACGGCATCTGGGGAAAAGCCGCGCTGGCTCCCTGCGATCGCGGCTCGACAACAGCCGGCAAATGTCATTGAATCGTCATCGGACCGTCATGGATGGGGATTCGGGCTTTGCGCAGCACGGCTTTGTGTTCGGTAATCCTGATCGCCTCGGCGCTCGCAACCGGCGAAGCGGAGGCAGGCGACCTCAGTTCGACAGAGCTTCAGAACGAGTTGGTCGGCCGCTCAATCGCCTGGTGGGAGGCTGGCGGCTGGCGGGGCGGCTTACTTTTGCTGGCACCGGATGGCACGGCCGAGATCACGATCGAAAACGCAAACGAGCACGGCGACAAGGGGCGCTGGGTGTTGCGCAATGGTGAATTGTGCACCACCTGGCTTGAACTCCGCGACGGTGGCGAGAAGTGCTACAGCGTACGGCGCGGCGAGCATGGGCGTTTTGTCACCTCTGGCGGCAATGTTTTCGAAATCCGGGATGCCGGTGTCTAGCCTCGTCTGACACGGCTGGGTCAGATCAACAGGCCTTGAGCCTCAACGCACCCCGACCCGACGGGATTGCTGACGCCTGGAGTGTCCTGCGCACCTGATCGGTGGGGATTGTCGTCATATCATCACGAAACCACAACGCGGCTGTCACGTGACCTCTCTAGGGGAGGCGCCGTAGCGGGCGTTTCCGCTCGCGCAGCAACCTTCCTGTCTGGAGAGGACGAATGAAACGATTAATCCTGCTCGCGACGACGGCCGTCGTCCTTGCCAGCGGCGCCAGCGCCGCCGAACGCACAAAGTTCGAGTTCTGGTATGGCCTCACCGGCGACCTCGGCGAAGTGGTGGCCAAGCACTGCCAGCTCTTCAATCAGTCGCAGGACAAATACGAAGCCGTCTGCACTGGCCAGGGCGGCTACGACAAGGCCGAGCAGAACACGATTGCGGCCTATCGCTCCAAGCAGAATCCGACGATCGTGCAGATCTACGACGCTGGCACCGTCAATTTCATGCTGTCGGGCGCGATCTATCCGGCCAACAAGTTCGCCCAGGACTACAAGCTCGACATCGACTGGAAGGCGTATTTCCCCGGCATCGCCAACTATTATGCGACCAGCTCCGGCGACATGTGGTCGTTCCCCTATAATTCGTCGACCGCCGTGTTCTACTGGAACAAGGACGCCTTCGCGAAGATCGGCAAGACCGAAGCGCCGAAGACCTGGGCCGAGTTCGGCGAAGACCTGAAGGCGATGAAGGCCGCTGGCGTGCCTTGCGGCTTTGCCTTCGACTTCGATTCCTGGATGGATCTCGAGCAGTTTTCGGCCACCAATGCCATTCCGCTTGCCACGCTCGACAATGGCTATGGCGGTCTCGGCGCCGAGCTCGCCTTCAATAAGACCGCCTTCGTCGGCCACATGAAGGACTTCAAGTCTTGGCTCGATGCCGGCTATGCCAAGATCCAGACCAAGCAGATGGGCAAGGACATCGTCCAGGCTTTCGCCGACGGCACTTGCGCGGCGACCATCACCTCCATCGCCAACCACGGCACCGTCCACAACACCCAGGCCAAGGACCTGAAGTGGGACGTTGCGATGATGCCGGTTCTCGACGCCTCCAAGCGCACCAACTCGATGGTCGGCGGCGCTTCGCTGTGGGTCATGAAGGGCAAATCCAAGGAAGAATACGAGGCCGCGGCCGCCTTCCTGAAATACGTCACGGCTCCGGACACCGGCGAGAAGTATATCGCCGAGAACACCGGCTATATCCCGGTGACGACCAAGGGCTACGAGCTCCTGAAGGCTGAAGGCTTCTACAAGGATCCGAAGCGGGTGAACCGCGACATCGCGATCGCTTCGTTGACGGCTTCGAATGTCACGCCGCTGTCGCGCGGCATTCGCCTCGGCAACTTCACCTCGATCCGCGCCGAACTGCGTTCGGAACTGGAAGCCGCCTTTACCGGCCAGAAGGACATGCAGACGGCGATCGATGCCGTGGTCGAGCGTGGCAACCAGATCCTTCGCCGCTACGAGCAGACCTACAAGGGCGCGGCGCTGCCGTAAGCTGTTCAGACTTTCTCACGGGCGTCGCGGCTTGCCGCGGCGCCCTTTCATAAACATGACAGGCAAGGAGCATCCGCGTGGAAAAGCGTGCGACCTTCTCCAACCTCTGGCTGGCGGCAGCTTTCATTGCCCCGCAGATGCTTCTTATCTTCGTTTTCTTCTACTGGCCTTCCGGCGAAGCGCTTTATTGGGCGGTCACGCTGGAGCCGCCGTTCGGCGGCAGCAACCAGTGGGTTGGCTTGCAGAATTTCACAACCGTGTTCCAGGATCCGAAATACTGGGCCTCGGTGTGGGTCTCGCTGACATTCGCCTTCTCGGCAACGGTGCTCTCGCTCGCCATCGCCACGCTGCTTGCGCTCTTCGTCGACCGCCGGCTGCCCGGCCATCAGGTCTATAAATTCACCTTCTTCCTGCCCTACGCTTTGGCGGCACCTGCGGTCGGTCTCGCCTTTCGCTTCATCTTCTCGCCGGACGCCGGCTTCGTATCGGTTATCAACCGCGCATTTCCCGGTTTCTGGAACCCTGCGCTCAACGGCTACGACGCCTTCACGCTTATCGTGCTGGCGCAGAGCTGGAAGATGGTCGGCTACAACTTCATCTTCTTCCTGGCGGCGCTGCAGTCGATCCCGCGCACGATCTCGGAAGCCGGCGCCGTGGACGGTGCCAGCGTGCTAAGACGCATGTGGGATATCCAGTTGCCGTTGATCACGCCGACGCTGTTCTTCCTGATCGTGATCAACATCACCGACAGCTTCGTCGACAGTTTCGGCATCGTCGACATCACCACCTCGGGTGGGCCAGCGCGCGCCACCGAGCTGATGGTCTACAAGATCTACACCGACGGTTTCCAGGGCAAGGACTACTCGCTCGCCGCCGCCCAATCGATCGTGCTGATGCTGTTGGTCATCGCGCTGACTTTCATCCAGTTCCGCTTCGTCGAGCGGCGTGTCCACTACCGCTGAGCCGAGGTCGAGCCGTGATCGAACGCACCCCTGTCCTCGACTTCCTCACCCACGCGCTGCTCATCGTCAGCCTGGTGGCGCTGCTCATCCCCTTCTGGATCATCTTCGTGGCGGCGAGCCACGACTTCCATACCGTGAACCAGGTTCCGATGCCGCTTTGGCCCGGCAGCCATTTCCTCGAGAACATGGCCACCGCCTGGGAGCGTGGAAACTTCAGTCGGGTGATGCTGAACTCGATCATCGTCGCCGGCGGCGTCACCATCGGCAAGATCGTGATCGCGGCGCTCTCGGCTTTCTCGATCGTCTATTTCCGATATCGGCTGAGAATGGTGATGTTCTGGCTGATCTTCATCACCCTAATGCTGCCGCTGGAAGTGCGCATCGTGCCGACCTATGCCGTTGCCGCCGACGCGCTTCGGCCATTCAGGGCGATCTTCGAGCTGTTCGGCATCGCGGTAGCCCTGCCGGAATGGAACCTGCTTAACTCCTATTCTGGCCTGATCCTGCCGCTGATCGCCACCGCAACCGGCACTTTTCTCTACCGTCAGTTCTTTCTCACCGTTCCCGACGAGCTGACCGAAGCCGCCAAGATGGACGGTTCCGGGCCGGTGCGGTTCTTTCTCGAAGTGCTGATGCCATTGTCCAAGACCAATATGGCGGCGCTCGCCACCATCATGTTCGTATGGTCGTGGAACCAGTATCTATGGCCGCTGCTGGTGGTGACCGATCAGCAGAACTTCGCCACCGCGACCATGCAACTTCAGAAGATCGTGCCCGGTCCGGTCTTCGGCGAGCCGCCGATCTGGAACGTCGCCATGGCGGCCAACCTCATCGTGCTGACGCCACCGGTGCTCGTCACCATCTTCCTGCAGCGCTGGTTCGTGCGCGGCCTCATCTCCACCGAAAAATAAGGGATAACACCCGATGGCCGAAATCACCCTGCGCAATGTGCGCAAGTCCTACGCCAAGAACGAAGTCGTGCATGGCGTGAACCTCGATGTCGCCGGTGGCGAGCTGATCGTCATTCTCGGTCCTTCGGGCTGCGGGAAATCCACGCTGCTGCGCATGGTCGCCGGCCTGGAATCGATCACTTCGGGCGAGGTGGCAATCGCTGGCCGAGTGGTCAACAAACTGGAGCCACGCGAGCGCGGCTGCGCCATGGTGTTCCAGAATTATGCGCTTTATCCGCACATGTCGGTGGCGAAGAACATCGGCTACTCGCTGAAGATCGCCGGACTTCCGAAGGCCGAGCGTGCCGAGCGCGTCAACAAGGTGGCGGCGACACTCGGCCTCACCGATTATCTCGAACGCAAGCCGGCCCAGCTTTCCGGCGGACAGCGGCAGCGCGTGGCCATGGGCCGCGCCATGATCCGCGAGCCGAAAGTTTTCCTCTACGACGAGCCATTGTCGAACCTGGATGCCACGCTGCGCGTGGCCATGCGCGTCGAGATCCGCAAACTGCACCAGCGCCTCGGCGCCACTACCCTGTTTGTCACCCACGACCAGGTGGAGGCGATGACGCTGGCCGACCGTATCGTGGTCATGAACAAAGGCGGCATCGAGCAGATCGGCACGCCGAGCGAAGTCTACGGCCGGCCGGAAACCACCTATGTCGCCAACTTCATCGGTTCGCCGGGCCTCAACCTGCTCAAGGGCGCGGCCCATCCTGATGAAGGTATCGTCAAGTTGCCTGACGGCCAGCAACTCGCCTACGACCGCAATCGTTGGCCCGATATCGGCCATGGACCGGTAACTACCGGCTTCCGTGCCGAAGCGGTGAAGTTCGGATCCGGTCCGCTTTCGGCGCGCTTCGATTTTGCCGAGGAACTCGGCATCGCCAAACTGCTGCACAGCTCGTTTGGCGGGCAGGCGATGATCGTGCATGTCGCCTTGCGCGACGACATGCAATCGGGCCAGCCGTTCTTCTTCTCGGTCGATCCCGCCGACGTGCAGCTGTTCGACGCCGATAGCGGCCGTCGCCTGCAAGAGGTGACGCCCGCCGTCTCGAAAGCGGTGCCGGCCCCACTCGCCCAAACCTTGTCGTAGGGAGTTCGTGCGGGGATCATCTCACCATGGTCGGGTGGGCGGCTATTTCGCGAAGCGATGCATCAGAAATGTCGGCCGTACGCCGAGCGCCGCCGAGGTGACGGCAATCGTTTCCCCGGTCGTCCCCTGTTGCAACCCGGTCAGGACAAGCACCGAGTCCAGCCCGGCGCCGGCCGCGCCGGCAATGTCGTGGTCGAGGCTGTCGCCGACACAAACGACCTTGCCGTGGCCCTCAACCTTGGAGAGGGCGAAGGCATAGATTTCCGGGTAAGGTTTTCCAATCCGCACGACCTTGCCGCCGAGTTCCTCATAGAGATTGGCGATCATGCCCGCGCCGGGCGCCTGGCCGCCCTGGACGAGCTTGTAAAGATCGGGATTGGTGCAATAGCAGGGCACGCCTCTCCTTGCGGCGGGTCGCAGCATGTCGCGATAGCGGTCGAGCGATATGCGCTCGGCCTGGCTGCCGGAAATGACGACGACGTCGGCATCGCCAGCCACGTCTGTCGCCTCCAGGCCGAGACGTTGCGAGACCTCATCATCGCCGTCGCTGGAAATGACGAAACTGCGCCGGATTGCGCCACGGGCCATTGCTTCGGCGAGGATCGAAAAGGCGACTTCCCCGGAGGTGATGAAGTGGTCGAAACTGCTCGCGTCGAAGCCGAGCTTGACGAAGCGTTTGGCGTTGAAGTCGCTGCTGCGTCCCGAATTCGATAGGATCACGACGATCTTGCCGCGTTCTTTCAAGGCAAGCAGCGCCTCGGCCGCTCCGGGATAGGGCTGGACGTCATCTCGCAGCACGCCGAACTGGTCGAGAAAAAACACATCGTATCGATCGGCCAGTTCGGCGAAATCGACCAGGGGCAGGGCGGTTTTCATGAACTTCTCGCCGCCAGCGGAAGGGCCAAGGATGCGGTGCCGACGGCGGCCTCCGTCGACTGGGAGCCGAGGAATGTTACGCCTAGCGCCTGTTGCCGGAGCTCGGTCCAGGCAGGGTTGTGGCTGCCGCCTCCAACGGTGCGGATCGTCTTCAATGTCGGCGCGCCCAACTCCTGGAGGCGGCGATAACCGAGCTGTTCTACCCGGGTGATGCCTTCCAGGATGGCCTGAAAATAAACGGCATCGTCTGATGGCCGTGGCTGGAGCCGGGGAGGAAGCTCGGGATCGTTGATGGGAAAACGCTCGCCGGGCCGGATCAGCGGATAATAGTCCAATCCAGTCGGTTCATGCGGGCGAAGGCGTCCGGTGAGTTCCGCCAGCCGGTCGTCGCCGATCAGCGCCCTGATCACGCCGCCGCCGCTGTTGGAGGCGCCGCCGACCAGCCAGAAGTCGCGAATTCGATGGCTGTAGATACCATGGCGACCAACATTGAGCGGCTTGTCTGACGCCAGCTTGAGAACCAGGGTCGAGCCGAGTGAGGTGACGCCGTCGCCAATCCTGTTGGCACCCGTGGCTAGAAAGGCCGCGCAGCCGTCTGTGGTTCCGGCATGGAGCCGGCAATGTGCTGGGAGCCCGAGGTCGCGGGCGGTGCGTCCAACGAGGCCGAGAGGGTCGCCTGCGCGGTGGACTTCGGGCAGGAGCGCTCGGTCCATGTCTGCCGCTTCGATCCAGTCCGGCCACACCTCAAGCT
Organism: Mesorhizobium sp. 2RAF21; assembly: GCF_052115345.1. NCBI lineage: Bacteria > Pseudomonadati > Pseudomonadota > Alphaproteobacteria > Hyphomicrobiales > Phyllobacteriaceae > Mesorhizobium > Mesorhizobium sp. 2RAF21. Next base: position 107,422 of record NZ_JBFRGM010000013.1, on the reverse strand, counting down.
CAAGATCGTATCCGGTCTTCAGCGCATTGTTCTCGTCGGTCGCCAGATGATCTGGCGCAAGTTGCAAGGCGATCCAGTCGGCCTGGTGCAGGATACGAGCAACGCCGGGACGCCGGCTGAGATGAATGGCGCGCGCCAGGGCCGAGTTCGTGCCGAGAGCCGGGCTGTTGGCAGGGGCGTGACGCGAGATCGTCTCGAGGATCTGCCGATCGGGACATGGCTCATTGTACATGAGGGCGCCCGCGACCGGAGCGCCATTGGCGTCCACCGCCAGGAGCGTGCCGGAGGTACCATCGACCGCGACGCCTTGAACGGTCGCAAGGGGGATTTGCTGCGTCAGATCGTGCAAGCAGGCGCGGACGCCAGCCAGCCACCGCATGGGGGATCTGGCGTCCTCACTTGTCTCGAAGTGTTGCTGCGCGAAGGCCAGGCAAGCACCATCGGCATTTACGGCGGCGGCGCGGACGCCGGAGGTTCCGACATCGATGCCGATCGCAATCGCCGTGTCATGCGAAGAGCCTGCTGGCTTCATTGCGCGTTCTGCCCGCGGTCGAACGACTGCCTGTATTTTTCAGCCTCCCATCCGGTCAAGGCATATTCGTCAGGCTTGGTCAGGTAGATGATCGGCTCACCGTCGGGAATGCGCGAAACGACTTCACTCAAACAACGGGCCATCGCCTCGCCGCCCGTGGTCATGTCTTGCGGCAAGAGGACACCTATCCCCGGCGCGATGATCAGTTTTGGCGGTTGTTCGCCACGCCGCTCAAAGATCGAGGTAAAGTCGCTCACGACTTGGCCGTCCGCGAGCAGTCCGATCCTTGTGCCGAGGAAGATGACGTGATCGGGGTAAAGGGAACCACCGGTCGCTATCTGGATGTTCTGCGAATAAAGGGCGGTTGCATGCGTTTCTGCGTCGCGCGCCGGACGATAGGCGGTATCGCGGCATATCCCTTCGAGAGAGAGCAAGGCCGGAGCGGGCGTGTGCCGGGATGTGCCGGCAAGCGCCGTCGTAACGCGTTGGATACGGTTGCGGACCTCATCGATCGTTTCGCCACAGACAATCAGCCCGTGGTTGGCCAGGATGATGACGTCCGGGCGGGTTTCGGCAATGCTGTCGATAGTCTGCGCCAAGGGTATGCCCGGACGATGGTAGGGCACCAGCGCCCACTTCAAGTCGGGAACATGCGCCATCCGGTTGGCGATCAAGTCCTCTCGTCGTGCGAGCACCGCCAGCGCGATGGTGTGAACACAGTGGAAGTGGGCAATGACCCGCTGCGGCAATGCCGCATGAAGGGTGGTCTCGATCGATGGGCGCAAGGCGCCGGGATCGAGGTCGTTGCGGATGAAGGCCGTGGCCTTTTCAGCTCTTTCATCACCCGCCCGCAAGGCTTCGAGCAGGCCAACCCGGTCGACCGGCACCATGATGTTGCCATCGAGCGCGTTGGCCAGCCATGTGCCGGAGGCCTTCACCCAGAGGCAGTCGCCATGTTTGATCGAAGTGTTGCCGCCGGCCCCTTGCGTCTTCAGGATATCCCGGCCGATCTCGGCCGAGAGGGCCAGGAATTGGCGAAAATCCTCTGGCAATGCCGAGACGACAGTCGATTTCATCTCCGCACCTCCTGATAAGTTCCACGCGAATCTGCCAGCAAGTGGTCGCCGTCATTCGTCGGAGCGTCAATGCGAGGAAGGTACGAGCTTGAAGTTATTTCGTCAACAAGCGGTGCGAAGTGTGTCAATTCGGCTTGTTGCACCAAGAATCATGACGTAATTTGATCAAAATGGAGCAGTGCAATCATGCGTGATTCGGATCGCCATGTCGCCATCGCCGAGATGCTGGGCCGGGTGCCGTTCGCTTCCGTTCGCGATTTGCAGGAGCGTCTGAACGTTTCGGCGGCAACCATCCGTCGCGATATCGACCGTTTGCATGAAATGGGCAAGGTCCGGAAGGTGCATGGCGGTATCGCCTCCGTTGAAGGTGCCGGCCTCGCCGCCCGTCCTTATGACGAAAATCGCGATCTCGCTGTTGAAGCGAAGCGTGCCATAGCCGCGCAGGCCGAAACTTTGGTGCGGGATGGCGATTCGCTCATCATCAACGCCGGCTCGACCTGCTTTGAGTTTGGCTCTCGGCTCGCCAATCGCAATGTTCGCATCTACACGAACTCCATGCCGCTTGCGGCCTATCTCGGCGAGCATGGCTCCTGTCATCTGGCGATTGCCGGTGGCGAGCTCTATCGCGAGCCTTCGATCATTCACGATGTTTCGGCGGGCGCCCCCAATTTCTATGCATCGAAATTCTTCCTTGGTGCGCAAGGCGTCGGCGCGGAAGGGCTGCTCGAATCGCACCCCCTGTTGAGGGTCGTGGTCGAGAATTTCAGTCGCCGTGCGGACCAGGTGATCCTGCTTGCCGACAGCCGCAAGTTCTCGATCCGGCCGCGCCATGCCGTGCTGCCGCTTCAGCGCGTTAGTGCCGTCGTCACCGACGATGGGCTGAGCGACGCGGATGCGAGGATGCTGGAGGATGCAGGGGTGTCCATCATCATCGCGAATTCGTCATTCGCGCGCGAAAGCGTCTAAGACGCTGAGGCGATGATGACGCGGGGGCGGCTGCGGCGGTTTTGAAAAAACACGCGACGACAGACGATCCCGAGGCGGGCCTTACTCCACCACGAAATAGTCTTCGATACGTTTCGCTGCGCCGGTCAGGTGCGGGAGGATTTCGTCTCGCAAGTCGCGTATGGAGAAGCGCGCGGCCTGCGTGGAAACATTGATCGCGGCCTCGATCGCGCCATTGCGGTTGCGGATGGGTACGGCGATTGACCTGAGGCCAAGTTCCAGTTCCTCGTCGACGATTGCATGGCCTTCTTCCCGGGCCTTGGCGACAAGCGCGGCTAGCCTTTCCGCCGATGTCACCGTTTTCGGTGTCCGCTGCACGAGGGCGGTTTCGGCCAGAAATGCGCGGAGTTCATCGTCCGTCAGGCCCGAGAGCAGGACGCGGCCCATCGACGTGCAATAGGCCGGTAGCCTGGTGCCGACGTGAAGGGCGACGCTCAGGATACGGCGGCCGGGTACGCGGGCGACATAGACGACATCGTCGCCGGACAGCACGGCTGCCGAGCAGGATTCGCCCAGGACGGTTGAGACATCCCGCATGAACGGCTCGGCAAAACTCCACAAGGAAGCCCCTCCGATCCAACCGCGTGCCACCGAGATGAGCTTTGACGACAGCATGAAGCGCCGGCCATCCTGGGTGGCGTAGCCGGTCGACACCAGCGTCAGAAGCAAGCGGCGCGCCGCGGCGCGCGTCAGGCCAATCTCCGTAGCCATTTCGGTGAGCGTAGCGCCCGTTGGATGGCGGGCGAGCGCTTCCATCACCTGAAGACCGCGCGCCAGCGAGCCGACATGGTCACGCCGGTCAGCTTCCGTTGACTCGTCGCTATCGTCCATCTAGCTTGTATCGCATAGGAAACATATGTTCGCAATGCGAACTTTTTTGAAATGAGGCGCTAATGGCGAAATTCCTGCCTCTCAAACAGGCGGTGGCCGAGAACCTTCATGATGGCGACACCGTCGCGTTCGAGGGGTTCACCCATCTCATCCCGACCGCCGCCGCGCATGAGGCAATCCGCCAGGGTTTCAAAGACCTGACACTGGTGCGCATGACGCCCGACCTGATCTACGACCAGATGATCGGCATGGGCATGGCGCGCAAGATCGTCTTCTCTTATGCGGGCAATCCCGGCGTCGGTCTGTTGCGCCGTCTGCGTGACGCGGTCGAGAACGAATATCCGCACCGACTAGAGATCGAGGAGCACAGCCATGCCGCGATGGCCAACGCCTATGAGGCGGGCGCGGCGGGTCTGCCCTGTGCCGTGTTTCGCGGCTATCGCGGTGCTGGGCTGGCCGCGGTCAATCCCAACATCAGGGAAGTGACCTGCCCTTTCACTGGCGAGGTCCTGGCAGCGGTGCCGGCGCTCAGGCCCGATGTCACCTTCATCCACGCCCAGAAGGCCAATCGGCGGGGCGATGTGCTGGTGGAAGGGATCATCGGCATACAGAAGGAAGCTGTTCTTGCCGCAAGCCGGGCTGTCGTGACCGTCGAGGAAGTGGTCGAGGATTTCGACGACCTGCACCCGAACCTGACGGTGTTGCCAGCTTGGACGGTGACGGCGATCGCGGTAGTTCCGGGCGGATCGCATCCGTCCTATGCGCATGGCTACTACGCCCGCGACAATGCCGCCTATCTGGAATGGGATGAGATTGCGGCCGACCGCGAGCGGTTCCGCGACTGGATGCAAAAGAATGTCACCGAGGCGGATGCCGGCGACTTTGCAGCCAGGGTCGAGCATTTGAGGAAGGCCGCATGAGCGCGTTCTCGCCGAATGAGATGATGACGATTGCCGCATCGCGCGCCTTGAAGAACGACGATGTCTGCTTCGTCGGCATCGGCGCGCCTTCGGCAGCCTGCAATGTGGCGCGGCTGACGCATGCGCCGGACATTACCCTGATCTATGAGAGCGGCACGATCGGCACGGCACCGGACGTGCTGCCGCTCTCCATCGGCGACGGCGAATTGTGCGAGACGGCGATCACCACCGTCTCGGTGCCCGAAATGTTTCGCCACTGGCTGCAGGGCGGGCGCATCAGCATCGGTTTTCTGGGGGCGGCCCAGATCGACCGGTTCGGCAATATCAACACAACGGTCATCGGCAATTACGACCACCCGAAGACACGACTGCCCGGCGGCGGCGGCGCGCCGGAGATCGCAACCTCGTCGCGCGAGGTCTACATCACCATGACGCAGTCGAAGCGCGGAATGGTCGACAAGATCGATTTCTACACATCGTTCGGTCATGGCGAAGGCGGCGACCATCGGCAGCGTCTTGGCATCGGCACGAAAGGGCCGACGCTGCTGATCACCGATCTCGCCATCTGGCGGCCGGATCCCGATACGAAGGAATTCACCGTCGTGTCGTTGCATCCAGGTGTTAGGCGTGCGCAGGTTCAAGAGACCTGCGGCTGGACGGTGAAATTTGCCGACGACATTCAAGTGACGCCGGAACCGACCGCGCTGGAATTGAAGACGCTGCGGGACCTCAAGGCTCGTACCGAGGCCGCACACAAAGGCGCCGCCGGCGCGATCTGACATGCCGGGGCCTGCGTTCGTGCTCGCGGCTTACCGGCGGTTTACGACATCGAGCTAAAATCGTTCTCGTTCGATTCGTAGGGGTGAGAACCATGAGCAAGATCGTCACGTCATTCGCGCTGGTCGCCGTTTTTTCCGCTGTGCTGATGGCGTTGAGTTTCGCTGTCGCGCAGCACGGCTATCCATTCGGGGCCGTTGGCGTGAAGCGGCTGGACGACATTGCCAATGCCTCGACCTTCCTGCCGCTTGCCGCGCTCTACTTTTTTTCGGCGATGATGATGATGGTGCTGCCGCTGCGTGCCGCCAGCCTGGTGCTGCTCAACGCCGCCGACATCGTCGTGTGGGCGGTGGTGGTGCTGTTTGCCAGCATCGTCGGCTCTCTAGCGGCTCGCTGGGCCTTCGGTCAGAGCAGCGCGTTGTGGGCTCTGTGGAACTGGCGTTTCCTGTTCGTTGCGGCGGTGGTCGGCTGCCACTTGGTGATGAACGAACTGCGGCGCAATGTGCTCCTGCGCAGCCTGTTCCTGGTTATCTTCGCGGTCGCGACACTGGCCTGCCTGTTCTGGTCCTTCACAGTTTGACCGCTGGTCACGACAGGTCCAGTTTACTGGCTATTATCCATCTCCGTTCATGCGATTTTATTGCAGCTAATATACAGCAGGCACAGGGCTGGTTCTTATTTTCTATCCGGCGGGTGAGTATCGTGGGCGATGTAAAATCTAAAATTCGTGAAATTCTGGCGGCGCGTGGCGGTTTGCCAGGCGGTGTGGAGACGCTGGGCGACCAGTCGGATCTCTATGCTGCGGGCTTGTCCTCTTTCGCCTCAGTTCAGATCATGCTTGCGCTTGAAGAGGCTTTTGATCTCGAGTTTCCAGACTCGCTGCTCAACCGCAAGACTTTCCAGAGCGTCGAGGCGATTGCCGCGGCGGTGGAAGGAATTCTCAACGGGGCTCCGGCGGGAGAATGAACGCGCCGGCTGGCACCACCCTTAGTGAACGCGCCGCCCGTGTCGCGGCGATTGCTGCCGTCCACGCCGACGATGTCGACGCCAAGAGCCGGTTTCCGCGCGAGGCGGTCGATGCCATGCGGCTTGAGCGGCTGTTGTCCATCCAGATCTCAGGCGGTCTCGGCGGCGAGGACGCGACGGTCTCGGACGTCGCCGAAATCTGCTCGCTCATCGGCCAGTCCTGCGCCTCGGCGGCGATGGTCTTTGCCATGCACCACATCAAGCTTTCGAGCCTGGTGTCGCATGGCTCAGAGAGCGACTGGCACCTGGCATTCATGCGCCGCGTCGTCGACGACCAGCTGTTGCTTGCCTCGGCCACCACGGAAGGCGGCATCGGCGGCAATCTGCGCAACAGCATCTGCGCCATCGAGGTGAACGGCGCCGACTGCCATCTGCAGAAAGATGCTACCGTCATCTCGTACGGCGAATATGCCGACGCCATCCTGATCACCTCGCGCGCCAATGCGGAGGCTGCTTCCACCGACCAGGTGATGACGGTGTTCGCAAAGGACCAGTACACGCTGGAACGCACCCAGGTTTGGGATACGCTCGGCATGCGCGGTACCTGCTCGGACGGTTATCTGTTCAAGGGCGATGCGCCGGCGATGCAGATATTGCCGAAGCCCTTCGCGGAGATCGCGGCGCAGTCGATGCTGGCGACCTCGCATCTTTTGTGGAGCGCCGTCTGGTACGGCATCGCGGTCAACGCCATGGCCCGTGCCCAAAGCTTCGTGCGTGCAGCGGCCCGCAAGAGCCCCGGCGCGCCTCCGCCCGGCGCGTTGCGTCTGGCCGAAGCGTCCAGCCTGCTGCAGCTTCTGAAGTCCAACATCATTGCGGGCCTGCGCGAATTCGAGGCCGCGAAGGCCGACCACGATCGCCTGTCTTCCATCGGTTTCGCGGTGGCGATGAACAATGTGAAGATCGGCTCCTCGGAGACCATCCTGACCATCATCAACCACGCCATGCTGGTGTGCGGCATTCTTGGCTACAAGAACGGTACGCCCTACAGCCTCGGCCGCCATCTGCGCGACGCGCATTCGGCGCAATTGATGATCTCCAACGACCGTATTCTCGGCAACACGTCGAACCTCCTGCTTGTCCACAAGCAGGACACCAGCCTGATGGGGTAGGTCATGGATCAGCAAACCTCGCTTCTCGACAGACTGTTCGAGACCGGCCTGCTCATCGAAACCGGCGTCGAGGGCCTTTATGGCCGTAGCGGTCGTTTCGAGAATATCATCACCCGTTTCGAGGCGCTGATCGACACGATCGGCAGTGGCGACGGAGCTGAGCCGATCCGCTTCCCGCCTGGCATGAACCGCGCGCATTTCGAGGGCAGCGGTTACATGAAAAGTTTCCCGCAGCTTGCTGGCACGGTGCATTCGTTCTGCGGCAACGAACTCGACCACATGAACCTGCTTCAGTGCATGGAGGCCGGTGACGACTGGACAAAGGGCCAGGCGGGCACCGATATCGTGCTGACGCCTGCGGCCTGTTATCCGCTTTATCCAACGGTGGCCAAGCGCGGAGCGCTGCCCGAGGGCGGCGGGCTGTTCGATCTGCAGTCCTACTGCTTCCGGCACGAACCTTCCAACGATCCGGCCCGCATGCAGCTGTTTCGTATGCGCGAATATGTGCGCATGGGTACGCCCGACCAGGTGATGGCCTTTCGCAACGACTGGATGGAGCGTGGCAAGGCGCTGATGGCCTCTGTCGGCCTGCCTGTCGAGATCGACGTCGCCAACGATCCGTTCTTCGGCCGTGCCGGACGCATGATGAAGAACAATCAACGCGACCAGAACCTCAAGTTCGAGCTGTTGATCCCGATCACGTCGACGACCAAACCGACGGCCTGCATGAGCTTCAACTATCATCAGGATCATTTCGGCAAGGGCTGGGAGATCAGCACGGCGGGCGGCGAAGTCGCCCACTCCGCCTGTGTCGGTTTCGGGCTGGAGCGCATTGCGCTGGCACTGCTCCACCATCACGGGCTGGACATCGATAAATGGCCGAACCCGGTTCGCAAGACGCTCGGGTTCTGACCTTGGCGCTGCCGACGATCTTTAGCGGGCTCGGCCCCGATACTTACAAGCCGCATGCGCTGCATCAGCCGGAGCGCATGTGGCCGGAAACCAACTGTTATGTCGATCTGTGGATCGAAACGCTACATGCCTTCGGCAGCGAACCGGAGGCGATGCTGGGTTTCACGCTCATGCAGGATTTCGAAGGCGACCAGTTCACCTTCTTCAAGGTGCCATTGGAAGACCTCGAGGCACTTTACGGCATTCGCAGCACGGAACTCGCGATCTACGACCGGGTCGAGACACATGTCGCCGAACAATTGCGGCGCGGCCGGCTTTGCCTGGTCGAGATGGACAGCTTCTACATGCCCGACACGCATGGCGTCGGCTATCATGGCGAACATGGCAAGACGACGGTCGCGATCAATCGGCTCGACGTTGCCGGTCGTAGCATCGACTATTTCCACAATGCCGGTTTCTTCCGGCTCGAGGGCGATGATTTCGACGGGTTGTTCCACATGAAGGACGGGCCCGAGGAATTGCCGTTCCTGCCCTATACCGAGTTCGTCAAATTCCCGGCGCAACAGCCTACGCCGGGCCATCTGCGTTCCGAGGCAGAGCGGCTGGCCAAGCAGCATTTCGCGCGGCGGCCGACCGACAATCCGGTTGCGGCCTTCGCAAAGCTGTTCCCCAGCCAGGTCGAGAAGGTGGCGGAGCGGCCGTTCGACTTCTTCCACAAATATGCGTTCAACACGCTGCGTCAGCTCGGCGCTAATTTCGAACTGGCCGCCAGCCACCTCGATTGGCTGCGTCCGGACGGTTCGTTGGTCGAAGCCGCTGGCCATGCCCGGCGCATCTCCGAGGTCGCCAAGGCAACGCAGTTCCAGGTGGCGCGCGCCGTGGCGCGACGCAAGTTCGAACCGCTGGCTACCGCGCTCGATCCTGCCGCTGAGGCGTGGGACGCCCTGATGCGCGACCTGGCCGGGCGACTGGATTGAGCGAGGCGGTGAGCGCGCGCACTCCGGCCGCGAGCGGCCGCATTCTCGATCAAAGCTGGCGCATGACGCTGACAGCGGCCGGTGCCTGGAGTGAGCCGCCGGCGGATATCGCGGCTATTCAGACGTACAAGGCGCCGGTACCCGGCACCGTCGCCGGTGCGTTGGAAAGAGCGGGTCAATTCGACCGGACTGCGCCAAGACCGCTCAACATATCCGACGCTTGGTATTTTCTTTACCTCACCGGGGAACAACCGGGCACTGCGATACTGCATTTCGATGGTCTCGCAACGATTGCCGAGGTGTATTGGAACGGCGATGCGGTGCTGACCTCCAATTCGATGTTCATTGAACACGAATTAGCTGTCGCATTGACAGGCAAGGACAGTCTCGCCCTCTGCTTTCGGGCGCTGGCCCCGCATCTCGACAAACGCGGTCCGCGTGCGCGCTGGCGACCGCAGATGATTACGCCACCAGGCCTGCGCCTGGTCCGCACGACCCTGCTTGGCTACATGCCCGGTTGGTGTCCGGAAATCCATGCTGCAGGACCCTATCGCCCCGTCAGGCTGACGCGGAAGGATGGTGCCACGCCGCGCGATGTTCATATCGCCACAACACTGGACGACGACGGCACCGGCCAGCTCGCGGTTCGTTTCACCGCACCAGGGCTTGTCGAGCCGGTTCGCCTTTCATGTGCCGGCCGCGCGGTCGAACTTGCAGGCAAGAATGGACACTTCGAAGGCAGTCTTTCGATCCCGAACGTTGCCGCATGGTGGCCGCGCACGCATGGCATGCCAGCGCTGCACGATGTCGAGATCCAGAGTGGCGGCCAGCGCCGATCGCTCGGCCGCACCGGCTTCAGGCGTATTGCCGTCGATCGCGGTTCCGACGGGCGAGACTTCGCGCTGATCGTCAACGGCGTGCGGGTTTTCTGCCGAGGGGCAGCCTGGACCAGCGCCGATATCGTCGATCTTCCCGGCGAGCGCGATCGTTATGCACCGCTGCTTCAACTCGCTGCCGATGCCGATATGAACATGATCCGCGTCGGCGGCACCATGGTCTATGAGACGCTGGAGTTCTTCGCATTGTGCGACGAGCTCGGCATCATGGTCTGGCAGGACTTCATGTTCGCCAACTTCGACTATCCGGTGGGTGACGCGGAGTTCGCGGCGCTGGTGCGAAAGGAAGCGGAACAGTTCCTGCGCGGCATTTCGGCCTCGCCGTCGCTGGCGGTGTTGTGCGGCGGCAGCGAAATGGCGCAGCAGGCTGCGATGCTCGGATTGCCGCCGAGTGCATGGTCCGGGCCGCTTGTCGACGAATTGCTGCCCGCCATCGCCGCTGAGATCAGGCCCGACGTGCCCTATGTGCCGAACAGTCCGAGTGGCGGGGCCATGCCGTTTTCGCCCAATGAAGGCATCACCCATTATTATGGCGTTGGCGCCTATTGTCGGCCGCTGGAAGATGCGCGACGCGCTGGTGTGCGTTTTGCCGCCGAATGCTTGGCCTTCGCCAATGTGCCGGAACAGCAGACGCTCGACGTGCACCTGCCGGTGCCTGCGGTGCACGATCCGCGCTGGAAGGCGCCCGTGCCGCGCGACCGTGACGCGTCATGGGATTTCGAGGATATCCGCGAGCATTATCTGGCCCTGCTCTACGGTGTCGATCCGACGCGGCTGCGACGCGAGGATACTGCCCGCTACCTCGATCTGTCGCGGGCAGTGACGGGTGAGGTGATGGAGGCGACCTTCGCCGAGTGGCGGCGGCCGGGTTCGACTTGCAACGGGGCGCTGGTCTGGACATTCCAGGATCTGTTGCCGGGGGCAGGCTGGGGCGTTGTCGATGCGACCGGCCTGCCGAAGCCAGCCTGGTTTGCATTGCAGCGTGCCTTCCGGCCGCTCCAGCTCGTGTTGAGCGACGAGGGTACGAACGGCGTCGACGTGCATGTCGTCAATGACGGCGGCAAGGATCGTCAGATCAATGTCGAGATTGCCTGCCTGCGTGACGGGGCGCAGCCGGTGGTGCGCGGGGCGAGAACACTCGGCGTTCGGGCCCGCCAGGGCGTTACATTGCCCGCGACAGACCTGTTCGGTGCCTTCTTCGACACCGCCTATGCTTTCCGCTTCGGGCCACCGGCACACAATGTCACCGTGGCTAGGCTGCGGGACGCTGACGATCAGAGCCTGATTGCCGAGGCGTTTCATTTTCCGCTCGGTCGCGCCGCTGCCATGCACGAGGCAATCTTGACGGCGGTGCTTTCAGAAGAGGAGGGACATTGGTCCCTGGTGCTATCCACCGACCGTTTTGCGCAGTCGGTCCATGTCGACGTATCCGGCTTCCGGCCGTCCGATAACTGGTTCCATCTGGCGCCGGGAGAAGCCAAGGCGGTGCGGCTTGTTCCGCTTGCCGGCGCGACCAAGCCCTCCGGCGAGGTCAGCGCGTTGAACGCCAAATCGACCGTGCGGTTCTAACGGGCATTCCACCTACAAGGTAGGCGGTATCTCGTTCGCTTTGAGAGCCGCCGCCAGAATGTGCTTGCGCACAATCATCCTGGCTGCCGCTGGCGTGATGTTGTGGTCGGCGTCGGGAATGATCTCGACCGAGACATTGCCATAACGCTTAAGGCCTTCGCCTTTCCTGCCGAGATAGAAGCGGAACCGGTCGAGACCTATGTCCGTGGAGCTGTAGATCAGCGTAAGCGGCATGTGTCTTTGGCTGAGACGCCGAAACGCCGAATATGTTGCCTCCTTGAGACGAGCGTATTTGGACAGCGATGCGAATGTCGTCGGCATCGAACCCGCAACGCGGCGGGCGAGCTGCTTGGCGATATTGGCTGTAGCGTGGCGGACATTGATGCGGCCGGCCCGCAGGCGGCGCAACGTGTCCATGCTGACCATGCGCCGGCTATAGTCCTCGAGCGAACGGGCATTGTAGCGCAGCGCATCATCCACCACCTCGTCCTTGTCCCAGACGAAAGTGAAGGGGTTGATGACGACAGCCGCCTTGCAACGCTCGTCGGCGGCAGCGCTGCGGAAGGCGAGATATGCGCCGCTGCAACGGCCGGCAAGCACCGCCAGGCCGAGCGCCATGCCATCCAGCAGGTCGAAGGCGGCGCGGACATCGTCGATTTGATGATCGGAAAAGAGCACTTGTTCGGGCGCACCTATGACGGGCGGACTGTCGCCGACATTGGCCGCGTCGAAACGCAGTGACGCGACGCCGTTGGATGCAAGGTAGCGCGCGGTTTCAGTGACCGTGCGTGCCCAGCCGGCCTGCCGATCATAGGCGGTGCCAAGATAGACGACAGTTGCGCCGCGCCGTTCGCCGCGCGGTTGACAGAGTATGCCGAACAAACGTTCATCCGCGCCAAAACGCAACGGCGTTTCGACAAAGTCAGGCCCTTCGAGCGGCTCGGGCGTCGAAACGGCGACTTGTCTGCTCTTGTGGGCAAGAGGCACCGCCACATCGGCCACCCAGTCGACCACCTGGCCAGCGACCGTGAGCGGCTGCGTGGCGATGGTCGGGTTCGAGACAAGATCGTCATAGCCCAGATAAGGCTGACGGGTTACCTCGGCGCCGAGTGCCGTCAGGTGCGCCGACAGCGCGATATCCTTGTCGCGTGCCGGCCGCTCCACCATCAAAATTCGCCGGGCAGGCAGATGGGGGATGGCTTCGATGTTCAGCTTTTTGACATGGGCGGCAACCTCGTCGGGCATGACTAGGCCGGCTATGGCGACATGATCGGTGATGCGCTGGTCATCCCGCAGGCCGAGGCCTTCGTCCACCATCTTCGACCAGGCGGCGAGCTCCCGCAGATACATGCGCCCATTGACGACCGGCGCCATCAAGGCGACACCATCAAGGGCTTTCAGCTGCGGCGCGACGAGGGCGGCAAGCGTTGCGCCGAGGCCATGGCCGATCAGGATAAGCCGGGAGGTCCCGGAAAGCCGGCGCAGTTCTTCAGCAGCCACGAGTGCCGCTCTCTCCCAGATGGCAAGGCCGTCCGCGAATTCCGTGCGATCCAGCGCGTCTCCGGTGCCCGGATAGTCGAAGCGCAGGCTGGCAACACCAGCCGCTGCCAGGCGCTCGGCGAGATCGCGCCAGAGCTTGCGCGTACACATCTCCTCGAAACCCCAAGGGCTGAGGAAGAGGACCGCACTGTCGTGAGGCGCCGATCCTGGCGCGGCGGCAGAATAAAGACCGACTGTATCGGCGAAGGTGACCGGCAATGCGGCGGAGAGCTGTTTTGTCGCCGACTGTCGCGCCGTTGTCTGGTGTTGTTCCAGAGGCGTGGAATGCGCCGTCATTTCGGCACCTGCGGCGCGGCAGGGAGAGGGGCGATGAAGGAAAAGAACAGTCTCGCGATTCGTCCGATGCCAGCGGGCAGGCGTGAAAGAAGCCGGTCGATGACGGTCGCATCCTGGCCTGGAACCGCAGCAAGCAGCCGCAGTGTCAGCGCGTAGGCCATGGCACCTACGATAACGCCGGTAGCAATACCCGTAACGCCGTGCAGTGCCTGGGTGACCAGGAGTGCCGCGACACCACAGACTATCGCGGCCAATGCGACCTTGAGCACGACCATGATCAATTCGCCGGCGCCGCTCTGCAGCCTTACGCGAGAGAGCAGGAGCGCGGCCATGGCCAGAAAGACCACCCCGCGAACTGTCGACGCGCCGATGATACCCCACAGCGGCACGGCGACGAGGCAGCCTGCCACCATCAGGATCGCGCCGATGCCGCTGATGGCGAGGCGGCCCTTAATCTGGTCTTTCGAGTAGAGATATTGGGTGGTGAGCTGGATGAAGACGTAGGCGGGCGAGCCGATCGCCAGGATTGCGACCACGAGACCTGCCGGCTCGAAGGCGGTGCCGTAGACGGAAACGACAAGCGGTATCGCGACGGCAGCAAGGCCGAAGCACAATGGAAAGGTGATGTAGGAGAAAGAGCGCACCACGCTGGCAAAGAGGTCGGTGCCGCCGGCGCCGTCATCGGCCTCATGGCGCTCCGCATAGAAGGGGATCAGGCTGCCGGTGAGCTGGACCGGGAGTTGCAGCGCAAGGTTCGCCAGCGACAGCGCGACCGCGTAGAAGCCGACATCCTGCGTCGTGCGGAAATGCTGGAGGAAGACGAGCTCCGGCCTCGTCAGGAAGATTGCCGTGATGACGAATTCAAAAAACACAAGCAGGGAGGTCGCGGCGAGTGCGCGCGCGCTTTGGCCTGCCTTGTTACGCCGGGTGAAAAGGATGCCCAGAGTGTAGAGGAAGAAGACCGACTGGCCGGCGATATAGCCAAGCAGCGCGCCCTCTACACCAGCAAACAATGCTCCGACGAGAACGATGCCAAGTTGCAGCACCGAGGTGATCGCGGTGAAAACGAAGAACGTGCCAAGCCGCTTTTCGCCGATCAGGTAATTCTTGGTAAAGGAACCGACCGACTGGATGAACAACAGCGCGGTGGTGAGTACAGCGACACCAGTTGTCGCGTCGGTCCATTCGAGACCGCCGCCTTTCCAGCAGAAAAGGGCGTAGAGCGCGGCAAGAAGTGTCGTGGAAAGCAGGACTGGTAAAGCCAGATAAGCAGCGAAGCCGCGACGCTCCCGCGCAGTCACACCCTTGGCCGCGAGTTGCGGCAGGACCCGCAGGAGCAGGACGCCGGTGCCCAGTTCGGCGATCAGCGAGCCGGTGGCCGCGATCCACAGCGCAAAGGCAACGGTGCCGTTGGCAGCCGGACCAAGCAGGCGCGCGACGATGACTGAGCAAGCAAAGCCGATGATCAACAGCAGCATGCCTGCCGCCGCATTGATCAGCGAATTCGACATAATGCTTCTGCTCAAAGATGCCCCCGACCTCGCGGCGCGCCAGACGCCGATCCCGTTAATACATTAGTCGGAACGCGTTTTGCGCGCACGTTGCAAACAACCTTAAGAAGCTTTGGCGCGGGTAGCCGTCATCGTACGGGGCGCGGCGCGCCAGCCGAACCAGCGGCCGGCAACAATGTTCCATGAACGACGAGCCATGCCCGGTTTGCCCGCGAACGTGTAGATGGCGACGCCGGCCAAAGGGCGCAGCAAACGCGGCAGGTAATCGACGAAGCGATAACCGTGCTTGCGCATGACGTAACCCAGACCGGAGGAATAGACGCGCATCTTGGCAACAGCGGCGGGCGTGGTCTGGTCGCCGCGATCTTCCGGATGATGGCCGGTGAAGGCCGGGTCGTACCAGCCGTGCCGATCGGTCGCAAGCAGCTTCAGCGCCAGATCCTGGATCTCATAGGCGCCCCAAGGGGTTCCGGAGCCGGGGCCGATGGCGATGTCGAAGCCGCCCGCCTCGTCGAATGCCGGTTTCTTGACCACCAGCATCCATTCGATCAGCGTCGTCCAGATGGTCGGGCGCTCGATCGGCATTGGCTCGGTGGCGAAATCGCCCATGATCGTCCGGCCTGTCGTATCGGTAGGACGACCGCAATAGAAGTCGGCGGGATGTGCCGCTCTCAATGCGTCGACGCGTGACAGGAAATCGGTCGGATACCAGCAGTCGTCATCTGGGAATATCAACCAGCGCCCACGTGCGCGGGCGGCGCCCAGGTTGCGGGCACGACAAACGCCGCGCTTGTCAGTGCGCAGGTGGATGATCTCCAACTTGCCGGCAAAGGCCATCAGCACCGGTGCCAGCCGGTCGTCATCATTCTGGTCGACGACGATCACCTCGAAATCGTCCCGATCTTGCCCAACCAGCGAGTTGAACAGCCCTTCAAGCTCGTGCGAACGGCCGAGCGTGGCGACAACCATGGAGGTCTGGATTTCCGGAACGGTCCGGGACATGCGCGCCCTGTGGCAATGAGGTTTCGTCCGCAGGCGTATCCCGCGAAATTGCAAACTACTCTTGGGCTGGACGCGTTAAATTGCCGTGAAAAGACGCATTTTCATCGTCGAAACTTGACCTCTTCAGGCTCGCAAACGACGCAAGACCCTCGTCGCTATGGTGATGATCAAAACCCCGAGGATGCCGGCCACGGCTTTGACCGCCATATCCTTGAAGCGACCATGACGACCGGGGTCGATAAGCTGCAATGCTTCGAGTAGCACCGCTACGCCAACGACGAAGAAAGTCGTTCGCCAGGTATGGTGAGGAAAGCCAAGTGCGAGTGCGGCACCGAACAGCAGATAGGCAACCGCCCGTTCCAGATTGGGGTCGCCAAGATGTGGCCTCAAGCCGATCGGCGAGAGGGTCGCGAAAATGATCAGGGACAGGAGAAAGACCGAGACAAGGCGCGAAATGAGAATCATGCCTGCTAGCTAAAACCAGATCGTGTCGGTTTGAAGCGCGCCTTTAGTCGCTGCCATGCGCTGCCTCGATACTGAAAAGGGTCATGCCGCCTGCCGCGGCGTTAAAGATTCCGGTGGACGACTTAGGGGTTTCTTAACCATAAATTGGAAGAGTCGAGACACGCGAATCCGCACGCGACAGTCCGCGTCGAGGCAGAAATGGGGGCAGGTCGTGCCGCCAGCCAGGGGCTAGGCGTGACGGCTTTCATCTCGGGCGCTCCATGGACATAGACATTTTTCAACTGCCTGGGATTCTGAAGCGACGGGCACACTATGTCGTGCTGACCGTGCTGGCCTGCCTACTCCTGGCTATGGCCTTTCTCGCAACGCAAAAACCCTATTTTCGTTCGACGGCCGAAATCCTGCTCGATCTCAATCGTGGCTCAGTGGTTGGCACTGGCGGTTCCGCCAACGGTCAGGTCAGCGCGCAGCAGTCGGTTGGCAGTCAGATCTACGTGCTGCAATCGCGCGACGTGCTGCGCGAAGTGGTCAAGACCCTCAATCTAACGGACGATCCCTATCTTGCAGCGACGGGCGGCGGGCTTCGGCAGCGCCTGTTCGGCGGGGCGCCGCCGGCGACGACTGGCGATCGTACCGACGCGGTTGTCGATGCGCTGATCAAAAACCTGACCGTGGAACAAGCTGGCGAGTCACTGGTGCTGACAGTGTCGATGAAGCATCGCGACAGCGAAATGGCGGCCAAGATCGCCAACGCCGTCGTGGAAGCCTACCTAAACAGTTCCGACCAATCGCAAACTGATGCCGGTCAGCGCACCAGCACCGCTCTTCAGGCGCAGACCGAGGCCTTGCGCCGGCGGCTGCTCGACGCCCTTGCGGTGGCGGAGAAGTTCCGGACCGAGAACGGGCTGATCAGCACGGGTCAGCAGGGATTGGTCACTGACCAGCAACTGGCGGGGCTGAACCAGCAGCTTCTGGCGGCTCGCCAGGTTGCCGAGCAGCAAAAGGCAATCGCTGATCAAGCCAATCAGCTCAACATCTCCAATGTCGAAACCGGGGCTATCGCAGAGGCCCTGCAGTCGGCGACACTGACCGACCTGCGCAGCCGCTACGCGCAATTGCTCGACCGGCAGGCGGAGTTGGCCACCAGCCTGGGTTCCGAACATCCGCAAATGCGTGCGGTACGCTCGCAGGTCGCGACCATGCGCACCACGATCGAGAACGAGTTGCAACGCATCCGCAAGACGGCCGCATCCAACGCCGAGCGCGCGAAAGCCAATCTGGATTCGCTGCAGACGCGTTTTGACGCTCAGGCCGGCGCAAACAGCGAGGAAGGCAAGGCACGTATTAAGCTGGCGCAACTCGAGAGCGAGGCTGCTTCGATCAACGCGGTCTATCAGTCTTTCCTCACCCGCTCGGAAGAACTCGGGCGCCAGCAAGACATCGGCAAAGGCAATTCCCGTGTCATTTCCGCAGCCATTCCCTCATCGACACCGGTGCAGGCTCCGAAGAGCATCGTGCTCATAGCCGCAGTTCTGTTCGGCCTGGCCGCAGGCAGCGTGCTGGCCGTGCTTCGCGATGCGATCAGTGGTGCCGTACGCTCCGAGCGCGAGCTGATGGTTGCGACCGGTGCACCGATGCTGGCCACCGTTGACCGCATGGTGGAAAGCGGCAAGCCCGGTTGGCGCCAACGTCTTGCCCAGGCCTTCCGATTGAGACGCGCCGGCGATCCGCCGCTTCGGATCAAGGGCAAATTGGTGCCTGAACTTGGCCTAGCCAGGGTCAATCGTCTGCTTGGACTTCGCCGCGAAGACGGGTTGCCGACGGTTGTCGCGGTGGTGGCCGCCGATCCGACGCAGATCAGCGAGCGTGCCGCCACAGGCATCGCCCATCAGCTGCATGGCCTCGGCGAGGACGTCTATCTGTTCAACGGCATGTTGCGGCCGGAGACGGGATTGCGGCAACGCGACGCCCGTGGTGTCGGTGAAGTCGCCGAACAGCATCCGTTGAAGGACGTCCTGGTCTACGAGCGCGTCGGTAACAGTTCCAAGCGGTCGGGAGCGCTGCTTTCACTGGCGTCCGAGCTGGAACGATCGACCGCCAAAACCTCGCCCTTCTTCATCGTCGACGCTTGCGGCACGGAAGCGCAGGAATTGTTGCCGGTGCTGCTGAAATATGCCGATGGCATCATCGTCCAGTCTGAAATCGGTTCCACCCACAAGAATGATTTGGCGGTGCTGGTCAGCGAGATCGAGCCGTGGCGCGAGAAACTGATCGGTAACATTGTTGTCGGAAAGAAAGCCGCGTGAGAGGCGGAGCTACAGCGTGGCGGCGTTAGCGGCAACTGGCGGCAGGACTGCATCGTCTGCCATGACGCTGGCGCAACCGGCCTTGCCGAGCGAAACGGCGCCGGCATTGTTGCGCCTTTTGGCGATCGTCACCGTGATCGCCGCCCTCGTGTTCAATTTCTTCCTCTGCTTCGTGAACACCAAGGTCATGCACATCACCGACAGCTATGTGATGTTGTCGGAGATGATGATTGTCGGCACCGTCTTCATCGTGGCTTTGACCCGCCGCGCGCCGCTGTATCTGCTGCTCGGTGTCTTCGTCAGCTACATGATGTTCATTTTTGCACTGCGCGGCGGTCAGCTCAACCTGAAGCCGGTGCGGGACATCCTTATTCCGATCGCCTTCTATTTCGCGGGCATGCGCCTGCATGACCCCAAACTGGGCGACCGGCTTGTCCTGGTCAGCGCGCTGATCGTGATCGGTGCTGGCCTGTTCGAATATCTGGCGGTCGACACCTACATCTCTTACTTCAATGTGATCGGGTATTATCTGGCGCGTGGCACCGTAACGACTGATCAGCTGTTCGGTGCGACGCAAGGTTTGTTTATTTCCGGCACTCGCCCCGAACCGCGCACCATCCTGCCGTTCCTTGGCCAGCATCGCGTGTCGTCGGTGTTTCTCGAGCCGGTGTCGATGGGCAATTTCGCCGTGATCGTCTACTCCTGGGCACTCTATCGCGGCCGCGCGTTCAAAGGGCGCTGGTTTGCGATGTTCATGGCCTTGACTGTCATTACGCTCGCTGATGCCCGGTTTGGCCTCTACACCTGCGTGCTGATTACACTGCTCTACCCCCTCTACAATTTCATACCGCGCCTGGCCTGGAGCGTGCTGCCGTTTCTGCTTCTTGCTGTGCTGGCCGCCTATGGCATCACCACGGGTACCGGTGGCGGTGCGAACGACCTCACCGGCCGGTTCATGGTGACGGCCCACATCCTGACCCAGCTTTCGGCCGCCGTCGTGCTCGGCACCGAGCAGACCACGCAGTTCACGGCGGACTCCGGCCTTGCCTATTCGCTTACCGCTTTTGGCATCTTTGGTTTTGTGGTGCTGTGGACAGTGCTCGCCTATGCGCCCGCCGCCGAGGCGCGCGCCTGGCGTTTCCACTGCATGGTGATGGTCTATCTGCTGCTTCTGATGCTGATCAGCGACTCGTTCTATTCGATCAAGACCGCCGCTCTGCTCTGGTTCCTGCTGGGCACTTCCAACTCTTATCGTAGCCTCAGCCTATCCGGCAAACCTCTCCGTCCGGAGCCTCTTGCTTCGCGGCACGCTATGTTGGCCGCTGCCCGATAGGGTCTCCGAAGGCGTCAGCCTTTCTTTTGAAACGCCGGGCAGGCGCCCTTTCGAGGCGGCAGACGGCCGGCGGCCTCCAGCGCCTTTAGTTGCGGCCGGTCCCCTTTTGGGGTCGGCTGAATATTCAGCGCCTCGCTCTCCGGCCACCAATCGCCACCGGCCCAATAGGTCCAGCCCGTCCAGACATCGGAATTGGCATCGACGAAGGCTGTCATCGCCGTGATGCCGGTCATGCAGGTCCGATTGGCGGCGCCCCCGAATTCACCAAGAAAACCGCGCTTGTCGTTCTTGCGCAGCCAGGTAGAGAAGTCCTTCAGTGCCGTCAAAGCATCGTCTGCCCGATCGCAGGTTTTGTGCGTGCCGGAGAAATTGCTGTCGAGATATTGGTGAACCTCGAAGGCGTAGTTGTTGGCGGGGTCGACGACGCCCAGCATGACGGTGCCGTTCGCTTGTTTGGGATCTTCGTTCTGCCAGCTGTGCGCGCCAGTCCAGTTGGTGCCGGGCACCAGCACGAGATTGTTCGCGCCGGCCTGGCGAATGGCGGCGATCGCTGCGTTCGCGGACGTCAGCCATTGCGTGACATCGATGTCGTGCGGTTCGTTCATCAATCCGAACTGGATTGCCGGATCGTTGCGATATTCGGTTGCCAGGCGCTTCCACAAATCGGCGAAAGCGGTATCCGGGACAGCGTCGGAACCGATTTCCACATCCCGGTATCGTCCATAATTGTGCGGATCGAGGATGACGATCATTCCCGCCCCCTTGAGCTGCGCCACGGTATCGGCCAGCCGGCTCCGTTCGGTCTCGTCGAAAGCCTTGTTGAGGTCGGGCTGGAGCCGCTCCCACAGAAACGGCAGGCGCACGGCGTTGAAACCTTTTTTGGCGAAATAGCCGATCGTCGTGGCGCTCGGATAAGCATAGTCCTTGCCGTAAACACCGGGCACGTTGCCGAACTCGGCACCGGCCAGGTTGACACCGCTCAGGCACCCGGCTGATGCGGTCTGGGGCAAAAGGGCTGCCGTGGCGAGGAACATCGTCAGGATCCGCTTTGTTAGCCGGAGTTGCTTGGCCATTTGTAACCTAACGTGGTTCGGGCGCCGGTACGGCGCGTGTCACGGGCGCGTGGCGACCCAGCACCTCGCGGTAGACGTCGACATAATGTTCGGCGACCTGATCCCAGGAGTAGGCGGACGCAGCTTGCATGGCGGACAAGCGATAGCGCTGAGTGTCGGCAAGGATGACATCGAAGGCAGCCTCGATCGCTGCCGCGGTCGCGTCGCTGTCGGCAAAGTCGCAAATTCTGATTTCGCCGTGCCTGGAAGCGAGGTCTTTGTAAGCCGTATTGGCATTCAACACGGGCATCAAACCTGCGCTTAGTGCCTCCACAGCGACAAGACCAAAACCCTCATAGTCTGAAGCCGAAGCGAACAGCGAGCAGCGGCCGAGCACATTGCGGATCTCCTGGTTCGGCAGCCCGATATGGACATCGACGTGACTATCGAGGCTGCGTTCGGCGATCATTCGCCGCAGTTCCGCTTCGCTCAAATCTCCAGGCACACCGACGATGTCGAGATGCCAATCCTTGGAATGATCGACGAGCTTGCGCGTGGCATCGAGCAGATTGTCCAGCCGTTTGTTGATCGAGAAACGGCCGAGCGTGACGATGTTGCGAACGGCTTGCCGCGAGCCGGAGTCAGCGAATTTCCGGGTATCGACGCCGTTGTCGATCTGGATGACGCGATTTCCGGCGATTGCCTGGAATGTGCGTGTATCCTGGGCGCTGCAGCCGATCAGGCGGCGATAGGCTAGGGCGGACAGACGCGTAGCGGTGTTGAACCAGATCGTCTTCAGTCCGGCATGTTTTTCAGTGTGAAAGAAGCCGCCATGGGTCGTGGCGACCATCGGCTTGCCGTGGAAGAGACGTGTCCAGGCCAAAGCATCGAAGAAAAAGTCGATGGCGTGAACATGCACGATGTCGGCATCGCCGATGTGGCGAAAGACCTGTGGTGCGAGGGGGTAGCGTGTGCTGCCTGAAAAAGGAATGCGCACGACCTCGATACCGTCGATGGTCTCGATGGCCGGCAAGGTCTCGTCGAGCGCCGTGAAACGCCGGTCGAGCGTGACGACACGCACGCGGTAGCCGTGTTTGCGAAGCTGTGTCGAAAGATTGGCAACGACCTCCTCCAATCCGCCGCGGTTGGGCAGATATTGTCGCACGACCTGCACCGCCAATGGGCTGGTGTCGCGGCTGGGCGATTGGGGGGCGGGCGATGCGGGCATGGCAGTTATCCAAACGGCAGCGGCAGGCGCCGCCTATCGAATAGCACATGGGTCGCCGACAGACTAAAGCGGCGTTAATTTAGGCAGATATGAAGTGCCAAACGTCATCAAACGCTTGGTTTGGTAAACCAACCGCAACGTGCAGCGTCTCATCGCAAGACAGGGAAGGCAGATTTGAGTGGCGGAGAGCCTGCCTATTGGCAGGAGACATGCACGCGCCCATCGGCCTGCCTTGCCTGTCCACAAGCAATCGGCGAAGACGATTGGCCACCGGGCTGCGAGGCGGGCTGAGATAAGGTCGTACGTGCATGCCGACGCGGTTTCTTGCGCGATATTGCCGGTTTCGTCGATGGAAGCGGCTGCGCCTCCGGACCGGTCGGGAAGACCTGAGTGCCGCTTTCCACGGGCGGGGTTTGTACGGCAGGATCGTTGCGTTGCCAGGCACGCCTCATGTCCATCGAAGGCGGAATCACCACGGTTCCGTCATCCGTACGTGCGCATCCCCCTGCCGCCACCGGCAGGCAAAGCGTGATCCCAAGGAGTGTCCGTCGCATCAAAAGCATCTTCGCGCCTGCTTACTCGCGTGAGAAGCCTATCGCAACCCGGCAATCGTCACGGGCGCTTGGTGCAGGGCGCGGTTCCGATTTGTTAAGGTTAATTGCCCGTTAAGCCTTCCCTGTCAGATTTGGCCGCCGGTCTCGGGAGGGGCCGGGGGCTGGTTTTGGGGGCTGACGGGGATGGATATTGTAGGTGGAGCGGTCGGGGCAGACGAGCCGCCGGCGGTAAAAGAACATGGCGCAACGGACGCGCTATCCCGGCAGGCATTGCAAGACCTTGTCGAGGCTGGCTCCGGCTGGCTTTGGGAAACCGATGCCGAGCTGCGCTTTTCCTGGCTCTCCGAAAGCTACCGGACGGTGACCGGCGCTGACCCTGCCTCGGTGCTCGGCCATTTCCGCTTCGATTTTCTCAACCAGGTCCAGAAAGGAAGCCGTGGCGCCTCGGCGCATCTGGAAAATCTGGAGGCACGTCGTCCGTTCAGCGACTTCGTTTATCAGCCGAAAGACAGCCGCCCCGGCTTCCGTTGGGTGTCGACGTCGGGCTTTCCACGTTTCGACGCCGAAGGCCGCTTCAGCGGCTATCGTGGGGTTGCCCGCAACGTCACGGCCCTCGTCGAGGCGGTGGACGAAATCAAAGGTCTCGCCACCGACGAGGCTGGCGAGCGCGGAGCGCACATGGATCACATGATGGCGGCGCTCAACGCGATGAGCGATGCCGTCTGCTATTACGACGAGGAGGACCGACTGGTCCTCTATAATGATGCTTTGCCGGCAATGTACCACGGCCTTGCCGACATCATCCGCAAGGGCTTGAGCTTTGATGAGCTGATCGAGACGGGGCTCGAACGGGGACTGTGGGATACGGAGGCGATGAGCCACGCAGCATGGCGTGACATCGTCTTGAACCGACGCTGCGACGCGGTTTCGTCGACATCGGCGCTACGGTTTACCGATGGACGGATTGTCATCCATCGGGAAATGCGAGGGGCCGAGGGCGGTACCATCTCGATCTGCACGGACGTCACGGAATTCGAAGCGAGCCGTACCGAGGCGCAGGCTGCCGGCGAGCGTGGCCAGGAGCTGGAATCTGACCTGCAGCGCACCATCGATTCCATGACGATGGGCGTCATCATCCTCGATGCCCAGATGAATGCCGAGATCATCAACAGAGCCTTCTACGACATCTGGAATGTGACGACGGACCAGATTTCCGTCGGTTGTCCGTTCCGCGCCCTCATGGATGTCAACCGCTACAATGGCGTCTATGAAATCGCCGACGAGCATTGGGAGGATTATGTAGCCTCGCGCGTTGCCGAAATCCAGGCGGGTGATGTGGCGCCACGCGAGTTCCGCAGAGCCGACGGTCACACCATGATCTATTCGGTCACGAAACTCTCCGGCGGCAAGCGGCTGATTTCCTACGTCGATGTTTCGGAGGTCAAGAAGCGGGAGGCTGAAGCCGAGGAAGCGCGGCGGTATCTCGCCAGTGTCCTGGAATCGTTGCCGACCGGCGTGCTGATCTATGATCGCGACGACCGTTTCGTTTTCGCCAACAAGAAGCTGCTGGATTCGATCCCGGTCCTGCAACCGGCCTGGCAGACCGGGCGCAGCTTCCGCGATTCCCTGGAACTCGGCCACGCCAATGGCTGTTTCCGCCTTAGCGGCGATCCCGAGATCGACGAGCTCTATGACGTTGATCGCAATCGCTGGTTGGATGCCATGATGGCACGCTGCCGCCTGCGCAGCTCGAGCTTCGAACGGCAGAACCCCGATGGCCTCTGGTATCAGGCTTTCGACATGCGTACCGATGACGGCACCTTCATCGGGGTGCGCGTCGACATCACCGAACTGAAGGATCGGGAACGCGCGCTCCAGGAATCGATGAGCGAAAACGAGGTGTTCAGGTCTCTCATCGACAACGTGCCGGTCTCCATCTACGCCAAGCGCTCGGATCTCAAACTGTTCTACGTTAACAAGGGATGGTGCGAGTTGACCGGCGTTGCGCGCAAGGATGCGATTGGCCGGACCGATATCGAGATTTTCGGGGAGGAGGGTCAGGCGTTCGTCGATGGCGATCTGGCGGTGCTGCGCACCGGAGAAACCCATGAGGTCGAGGAAGCGATCACGGCGGCGGATGGCGTAACCAGGCACCAGTTCGCGCGCAAGGGCGCGATGATCGCCTCCGACGGCTCGCTCTATCTGATCGGCTCGACCACCGACATAACCGAATTGAAGGAACGCGAGGCTGAACTCAAGGAGGCCCGCCAGCGGGCCGTGCTGGCCGACCGCGCCAAATCGGAATTCCTGGCCAATATGAGCCACGAAATCCGAACGCCGATGAACGGCGTGCTCGGCATGGCGGAGCTTCTGGCCAAGTCCGATCTGGATGCCAAGCAAAAGACCTTCACCGACATCATCGTGAAGTCGGGCAATGCGTTGCTGACCATCATCAACGATATTCTCGACTTCTCGAAAATCGACGCCGGGCAGTTGGTGCTCGACCCTGCTCCGTTCAATTTGGCCGAGGCGATCGAAGACGTCGCAACCCTCGTTTCGACGCGGGCAAAGGAAAAGGACCTTGAGCTGATCGTGCGCGTTCAGCCCGGTCTCGATGGCATGTTCGTCGGCGACGTCGGCCGTATCCGGCAGATCGTCACGAATCTGCTCGGCAATGCGGTCAAGTTCACCGACGAAGGCCATGTGCTGGTGGATGTCGCCGGCAACAGGATGCCCGCCGGCACCAAGCTGACCATCTCGGTTACCGACACAGGCATCGGTATTCCGCCGGAAAAACTGTCCCAGATTTTCGAGAAGTTCAGCCAGGTCGACACGTCGTCGACGCGACGTCACGAGGGAACGGGACTAGGGCTCGCGATCACCTCACGTCTTGTCGAGCTGATGGGCGGCGAGATCGGCGTGGATAGCGCCGAGGGCAAGGGCTCGACCTTCTGGTTCACCGTGACGTTGCCCGTTGCCCAGCAGACAGAGGGGCAGCGCGTGATGCCCATCGACGTGACGGGCGCCCGGATTCTGATCGTCGACGACAATGCGGTAAACCGATCCATCCTGAGCGAGCAGATGGCTTCCTGGTCGTTTGACGCCTGCGCGGCGGCGAGTGGCATGGAAGGGATGAAGGTTCTGGCCGCTGCCGCGGCCTATGGCGTTCCCGTCGACTGCGTGGTGCTTGACTATCAGATGCCGGGCATGACGGGGGCCGAAGTGGCGCGTGTCATCCGCAACACCGAAGGTCTCGCCAGTACACCGATCATCATGTTGACCTCGGTCGACCAGACACTCGGCAATGCCAGCTATCGCGACCTCGCCATCGCGGCTCATCTCATTAAGCCGGCCCGGTCTTCGATCCTCCTGGAGGCGCTGGTTTCGACCATTCAGCGCCATCGCAGCGCTGCCCTGCCTCCCAGTGAGGTCGATGCGACCGGTCGCTTCACAACCCGGACAACCATGCCGCTTGCCGTGGCCCTCGAACCGGCGCCACAGATCGCGCCTGTTCGTCCCTTGGCGACCAAGAGTGAAGGCGGCCTCGACATCCTCGTTGCCGAGGACAACGAGGTGAACCAACTGGTCTTTACCCAGATCCTGGCTGACACGGGATACAGCTTCGAGATCGTCGGCAACGGCCGCAAGGCTCTGGAAGCCGCCAGCGAGTTGAGACCGCGGATGATCCTGATGGATGTCTCGATGCCGGAGATGAACGGGCTGGAGGCAACGGGCGAAATTCGCAAACGCGAGGCCGGGAACGGCACGCACGTGCCTATCGTCGGTGTCACTGCGCATGCGCTGAAAGGCGACAGGGAGCGGTGCCTGGAAGCGGGTATGGATGACTATCTGCCGAAGCCGATCAGCCCCAAGGCGCTGCTGGAGAAGCTCGATCGGTGGATCGGTGGCGCATATGAGGCTCGCCGCAGTGCCGGATAAGAAGCCGGCGCTTTGACGCCGGTGTTTCCAATGAAATTTCATTTGCCGGCTGTCGCTGCCGGTAAATTCAAGCAAATCGCTGATTTCGCGGGCGGAACCCTGCTTTCCGCTGGGGACGGTTCGTGTGTGCTTTGGTGGTCGGTTGCCAGTCGTTACTAGGGTGACATGAAACTGTCATGCGACTGTAATAAACGGGCGCTATGGCCTCACTCGGCGCCGCAGGAAAGGCGTCTAGAGACCACCTTCCTAACAGGAGCAGGCCCAATGAAAAAAGCTCTTCTCACCGCGTCGGCCGCTGCCTTCGCGCTCGCCGCTTCGGCTGGCTTCGCCGCCGCGCGCGACCAGGTTCAGGTCGCCGGTTCGTCGACCGTTCTGCCGTATGCCAAGATCGTTGCCGAGCAGTTCGGCGAAACCTTCAACAAGTTCAAGACCCCTGTGGTCGAGTCCGGCGGTTCGGGCGCCGGCATCAAGGAATTCTGCAAGGGCGTCGGCGAGAACACCATCGACATCGCCAATGCCTCGCGTCCGATCAAGAAGGACGAAATCAAGTCGTGCCAGGACGCCGGCGTGAAGGAAATCCAGGAAGTGAAGATCGGCTATGACGGCATCGTCTTCGCAACCGACGCCAAGGGTCCGGATTGGGCGCTGGTTCCGGCCGACATCTACAAGGCCTTGGCCGCCAAGATCGTCGTCGACGGCAAGCTGGTCGACAATCCGAACACCAAGTGGAACCAGGTCAACGCGAAGCTGCCGGCGTGGGATATTGCTGCCTACATTCCGGGTGAAAAGCACGGCACGCGCGAAGTCTTCGAGACCAAGCTGCTCGACGCCGGTTGCGACAAGGCAGCTCTGAAGGCTGCTGGCGTGACCGATGAAAAGGAAATCGGCAAGACCTGCATCGCCATCCGCAAGGACGGCAAGGCTATCGACATCGACGGCGACTACACCGAGACGCTCGCCCGCATCGACTCCAACAAGACCGGCGTCGGCGTATTCGGCCTGGCCTTCTACGAGAACAACGCCGACAAGCTGAAGGTGGCCACCGTTTCCGGCATCACGCCGTCGACCGAGACCATCGCCAAGGGTGAATATCCGGTGTCGCGTCCGCTGTTCTTCTACGTGAAGAAGGCGCATCTCGGCGTCGTTCCCGGCCTCAAGGAATATGTCGACTTCTTCCTGACCGACCAGATGATCGGCCCGGACAGCCCGCTGGCAGAGTATGGTCTGGTTTCGGCTCCGGAAGCCGAGCGCAAGGGCCAGCGCGAAGCCTTCGACGCTGGAAAGACGATGTAATTTTCCTGCTGCCGGGGCGTGGACTTAAGTTCGCGCCCCGGTCATTGCAGTCGGACCCGGTCCGGCTGTTTCCGTGACCTTTCAGAGGCCGCTCCATGTCATCCATGCTCGTCTTGGCAATCGTCGTCGCGATCGGAATTGGCGCCTTCATCATCGCAAGGCAGAGAGCGGCAGCCCAGGATGACGGCAAGGTCAAGCCGCATTCGCGAGCCCACTATCATGGCTGGTGGGCATTCCTGCTCGCAACGTTGCCGGCCGCCCTGTTTCTGGCGCTTTGGGTTATAGGCTCGTCCGTCTATCTCAATAGCCATCTGCATGCGCAGATGCCGGCGCAGACCGGTGTTGCCAGCGAACCCCTGGCCGTCAGCCTGACCAAGAGCCTCGCCAACGGCTTGCGCAAGCTGGACCCGCAACAGGTCGCATCGCTGCCGGCGACTTTCGCCGAACTGCGACCTTCGCTTGCCGCTAAGGGCGTTGCCCTGGCCACCGATACGCAAGACTACATGATCTCGATCGCGGCCGCGGCCAACAAGGTCCAGGATACGCTGGGACTGGTTGGCGCCGTTGCCACCGTTGCGCTGTCGCTCGCGGGTGCCGCCTATGGGATCTCGCAGGTCATGCCGCGGGCTCGAGCCCGCAACAATGTCGAGCGGCTGATGCTTTGGGGTCTGCTCGGCGCGTCCACCATCGCCATCCTGACCACGATCGGCATCGTGCTGTCGATGCTGTTCCAGACGCTGAATTTCTTCCATCGGGTTCCGCTTTCGAATTTCTTCTTTGGCACGGTGTGGGATCCACGCTTCGCCGCCGCCGGTGCTGTTGGCTCCGAGGGGCAATTTGGCCTGATCCCGCTGTTGGCTGGTACGCTCTATATTGCTTTCGTCGCGTTGCTGGTGGCGGTGCCGATCGGTCTTATGTCGGCTGTCTACATGGCCGAATACGCTTCGCCGCGTGTGCGCGCCGCGGTCAAGCCGTCGCTCGAGTTGCTGGCCGGCATCCCGACCATCGTCTACGGCATCTTCGCGCTCGTCACGCTCGGACCATTCCTGCGTGATTTGAGCGCCGCTCTCGCCGGCGGTACGTCCTTTATCCAGGCGCAATCGATCCTGACCGCCGGCCTCGTCATGGGTGTCATGCTGATCCCGGTTGTGTCTTCGCTCTCCGACGACATCATCACGGCGGTGCCGCGTGCCATGCGCGACGGCTCGCTGGGTCTTGGCGCGACGCGCTCGGAAACGATCAAGCGGGTCATCCTGCCGGCGGCGCTGCCGGGCATCGTCGGCGCAATCCTGCTCACCGCCTCGCGCGCCATCGGCGAAACCATGATCGTCGTGCTTGCCGCCGGTGTGGCCGCCAATCTGACGCTCAATCCGTTCGAGGCGATGACCACCATCACGGTCAAGATCGTCAACCAGTTGACCGGTGACCTCGAATTCAATTCACCGCAGACGCTGGTTGCCTTCGCGCTCGGCATCACGCTGTTCGCGCTGACGCTGGTGATGAACATCGTCGCCCTTTACATCGTCCGCAAATACCGGGAGCAGTACGAATGACCGACGTCACCTTGGATACGGTCGCCGCCTCGGTTCCCCAGGCACGTCGCGACATCGGCCTCAAGAAACGTTATGCCGCTGAGCGCCGCTTCCGCCTCTACGGTGTGTTGGCGATCCTCGTCGGCCTGGCCTTCCTGGCGGTCATGCTGGTTTCGATCGTGGGCAAGGGCTACACCTCGTTCTGGCAAACGACGATCACCCTGCCGATTACCTTCGACGAGAAGGTCATCGACCCCGACAACAAACGGGCATCGGATCCAGACGTGCTGGTCACGGCCAATTATCCGGTCTTGGCGCAACGCGCCCTGATGGAGAAGCTCGGCATTGATCCGAAGAACAAGCCGATGGCGGCGAAGCTGAAAGGCTTTCTGTCGGAAGGCGCTCGCGTTCAGCTGCGAAACGTCGCCGTTTCCGATCCGGCGGTGATCGGCACGACGCGCAACGTCGAGATCCTTGCCGCCGCCAACCTCGACTCGGCTTTCAAAGGCCAGATCGATTTGAGCGTTCCGGAAGATCGCCGCAAGGTTTCCGACCAGCAGGTCGAATGGATGAACAAGCTCAAGGCCGAAGGCGCAATGGCCGAGCATTTCAACACCGGTCTGTTTACCTTCGGCGCCTCCAGCCGTCCGGAAACGTCGGGTCTCGGTGTCGCGATCATCGGTTCGTTCTACATGATGGTGATCGTGTTGCTGCTTGCGCTGCCCATTGGCGTCGCCGCTTCGATCTACCTCGAAGAATTCGCCAAGAAGGGCCGTTTCACCGATCTGATCGAGGTGAACATCAATAATCTGGCCGCGGTGCCGTCGATCGTTTTCGGCCTTCTAGGCCTCGCTGTCTTCGTCAATTTCCTCGGCATGCCGCGTTCTGCCGCCTTCGTCGGTGGCCTGGTGCTGACGCTAATGACGTTGCCTACCATCATCATCGCCACGCGCGCTGCTCTCGCTGCCGTGCCGCCCTCAATCCGCTCGGCTGCTCTCGGTCTTGGCGCCTCGAAGATGCAGATGGTTTTCCAGCACGTCCTGCCTTTGGCTGCGCCGGGCATCCTCACCGGTACCATCATCGGCCTGGCACGCGCGCTGGGTGAGACGGCTCCGCTGCTGCTGATCGGCATGGTGGCTTTCGTGGCCGATTATCCGACGACGCCATTCGATCCGGCGACGGCGCTGCCGGTGCAGATCTATATGTGGGCCAATGAGGCCGAGCGCGCCTTCGTGGAACGCATGTCGGGCGCCATCATCATCCTTCTGGTCTTCTTGATGGCCATGAACATCACCGCGATCGTGCTCCGGCGTCGCTTCGAACGGCGCTGGTAGAAAGGGAGCCTGATATGAATATCATGACGGAAAAGACCCTCGAACAGGCAGTGAGCAGCCAGATGAGCGCCCAGACCAATGAGATGATCAAGATGCGTGGTGACAAGGTCACCGTGCACTATGGCGAGAAGCAAGCGCTGTTCGACGTCAATCTGGACATCCGCCAGAACCAGGTGACGGCGCTCATCGGCCCGTCCGGTTGCGGCAAGTCGACCTTCCTGCGCTGCCTCAACCGCATGAACGACACGATCGATTCCGCCAAGGTTGGCGGCAAGATCACGCTGGACCAGGAAGACATCTACGATCCCAAGATCGACGTAGTCGAACTTCGCGCCCGCGTCGGCATGGTGTTCCAGAAGCCCAATCCGTTCCCGAAGTCGATCTACGAGAATGTCGCCTATGGTCCGCGCATCCATGGGCTTGCCAAGAGCAAGGCCGACATGGATCGGATTGTTGAGTCCAGTCTGCAAAAGGCGGCGATCTGGAATGAGGTGAAGGACCGCCTGCACGAACCGGGTACGGGCCTTTCCGGCGGTCAGCAGCAGCGCCTGTGCATCGCGCGTGCAATTGCCGTGTCGCCGGAAGTCATTCTGATGGATGAGCCCTGCTCGGCTCTCGATCCGATCGCAACCGCCAAGGTCGAGGAATTGATCGACGAACTGCGGCAGAACTACACGATCGTCATCGTTACGCACTCGATGCAGCAGGCGGCACGCGTGTCGCAACGCACCGCCATGTTCCATCTCGGCTATCTGGTCGAGGAGGGGGCTACCGACAAGATGTTCACCAACCCTGACGACAAGCGCACGCAGGATTACATCACCGGCCGTTTCGGCTGAGCCGACGAGCGCGGCAGACGACAAGCGAGGACAGGATCATGGGTGAACATACCGTCGCGTCGTTCGATGAGGAACTCGGACAGATCAGCAAGCTTGTCCGCGATATGGGCGACCTTGCGGGATCGATGGTCGAGAGCTCGACCAAGGCGTTGCTGAAATCGGACAATGGATTGGCGCAGCGCGTCGTGTCCGACGATGCCATCATGGATGCGCGCCAACGCGAACTGGACAACCGTGCGATCACGCTGATCGCCAAGCGGCAGCCGATGGCGCAGGACCTTCGTGCCGTCATCGGCGCCATCCGCATGGCGGGCGATTTCGAACGCATCGGCGACCTTGCCAAGAACATCGCCAAGCGGGTTGGCGCGGTCGGGCAGAGCGGGACGCCGCGCGAATTTTCGCATTCCATCGATGCCATGGCGCAGCTCGTACTCGTCCAGGTCGACGGGGTGATCGAGAAATATGCGGCGGCTGATCCGCAGGGGCTTGCTCAGCTGAGGGCCGACGATGAACGGATCGACGTAAAATACACTTCCGTCTTCCGCGAATTGCTGACCTACATGATGGAAGATCCGCGCAACATCACGCCGTGTACGCATTTGCTGTTCTGCGCCAAGAATCTGGAACGCATCGGCGATCACGTCACCAATATCGCCGAAAATGCCTACTACGTGCTGACGGGCGAGCAGTTGCCGCCCAATCGGCCGAAGTTCGACGAGACGGCCGCAGCCGTCCCGGCCGCGTAGCAAAAGGACGACGGCAAGATGATCGCGCCGCGTGTCATGGTGGTGGAGGACGAGGAGCCGTTGGGCGTTCTCCTCCGCTACAATCTGGAATCCGAGGGCTACCAGGTCGAGGTGGTGGCGAGAGGCGACGAGGCGGAAATCCGGCTCCAAGAGAATGTTCCAGATCTTCTGGTGCTCGATTGGATGGTTCCGGCCGTATCCGGTATCGAATTGTGTCGTCGGCTCAGGATGCGCCCCGAAACCGAACGTCTGCCGATCATCATGCTGACGGCGCGAGGCGAGGAAAGCGACCGTGTGCGTGGGCTTTCCACGGGAGCGGACGATTATCTGGTCAAGCCGTTCTCGATGCCGGAGTTCATGGCGCGGGTGAAGGCGTTGCTGCGCCGGGCCAAGCCTGAGGTGCTATCCTCGGTGCTCAAGGTGGGCGACATCGTGCTCGACCGCGAGTCGCACCGGGTTTACCGCAAGAAGAGTGAAATCCGGCTCGGGCCGACGGAATTCCGCCTGCTGGAATTCATGATGCGCCATCCCGGTCGCGTTTTCTCGCGCAGCCAGTTGCTCGACAATGTGTGGGGCGAGACCATCTACATCGACGAACGCACGGTGGATGTGCATGTCGGGCGGCTGCGCAAGGCGGTCAACAACGGTCGCATGCCGGATGTCATCCGCACCATCCGCGGATCCGGTTACGCTATCCGCGAGGACTGAGCCTAGCCTTCGCCGCCTTGTGGCGGCGGGGGCATGGTTGCCATCGGACCGCCCAGTGCGAAGATTTCCTGGTCGATGAAGGTCAGTGCGCGCATGGCGCACCCTTCCCGGATCAGCATTTGCTCGTTCGGCTCCGTGTCGAAGGAAATCGAAGCGGAATGCTGGCCGCCGGCGGTCTGGGCAATCGCTTCCCGCAGTGCCGGCTCGATCAGGTCGAAGGCCGTCGCGCCGATACCGACGAACGTCACCGGGGCGGGGTCGATGACGGCAAACAGGGACCCCAGACCGTAGCCCAGCGCCTCACCGGCGCATCGATAGGCGTCGCGTTCGGGGCCTGCTGTCATGCGTGCCTTATCAGCTAGCGCCTGCATCTCGTTATCAGGGATGTCGGCAGCCGGTTCCGCGTTTTCGTCGATGCCATTGGCGCTTCGCCAGATCGCATAGTTACCGGCATAGGCCTCGACGCAGCCGTGCCGGCCGCAGCGGCACAGCGCGCCTTTCGGGCGATGGATCATGTGGCCGAACTCGCCGCCGGACGAATGTGTGCCGATGAACAATTCGCCGTTGAGCACGATACCCATGCCGATACCGTGCGAGAGCAGGACGGCGATGAAGTCGTCACGATAACGGTCGGTACCGCGCCAGCGCAACGCAACGGCCATCATGTTGCAGTCGTTCTCGACGATGACAGGAATGCCGAACGCCTCTTCGAGGATATCTGCGAACGGAATATTGCCGTGAGGCGTTATTGGCGTCCAAAGCATGGCACGCGCATGGGAATCGGCAGTGCCCTGGACAGCGAAGGCAATACGCAGCACGCGTCGCCCAATCGTGGTTTCGTCTTCGAGGCGCTGCCGCACGATCGTGACACATTCCTCGATCAGGGCTTCCCGCGGCAGGGTCAGGGTGTCCAGCCTGCGGGCATCCTGGGCCAAAACGCGCCCGGCATAGTCGGTGACCGTCGCGGTCAAGAGGTTGAGCGATAGGATCACCGTGATCACCGCCGCAGCGTCCGCGGCAAGTTCCAGCCCGACCTGCGGGCGGCCACGTTTCGCGGCGGTCGATTCACTGCGTCCTTCCATCAGGACGCCCTCGGCGATCAAGTCGGAAGAGATTGCGGAAATGGTCGAGTGGCTGAGACCGGTTATCGTGGTGATTTCGGTGCGTGAAGGCTGTTTGGAGCGGCGCACGGCGGAGATCACCATCGCGCGGTTCCTGCGGCGCAAGTCATCGTGCCGGATTCCGACGGTCATGTCCTTGCCGTTCCTTCCTCCGCCAGCCCTTCGTGAATTCGAGGCTGTTTGCGCACAAGTCCCGCAAGGCATCGGGAAGCGTGCATTCTGTCCATAGGTCGCAGCGCAGGCGAATGCAAAATCCGTTTCGATTTTGGTGTCCTGCCACCAACCTCCTCCACAGATAGTGGCAGAAGCCCGTTCCCGCGTCACTATTATTTCGAGGCACGAAATAAATAAAACTGGATTGTTGAAACCGGTTGACAGAAGAGCCTGCCGCTGCAATTATTTTTTCGAAGCTCGAAAAAAAGCTTCTCCAAGGGCAACGCATACCAGCGCGCCATTGGGCGCAGGGAGGAAACCATGAAAAAGTTCACAACCGCCATTCTGGCGGGTGTCGCCATGACGTTCGCGCTTACGGCCGTCGCCGAGGCGAAGGGCAAGGTTATCGGCGTGTCCTGGTCCAATTTCCAGGAAGAGCGCTGGAAGACCGACGAAGCGGCAATGAAGAAGGCGATCGAGGCAGCCGGCGACAAATATATCTCTGCCGATGCGCAATCGAACCCTGGCAAGCAGCTCACCGACGTGGAAAGCCTGATCGGCCAGGGTGCCAACGCCCTTATCATCCTGGCGCAGGACGCATCCGCTATTGGCCCGGCGGTGCAGAAGGCGGTCGACGAGGGAATTCCCGTCGTTGGATACGACCGATTGATCGAAAATAAGGACGCCTTCTACCTGACCTTCGACAACAAGGAAGTTGGGCGCTTGCAGGCCAAGGCGGTGTTCGCCGTCAAGCCGGAAGGCCATTACGTCTTCATCAAGGGCTCCAGTGCCGACCCGAACGCCGACTTCCTGTTCGCGGGTTCGATGGAAGTGCTGAAGGCTGCGATCGATGCCGGCAAGATCAAGAACGTTGGCGAAGCCTATACGGACGGTTGGCTGCCCGCCAATGCGCAGAAGAACATGGAGCAGTTTCTGACCGCCAACGACAACAAGGTCGATGCCGTCGTGGCCGCCAATGACGGCACTGCCGGCGGTGCCGTTGCCGCGCTTGCCGCTCAGGGCCTCGCCGGCTCGGTGCCGGTTTCCGGCCAGGATGGCGACCACGCCGCCTTGAACCGCATCGCGCTTGGCACGCAGACCGTTTCCGTGTGGAAGGACGCTCGCGAACTCGGCAAGAACGCCGCCGAGATCGCCTCGCAACTCGCCGACGGCAAGAAGATGGGCGACATCGCCGGAGCCAAGGACTTCACGACCCCGGCGGGCAATACCGTCAAGTCGCTGTTCCTGACGCCGGTGGCCATCACCAAGGACAATCTCAACGTCGTCATTGACGCCGGCTGGGTTTCCAAGGACGTTGTCTGCCAGGGCGCCAAGGCAGGCTCGGTGAAGGCCTGTAACTGAAGCTGAGCTTCGCTTGGGTTGAAACCGCGGCTCTCGAGCCGCGGTTTTCTCAAAAACTCCGTTTCAAAGCCGAGAAGACCGGTTTCGCGACTTGACGCTCCATCGCCGCCGCTCGGCGCATGGATGGGAGGATATCATGACCGATACGACCTCGAATGCGCCGGTCGATCGCGCCCGTGCAGCCGAATTGACGGCCGTTGGGCGTTTTCTCAAGGCAACCGAACTCGACACTCGCATGCTTGGCATGGTGGCGGCGCTGCTTGTCATCTGGGTCGGGCTACACCTTCTGTCGGGCGGTCTGTTCCTCACGCCGCGTAATCTGTGGAACCTCTCGGTACAGACGTCGTCGGTCGCCATCATGGCGACCGGCATGGTGTTGGTTATCGTCATGCGCAACATCGATCTGTCGGTGGGCTCTGTCGAAGGCGTGGTCGGCATGATCATGGGCGTTGCCCAGGCCGAATTCCTGATCAGGGTCATGGGCATGCAGCTTGGCAATCCGTGGCTGTGGGTCGTTGCGCTGGCCATAGGCGTCGTCCTTGGCCTCGTTATCGGTGCCCTGCAAGGCTTCATCATAGCCTATCTGGAAGTGCCTGCTTTCATCGTCACCTTGGGCGGGCTGTTGATTTGGCGGGGTGCTGCCTGGTGGATCACCAGCGGTCGCACCGTTGCGCCGCTCGACGCGACCTTTCAATTGATGGGCGGTGGCCCGGCCGGTTCGATCGGCGCGACGTGGAGCTGGATACTCGGCCTTGTGGCCTGTGCGGGCGTGATCGCCATGCTTCTCAACGGCCGTGTGCAACGCCAGCGCTTCAAGTTTCCTTTGCGGCCTGTCTGGGCCGAGATTTTCCTGGGCGTGATGACCTGCGTTGCCATTCTTGGCGCGGTCAAGGTCGCCAATTCTTACCCCTGGCCTGCCGGCGTTGTCAGCAAATACGCTGCGGCCAATAACATTCCGATACCCGAAGGCGGCCTGTTCATCGCGCATGGCATCGCCATTCC
Organism: Mesorhizobium sp. 2RAF21; assembly: GCF_052115345.1. Taxonomy (NCBI): domain Bacteria; kingdom Pseudomonadati; phylum Pseudomonadota; class Alphaproteobacteria; order Hyphomicrobiales; family Phyllobacteriaceae; genus Mesorhizobium; species Mesorhizobium sp. 2RAF21. The sequence continues at coordinate 70,476 of NZ_JBFRGM010000013.1, read as the reverse complement.
CGTGCTGATGGCGGTGGCTGTCGGGCTCATCATGACCTTCGTCACCAACCGTACCCGGTTTGGTCGCTACGTCTTTGCCATCGGCGGCAATCCGGAGGCAGCCAATCTTGCCGGCATCAACACCCGCTGGGTTACGATGAAGGTATTCATGATCATGGGTGTGCTGGCGGCAATCGCCGCGGCGATCTCGTCGGCCAGGCTTAATGCGGCGACCAATTCGCTTGGCACGCTGGACGAACTGCTGGTTATCGCGGCCGCCGTGATCGGTGGCACCTCGCTGGCTGGCGGCTCGGGCACCGTGGTCGGCGCGATGCTGGGTGCGTTGCTGATGCAGTCGTTGCAGTCCGGCATGGTGCTTTTGGGTTTGGATACGCCGCTTCAGAATATCGTGGTCGGCCTCGTGCTGGTCGTCGCCGTTTGGCTCGACACCATGTATCGCAAGCGCGTCTAGGAAGGAGGCAGGATCATGGAACAGACCAGCACCCCTCTCGTCGAGATGAAGGACATCTCGATCGCCTTCGGTGGCATCCGCGCCGTGGATGGCGCTTCCTGCGACCTCTATCCGGGCGAGGTGGTGGCGCTTCTCGGCCACAATGGCGCCGGCAAGTCGACCTTCATCAAAATCCTGTCCGGCGCCTACAAGCGCGACGCGGGCCAGATTTTCATCAATGGGGAGGAGGCGACGATCTCCAATCCACGCGATGCCAAGAAATATGGGATCGAGACGATCTACCAGACGCTGGCTTTGGCCGACAATGTGGATGCAGCAGCCAACCTGTTCCTGGGCCGCGAGGTGATGACCAAATACGGCACGCTTGACGACGTCGCCATGGAGGCGGAAGCGCGCAAGGTGATGGGGCGCCTCAATCCGCGCTTCCAGCGCTTCAAGGAACCGGTCGTCAAGCTGTCGGGAGGCCAGCGCCAGTCGGTGGCAATCGCGCGCGCCATCCTGTTCAACGCGCGCATCCTGATCATGGACGAACCGACCGCGGCGCTCGGTCCGCAGGAGACGGCGCAAGTCGGCGAACTGGTGAAGCAGTTGAAGGCCGACGGGCTTGGCATCTTTTTGATCAGCCATGACATCCAGGACGTGTTCGAGCTCGCCGATCGTGTCTGCGTGATGAAGAATGGCCAGGTTGTGGGGACGGCACGGACAAAGGATGTCACCAAGGACGAGGTGCTCGGCATGATCATCCTTGGCAAATGTCCGCCCGGTGCCATTCCAGGCCCAGGTGCAATCAGGGAAGCTGCCTGACGCGCTCAGCCGCGTTTACCAATCACGTGATCGATACCAGGCTAAGAAAGCATACCGCTTTCGGACGAGGCCTTCGTGGGCTAAAAGATTCGCGGGGGCTTTTGCGGGCTAGCTGCGGAATTGAGAAAATTTTTCCCGACGATAGCATTCGTTGCCGTCGCCCTGGCCAGCCTTGTTCTGGCTGGCTTTGCCTATTTTGCGGCACGCGAGGCGGCACGGATAAAATTCGAGGCAGCGGCGGACGATGCGGTCGGACGCATCGAAAGCCGGCTTGACCTGCACACATCGTTGTTGCGGGCGACCGAGGCGTTTTTCAGTGCTCGCACCGGTGGCGTCTCGCGCGCGGAATTCGACAAATTCTATCAGACACTCGATGTCGACGGAAATTTCGCGGGCCTGCTCAGCCTTGGCTACCTCAAGTTGATTAGACCAGGCGGCGAAGCTGCCGCCAGGGACGAAATCCGAAGCAATTACGGTATCGACCCGGCCTTCCCGTTGGCCGACGGGCTGGAATGGCACGCGCCGATCACGTTGATTGAGCCCCACGATGGGGAAAGCCAGCGCTATCTCGGCTACGACGTGGCCATTGACTCGGTGTCGCGCGCCGCGATGGAACAGGCGATGGCGGATGGTGCCCTTCATGCAAGTGGCCGGCGCATGCTGGACCCGCTCCCCGATGCGAAGGGCGAGGCGAAGTCGGCCGTTCCGGGTTTCGTGATCTTTGCGCGCTTGGGAGTGGGCGGCGTGCCTGCCGGCCAAGATGCGGTCGCGAAAACGAAGGGGTTTCTCTACGCGGCCTTCCGTGCGCGCGATCTGTTTGAGGTGGCGCTCGGCAAAGCGCCGCAGCTGCCGGTCAATCTCGAGGTCTACGACCAGTCCATCGATCTGGGCAATCTGCTGTACCGCTCGGAAATTTCGCCCGTACACGGTTACGGTCTCAAGACGATGCGCATGATCGAGGTGGCCGGCCGGCCATGGGCCGTCGTGCTGCGGCCGACTGCCGCCTTCACCGAGCCATCCTCGCCTTTCGTGCCAGTGGTGCTCGGGCTGTTCGGCTTGCTGCTTGCGGGCACCATCGCAATGATCGCCCGCTACCAGGAACGTGCCTTCGACGCGGCCACACGGCTGCATGAGACCACCGAGAAGAGCCTGATGGAGAAGGATCTGATGCTGCAGGAGATGCGGCACCGGATCAAGAACTCCATCGCCCGGGTGCTGGCTATCGCCCGTCAGACGGCGGCGCATTCCGCCGATCTGAAGGAGTTTTCGAGTTCGTTTTCCGCCAGGCTGCAATCGATGGCTGCCTCGCAGGATATGTTGACGCGCTCGCGCCGCCAGCAGGCCGATCTGGGCGATCTGCTGCGCATCGAGCTCGGTCAGGTTTTCGGCAAGGATCTGCCGGACGGGCTGCTTTCAGGCCCGCAAGTGTTGCTCGATGAGACGACGACCCAGGCGCTCGGCCTGACCTTTCACGAGCTTGCTACCAATGCCCTGAAATATGGGGAGGCCGGCAGCTCGGTCGGCGCGCTTAGGGTCGATTGGTCCGTGGACGGGCAAGGGCGCGAGAGAATGCTGGCGCTCAACTGGATCGAGGCTGGCAAGCTCAATCTGGAGGCACCGGCCAAGACGGGCTTCGGCACCAAGCTGATCGACATGAACATCACCCGCGAGTTGCGGGGCACGATCGAGCGCGAGTTTCGCGAAGACGGGTTACAGGTGAAAATCCGGATTCCGCACTCGAACTGAGGTTGCGAGCGGACAGGTGTCAAAAACAAAAGAGGCCGGCAAGCCGGCCTCTTTCGATTTCGTGCCGTGCAGATCAGTTGCAGCGGCGGGTGTAAATGCGCCCGGTGTCCGGATTGCGGTACTGGCAATAACCATTGCGCAGGTTGCGAACCAGCAGACCCGAGCCGGCGCCGACAGCAGCGCCAATAGCCGCGCCCTTCCAGCCACCCACCGCGCCGCCGATCAGCGCGCCGGCGGCGGTACCCACCGACACGTCCTGCTCGGTCGTGGTACATGCGCTAAGCGCGAGCACGCCCGCCAGAGCCAAAATAGTCTTACGCATCAATTTACTCCTCTCGCTTGAAGTCCTCGCGTCGCCGCGTGTTATCCACTTCCAAGCGGTTGTTTAGCATGGGTATATGGATATTGTCTGCCCCCCTCGATTGCCCCGCCTTTTGGCAGGTTTTTTCGAGGCGGCTGGCGAACTGATCCGCTCTACGGCATCAGGATATCAACTGGCAATCAGTATGGCGAGCGGGACCAGAAGGATCGCCCCGCAAGCAACCAACGCAACCGCAAGTCGGTGCCGATGGATTGGTTTCCTCTCCGCCGAACTCGGCTGATCTTCGAAATTGCCCAGCGAAAGGCGAGCTGCGCGCTCCAAGCCCTGCATGTCGGCGGTCACGGCACCAATTCCCCCATGTTGCGCGTCTGCCCGGATCCCAAGGACGCCGGCAAAGTATCGAAAATCATGGTGAATATGACGTTAACCACGATCGTGCGCGTTCAATCCGCGGCGAAATTGCCCGCCGGGACGACGAGTTGATATTCGATACGGTCGTCGGAAATTTCGAAGGTGGCCATGCCATCGAGGGCGCTGGGCACCACGCGTTCCAGCGCCACCGAGCCGAAGCGCTTCTGATCGAGCGGTTTCTTGCAGACGGGGTACCGTTCGCTCCAATGCAACCACAGCCCTGGTGCGCCTTCGCCCGGTTCCACCAAGCCAGCTTTCACTTCAACAGTGCCATAGGCTTGCGACAGGGCACCGTAGCTCATCGAATTGACCGTCAATTCGTGCACGGCAAGGCCGATGTGAAGAGCAGCGTTGGGATTGAGGAAAGGATCGACGCCATCGAAATTCAGGCCGCGTGCCGGATCGGCGCCATAACGCTCCATCTGGCCCTCGATCAACTCGCGCAACCGCGCACCGCGCCAGTTGGATGACGTCACCAGATCCTGCGAAGAGGCAAGCGACTGCAGCCTTCCGCGGAAGCGGGTCAGGAAGTCGCCGATATCGACCGAGTAGCGGCCGGTCTGGCTGGCGATGCTTTGAATTATGGCGAGCAGGTTCTTGGAGCGATGACTGACCTCACGCAGCAACGTCTTCAACGTCTGTTCGCGGCGTTTCTGCTCGGTGATTTCCACCCAAGTCGAGACAACGCCCTGGATGGTGCCGTTCTCGTCCCGGTCTGCGTCGATCCAGATGTCGAACCAGCGGACGCCCTCCTCATGTGGAAGGCCGACCTCGATGCGCTGCGATTCTCCGGTTCCGAGTACGTGCCGCTGCGCGGCTTCGATCCGCTCGGCCTGGGCGGGTGGAAGGCCGCCGCCCTTCTTCTTCGGCGCCAGCGGCGCCAGGATGTTTCGGGTCCAGATCTTGTTCAGGGTTCGATCGTGGTACGCCACATAGATGCCGGTATGCCGGACCGCCAGACCGAAGGCTCGCCGGATCTGTGCATCGCAGCCAGGCGGCAGGTCGTCCTGACCGACATCCGACACAACGGCCAGATCCGGAACCGTGGTCTTCAGCTTTTCCTTGGCGGACAGGCTCATCTGGCGCCCTGTCTTTCCGCTGAAGCGTCGACACCGAGACGCCAGCCCGACCAGCGGGTCATTCCATCGAAAACCGCTTTATGGCGACTTCCAAATTCGGCAGGCTGTGTGCCGCGGGGTGTCATGCTCGTTTGAAGATGCCGGCGAGCAGAGAAATGACGAGGAAAGCCAGGAAGATGAAGAACAAGATCTTGGCCAGACCCGCCGACGCCCCGGCTATGCCGCCGAAACCAAGTGCGCCGGCTACGATCGCAACGACCAAGAACACCAGCGCCCAGTATAGCATAAACCGACTCCTTCGATTGATACGGCAGAACGTGCTGCCGCCATTGTTTGTTCCGCTCCTGCGCGAAAAACACGATCCGAGCCGCCTTCGTCAAGCCGCAGCTCTGGCCTGACGGTCGAAGAACAGCGCCTGGCTGATCAAAGCCTTGACCATGTCGGGGTTGAAGGGCTTGGTGACGAGGAAAGTGGGCTCAGGCCGCTCTCCGGTCAGCAACCGTTCGGGGAAGGCGGTGATGAAGATCACCGGCACGGACGTCGTCCGCAGGATTTCGTTGACCGCGTCGATACCCGAACTGCCGTCGGCGAGCTGGATGTCGGCAAGCACCATTTTCGGGTGCGTTTTGGCAAACAGCGCCACAGCCTCGGAATGCGTGCGGGCAATGCCGACCACCCGGTGACCGAGGCTTTCGACCATCTCCTCGATATCCATGGCGATCAGGGGTTCATCCTCGATGATCAGCACGTCGGTGGCCACCTGGCGGGAAATCTCGCTGCTGGCCTCGGTCAGAAGATCGGCGAACCGGCTCTCGCTGACGCCGAGGATTTCAGCGCCCTCGGCCTCGCTGAAGCCTTCGACGGCGATCAGCAAGAAGGCTTGGCGTGGCAGCGGCGCAAGCGCCTCCAGATTGGCGGCGGCATGCTGTTCCCAACTGGTGGTCGCGTCGCCTTGAGGGACGCGGATAACCACAGAGGTGAACAGCTTCGCGAAAATCCTGTAGAGCGCTATGCGATCCGAAGAAGCCTCGGGGAAGATGGAGGTATCGGCGATGATGGCTTCCAGCATTGCCGCTACCATGGCGTCACCGCTTTCCTGGGAGCCGGAGACGGCCCGCGCGAACCTGCGCAGGTAAGGCAGGTGCGGGGCGATGGCGGCTGATAAACCCATGACGTATGGCTCCCTCGGATGGCGTATCGATAAAGTACAGGTTAGAAGAACATATAACTTGGCCAACGAACGTCGTTGCAATGAAAAAGTTCCACTGCGGTGGAACCATTGTCATGGGGGAGACGTTACGGGCCAGCTAGACGACAGGGAGGATGTCGTCGACTGGACTAGGCCGGAAACAGCCCGGGGGACTGGATAAAAGGCGAATGAAGGACACTAAAAAGACTGGCGTCCCTGAACGCCAGGTCGGCATTGTCGACCCGCTTGGCGCCAATTCGGAAATCGGCCGCAAACTCAAGCAATATTACGACGAACTCGTTTCGGACGAAGTGCCGGATCGCTTCGCCCAATTGCTCGCGCAGTTGGATCAAGTCGAACCAGGGCGCAAGAAGGACTGACGAATGTCCGCATCCGAGGGTTTCCGGACCGATCTGCTCGGCGCCATTCCGAGCCTGCGCGCCTTTGCCGTATCGCTGACCCAGAATGCCGACCGGGCCGACGATCTGGTACAGGAGACGCTGGTCAAGGCCTGGGACAAGCAGGACAGTTTTCAACTAGGCACCAATCTGAAAGCCTGGCTATTCACGATCCTGCGCAACGAATTTTATTCGCAGATGCGCAAGCGTGGCCGGGAAGTGCAAGACAGCGACGGCATTATGACCGCGCGGCTTGCCGTTCATCCTGCCCAGCACGGACAACTCGACCTCAAGGATTTTCGCACCGCGCTGGAGCAGTTGCCGGAGGATCAGCGCGAAGCGATCATTCTGATCGGCGCGTCTGGCTTTTCCTATGAAGAGGCGGCCGAAATCTGCGGTTGCGCCGTCGGAACCATCAAGAGCCGGGTCAGCCGTGCCCGGGTGCGGCTGCAGGAAATTCTGAAGATTTCCGGCGAAGACGATTTCGGGCCGGATGCGATTTCCGCCCAGGTTACGGGATCGACCTCGGCAGCTTGAAGGCGTTGCCTATTTGCCGCTGGACGAAAACAGCGAAAATCCCTTCAATGGAACCCATCTCTCGCCCAAGGGTTGAGTAAAGGCCAGGCGGTGTGGCGACCATGAGGAGTGCAGTATGGCCAAGCCCGTGAACAAGACTGCCGAGACACCCAAATCCACGACCGAACTCGAAGCCGATATCCGTCGACTGCAAGCCGATATCGAAAAGCTGACCAGGCAATTGGCAGAGGTAGGCGAGCAGCACATCGGCGCGGCGAAGCGCGCCGCCGCCGAAGGTGTCGAGCAGTTGCGCCAGAAGGGTGAAGCCGCGATGGAGAGTTTGAGCGGCAACGCGCGCGATATCGAAGCGCAGGTGATTGCCAGTGTTCGCGAGAAGCCCATGACGGCGCTCGCTGTCGCGGCCGGCATTGGCTTCCTGTTCGCGCTGCTGTCGCGGCGCTGAGCGGTAGGGTCGTGCCGCGTGGGATCTCTCACCTCGCTTCTGGCTGGCCTCGTTACCGGTGAGGCCAGCGCCATAGCCAAGCAGGTCCGGGGCGCAGCGATCGCCTATGGGGTGGCGCTTGTCGCGGCGCTGTTCGGTTTCTGCTTTCTTCTGGCCGCCGCCTATCTTTGGGCCGCCGAACGGTTCGGAGCCATCGAGGCGTCTTTGGGCTTCGGTGGCGGTTTTCTTGCCGTTGCGGGTCTGACCGTCATCTCATACCGACTGATCGTCAAGAGCCGTTCTCGTCGACGGGCGGAGAAGCGCCGGACGGATCTCGCGGCGCTAGGCATTGCCGCCGGCATCGCTGCTCTCCCAGGGCTGCTCCGAAGCCGGGAAGGCACGGGTGCCTTGCTTGGGCCGCTCGCCGCTCTTTTTGCCTATGCGCTCTATCGGGAGAATTTTCCGGGCGATGCCGAAAAAAATGGTGACCAGGAGCCATCGAGTGACGCGGACCGTCGCGGATAACGTCGTGCGCTCTTGGTGAACAGAGGCATTCTCATCGTTCTCATTTAGAGCACAGTCTATCCTGTCTCCACTGTCTTTGCCGCCATGGGTCATATGCTCATATTGGCGAGGACAGCGGCTGGGGCCGCAGCGGAGAGAAAGGCAAGACCATGCTCACCCAGATCAAGGGCCTGCATCACGTCACCTCAATGGCGGCGGATGCGCGCCAGAACAACGATTTCTTCACCCACAAGCTTGGCCTGCGCAGGGTCAAACAGACCGTAAACTTCGACGCGCCCGATGTTTATCATCTCTACTACGCCGACGAATTCGGTACGCCGGGTTCCGTAATGACCTATTTCCCGTTCCCGAACATCGGTTCCGGCAGGCACGGCGTTGGCGAAGTCGGCACCACGGCTTTCTCGGTGCCGGAGGGCACGCTTCCCTTCTGGGAAAAGCACTTTTCGGAACAGGGCGTGACCGTGGAAGGACACGAGGAAAAATTTGGCGAGAAACGGCTCAAATTCTCCGGTCCCGACGGCGATGGGTTTGCGCTGGTCGAGGACAAGGCCGACAACCGTGCACCTTGGCTGAAGGGCGGCGTCCCTGCCGACGAGGCTATCCGCGGTTTCCATTCGGTGTCGCTGCGTCTGAAGGACGGCGGTGCGACTGAAGAACTCCTGAAGTTCATGGGCTACCAGGAAGTGGACCGCTCCGGCAATATCAGCCGGATGGCGGTAAAGAATGGCAATGGTGCGGATGTCGTCGACATCGAGTCCTTGCCCAGTGCTTCCTTTGCGGGTCTGGGCGCGGGTTCCGTGCACCACGTCGCCTTCGCGGTCGAGAACCGTGCCAAACAGCTGGAAGTGCGCAAGGCGCTGATGGACACCGGTTATCAGGTGACGCCGGTGATCGATCGCGACTATTTCTGGGCGATCTACTTCCGCACGCCGGGCGGCGTGTTGTTCGAGGTGGCGACCAACGAGCCGGGCTTCGACCGGGATGAGGATACGGCCCATCTTGGCGAAGCGCTGAAACTGCCGACGCAGCACCAGCATCTGCGTTCCTATCTGGAAAAGCATTTGCAGCCGCTGGACAACTGAAGCCACCATGAACCTTCCCGTCGCTCCGAAAGGGCGACGGGCCTTTCATTGATCACATCAGGAGGTCGGGATGTCGAACGATCCCTATATTCACCGGACATTGCCGGGCTCTGCCGGCACTCCCATGCTGTTCGTCTTCCACGGGACCGGCGGAGACGAGCAGCAACTTCTGTCGCTCGGTCGAGAGCTGTTGCCGACCGCGACGATCGTTTCGCCGCGCGGCGATGTCTCGGAGCTTGGGGCCGCGCGTTTCTTCCGACGCACCGGCGAAGGCGTCTACGATATGGATGATCTGGCGCGAGCAACGGCCAAGATGGCCGGTTTCATCCTAGAGCAAGTCGACGCGGCAAAACCATCTGCAGTTTTGGGGCTGGGCTATTCCAACGGCGCCAATATCCTGGCGTCCGTGGTCTTCACACAACCCAAGCTGTTCAACGGCGTTGTGCTCATGCATCCGCTGATCCCGTTCGAGCCGAAGGTTTCGGGCGATCTGATGGAGTGCCGGATCCTCATCACGGCTGGTCGGCGCGATCCGATTTGCCCGCCGAATCTCACCAATCGGCTCGATGCCTATTTGCGCGCGGCCGGTGCCGATGCCACAGTGGAGTGGCATGAAGGCGGTCACGAGGTGCGGCCGAATGAAATCGAAGCGGCGAAACGGTTCCTGTCCCTTGAACCGGTGAAAGGAGCTTAAGTGATGGCCGAACAATTGCCCGAAATCGAGCTGGAGGACCGCGGTTCAAAGGGGCGCTATTTCCTGCGCGGCCCAAACGGGGCGGAAGCCGAGATGACTTTCACCCGGATCGGCGAGCATAAATTCATTATAGACCACACCGAGGTGCCGGATGCATTTCGTGGGCAGGGCGCTGGCCTAAGGCTCGTCACCCGTGCCGTCGAGGACGCCAGGGCATCAGGCAAGAAGATCATTCCGCTTTGCCCCTTCGCTGCCGCTCAGTTTCGGCGGCATGCGGAATGGCATGACGTGTTGGCAAGCTGAAATCGTGCAGTGCAGTATTTCGTGTCTGACGATTTTTTGCTTGGGTCTGCAATTGCCTGAACGTAACAAATCCAGCGACCAGCGCGAATAATAGGGGCGGAGCCTGTGGGCGGTAAGGATGAAACCGAGCTTGCCCGGCTGATGCGGGCGGCAACCGCAGGAAACGAGAACGCCTATGCCGAATTCCTGCAGAGGGCGGCCGCCATCGTTCGCGGCTTTGCCCGACGCAAGATCGTGCAGGGCGGAGTTGATCCCGAGGACGTCGTGCAAGAGACCTTGCTGGCCATTCATCTCAAGCGGCATACGTGGCGCCAGGACGCGCCCATCCTGCCGTGGATTTATGCCATTGCTCGCTACAAGCTGGTCGATGCGTTCCGCCGTCGCGGCCGACATATCGAGGTGGCGATCGAGGATTTTGCCGAGATGCTGGCCGAGCCGGAACAGGATACGGTCAGCGAGCGCGACATCGGCCGCGCGTTGGACGGCCTGTCGGCGGGGCAGCGTTCCGTCGTTTCGTCAATCTCGGTCGACGGCAATTCGATCGGAGAAACCGCAGCGAAGCTTGGCATGAGCGAAACTGCGGTGCGCGTGGCGCTGCATCGCGGTCTCTCGGCCATTGCCAAGCGGTTCGGGCGGACCTGACATGAAGACGAACGAACTCATAAAGGCGCTCAACGCCGACTCCAAAATGACGGCGATGCCGTCCCATTCGGTCTGGCGGGTGGCGCTTATGGTTGCCGTACCTGTCGCGGCTGCGGTGTTCTTCGCCACGATCGGTCCGCGCCCGGACTTCATGCTCGCCGCGCAAACCATGCGTTTCCTGTTCAAGTTTGTTTTCACGGCTACCTTGGCTGTGTCGGCCTTCCTGGCATTGCGAGCACTTTCCATGCCCGGGATCGCCACCGGCCGGGTCACGCGATGGCTGCTGGCGGCGCCGTTGTTGATGGCTGCGGCGATCGCGGTCGAATTGCTCCTGGTGCCGTCTGGCGATTGGGGCCGACGGCTGATCGGCACCAACTGGGCAATTTGCCTTACCTTCATTCCACTGATTGGCTTGGGACCACTGGCCGTTTTCATCGCTGCGCTGAAGCATGCGGCGCCGACCCGGCCAGTTCTGACGGGCGCTGTCGCGGGGATCCTTGCCGGCAGTCTTGCGGCCACTTTCTACGCGGCGCATTGCACCGACGACTCTCCGCTTTTTGTCGCAACCTGGTATACTTTGGCTATTGCCGCGCTGTCGGGGTTGGGCGCTTTGATCGGCCGATTCTACCTACGTTGGTGATTGGCTAATTTAGCCGTATCTGATTGATACTGCTTGTTAATCATGTCCCGGAACTTCCAACCCTGGATGGTGGACGCGCCCTCTGTACAATCATTCCTTAAATGAGTTACTGCAAGATTGTCGATGAAGGGATGCTTCGAGTTGGACGTATAACGCTGTGACGTTTCAACACCGCGAAAGACGTGGCCTAGACAAATATCTGTCCGCCATCGCGTTGGGCTTTGGTTTCTGGTTAGCATCGGCCGCCTCGATCCTGCTGTCGCGGGTCGGCGACGGTGTTGCGGCAGTTTGGTTGGCATCGGCGGTTGCGTTCGTCATGCTGGTTCGACGCGAGCGGCGGACCGGCATCTTGGACTATGCCGCGCTTGCAGTTGCGACCCTCGTCTCCAATTTGCAGTTTGGCTCCAGTCTCACATCGGGACTGCTGTACGTGGTCTTCAATCTAGGCCAAACGGCACTCGCGTTGCTGCTCGTCGACAAATTTGCCGGCGGCCTGCCAGTGAAGGCCAGCCCATCGGTCCGAACTTTCGCGCTCATCCTGTTTCTGACCGGCGTGGTCGCAGATAGCGTGACGGGGCTGATCTTTGCCTCGTTTACCTATGCGGCGCATGGCTGGCCAATCTTCAAGACGGCCTGGACGTTTCTGTCGAGCAATGCTCTGGGTTATGCACTAGTCCTGCCGCTGCTGCTTTATGGTTCAAAGCCGGCACTCGTCTTGCTGGCCGAGCCACGGGCGCTGCTGCGTTTGATGCTCGTTGCCGCGAGTTGTGTTGGCTTGGCCTACCTTGCGTTGACCTATAGCCGCTTTCCCTTCGCGCTGACGATGCTGCCGCTGATGGTGTTTGCACCACGGTTGGCTTCGCTTGAGCTCGCTCTCGTGTGTTTCCTGACGGGTGTGGCCTGCGTCGCGATCGCCATGACGGGTCTGATGCCGGGCCTGCATAGCGGCATCGAGGTCTTGAGCGACGGGTTCCAGGTTTCGGTTGCGATCATCGTCTCCACGCCTTTCCTCGTGGGATTGTCCATCGAGCAGATGCGCGAGGATCATGCGCGGCTGGCGGAGTTGGAGACGCGCTGGAATTTTGCGCTGGTCAGCGCGGGGCAAGGCGTCTGGGACGCCGACATACGCAACAACAAGGTGCAATATTCCACGATCTGGAAGAACCTTCTGGGTTACGAGGAGAGCGAGCTCGGCAACGATCCGGAGCTGTGGCTGAAGCATGTTCATCCCGACGATCTCGACCGTGTCATCGCGGCGGATCTGGACCACATGCAGGGTAAGGTGCCTGTCTACGAAGTCGAGTTCCGCATGCGCCACAAAAGCGGCCGCTGGATATGGATGCTCGATCGCGGCAAGGCGGTCGCACGCGAACCCGACGGACGCGTGGCACGCGCAATCGGCTCGATGACAGACATCACCGAACGCAAGGAAGCTGAAGAACGGCTGTTGGTCTCGGCGACGCTTCTCGCCGACGAGAAGGAGCGGCTGCGTGTGATGCTGCAGTCCATCGGCGACGCGGTGATTGGTACCGATGCCGAGAACAGGATCACATTCATGAACCCGGTCGCGGAGAAGCTGACCGGGGCAACCAGCATTGCGGCGCTCGGCAAACCACTCGGTTTCGTCTACCGCGCGGTGGACGAGGAGAGCGGGCGCCGGCTGGACGAGCCGCATCTGGCCGACAACAGGCTGGAACGGGCCGAGCAGAACAGCCGGGCCGTTCTCGTTCGCAGCGATGGCACGCGTTTCAGTATCCGCCAGGTCGTGTCGCCGATCCTGAACGAGAACAACGAGTTTGGCGGCTCGGTCATCGTCTTCCAGGATTTCACGGATGCGCGAACGCTGCAGCGCCAACTTGCCCATGCGGCGACACACGATGCGCTGACCGGGCTCGCCAACCGCCCGAGTTTCATCCGGACGGTCGAGGACCTTGTCGCCAAGTCGAGGAGGGATGCCTCGCGCTACCAACTGATGTTCATCGATCTCGACCATTTCAAGCCGGTCAACGACACCAGCGGGCACGCGGCGGGGGATGCGCTGTTGCGCAAGGTGGCCTCCGCGATCAAGGGGGCATTGGCGCCCACCGATATTGTCGCGAGGCTGGGGGGCGACGAATTCGCAGTGGTGCTGATGTCGGCTTCGCACGGGGCTGGCGAGGCCGCCGCTATAGCAATCCTCGAAGCCGTCAGCGCTCTGGAGTTCATCTGGGATGGTCAGATGCATCGTGTCAGTTCGAGCATCGGACTGACCCAGATATGCGCCGAATGCGGCGAGGCCAACGAGATCATCGCGAAGGCCGATGCGGCCTGTTATGCGGCCAAGGCCGCAGGCCGCAACTGCGCTTTCGTGGCACTGCCCGGCTTGTCGGGGAACGGTGTCGCCACGCCGATGACACGCGTGGCGACCGGAACCTGAAATAGTGGGTAATGGCTGACTTAAGTCAGCGCGTCGGAACCGGATGTTCGCCGCGATAATCATAGAAGCCGCGCCCGGCCTTGCGGCCGAGCCAACCAGCCTCGACATATTTCACCAGCAACGGGCAGGGGCGATATTTGGAGTCCGACAGGCCGTCATGCAGCACCTGCATGATCGACAGGCAGGTATCGAGACCGATGAAATCTGCAAGCTGCAGCGGCCCCATTGGATGATTGGCGCCGAGCTTCATCGCCGTGTCGATGGCTTCCACGGTACCGACACCCTCATAGAGCGTGTAGATCGCCTCGTTGATCATCGGCAGCAAGATGCGGTTGACGATGAAGGCCGGGAAATCCTCGGAGACGGTAATCGTCTTGTCGAGCTGCTTTACATAGGCCTTGGCCAACTCGAATGTCTGGTCCCCGGTGGCGATGCCGCGCACCAGTTCGACCAGTTTCATCACCGGCACCGGATTCATGAAATGAATGCCGATGAAACGCTCCGGGCGATCGGTCTGGGCTGCCAGACGCGTGATTGAAATCGAGGACGTGTTGGTGGCGAGCACTGCAGTCGGGTTGAGCTGCGGGCAGAGCTGCGCGTAGATCTTGCGCTTGACCGTCTCGTCCTCGGTCGCTGCCTCAATGACGAGGTCGGCGGCGGCGAGATCGGCCATGTTGGCGGCGGAACCGATCCGCGAGACTGCGCCCTTGCGTTCCTTTTCGTCCAGTTTCCCGGAAGCGACCTGGCGTGCCATGTTGCCGCTGATCGTGGCGATGCCCTTTTCGATGCGGTCGACAGAGACGTCGTAGAGCAGGACGTTGTAGCCTGCCAACGCGGAGACGTGGGCAATGCCGCCCCCCATCTGGCCCGCGCCGATGATGCCGATCGTCTCGATCTTGCCGGTCATTCCTTGATCCCGCCAGAGGCTTGTTCTTGATTTTGTGCAACGCAAACTAAATGGCCGGGGTAGGTTTCGTCTACCCCGGCCATTATAATTAATACCGAACGAGAAGGGGCGTCAAAGCGCCTTTTCGAGTTCCGGCAACACCTGGAAGAGATCGCCGACGATACCGTAGTCGGCAACTTGGAAGATCGGAGCTTCCTCGTCCTTGTTGATGGCGACGATGACCTTGCTATCCTTCATGCCGGCAAGGTGCTGGATGGCGCCGGAGATGCCGCAAGCGATGTAGAGATCGGGGGCCACCACCTTGCCGGTCTGGCCAACCTGCCAGTCGTTGGGGGCGTAGCCAGCGTCCACTGCGGCGCGCGAGGCTCCGACGGCGGCGCCGAGCTTGTCTGCGACGGGAAGGATGACTTCCTGGAACTTCTCGGCTGAACCCAGCGCACGACCACCCGAGATGATGATCTTGGCGGAAGTCAGCTCCGGGCGGTCGCTTTCCGACAGCTTGTTCTCGACGAAGGAGGACAGGCCGGGATTGGCTGCAGCTGCAACGGTCTCGACCGACGCTGAGCCGCCTTCGGCAGCGGCCTGGAAGGACGCGGTGCGCACGGTGATCACCTTCTTGGCGCCGGCGGCCTGTACCGTCTGAATGGCATTGCCGGCATAGATCGGACGCTTGAAGGTATCGGACGACACCACTTCGATGATCTCGGAAACCTGGGCGACGTCGAGCAGGGCTGCAACGCGCGGCGCGATGTTCTTGCCGGTCGAGGTGGCTGCAGCGACGATGGTGTCGTAGTTGCCGGCCAGCGAAACGACGAGGGCCGCCGTAGGCTCCGCGAGGCGCTCGGTCAGTTCTTCGGCTTCGGCCAGGAGAACCTTGCGCACGCCCTTCAGCTTGGCAGCTGCGTCCGCGGCGGCCTTGGCACCCTTGCCGGCAACCAGAACGTCGACGTCGGAGCCGATCTTGAGAGCCGCCGACAGCGCCTTGGCCGTCTGGTCGGAGAGCGATGCGTTATCGTGTTCGGCGATGAGGAGAATTGCCACTGTCTTGTTCCTTTCCGCTTCGCCTTAGAGCACGCCGGCTTCGTTCTTGAGCTTGTCGACGAGCTCGGCGACCGTCTTGACCTTGACGCCCGCCTTGCGGCGGCCCGGCTCCTCGGTCTTGATGACCTTGAGCTTGGGTGTCACATCGGCGCCGAAGTCGGCAGCGGTCTTTTCATCCAGCGGCTTCTTCTTGGCCTTCATGATGTTGGGCAGCGAAGCATAGCGCGGCTGATTCAGTCGCAAGTCCGCAGTCACGATGGCCGGCATCTTCAATTCGACCGTCTGCAGGCCGCCGTCGACCTCACGGGTGATTTTGGCTTTGTCGCCGGCCAGCTCGATCTTGGAGGCGAAGGTGCCCTGCGCCCAGCCGAGAAGGGCTGCCAGCATCTGGCCGGTCTGGTTGGAATCGTCGTCGATCGCCTGCTTGCCAAGGATAACCAGGCCCGGCTGTTCGGCCTCGACCACGCCCTTCAGCACCTTGGCGACACCCAGTGGCTCCACCATCTCGTCGGACTTCACCAGGATCGCGCGATCGGCGCCCATGGCCAACGCCGTCCTCAGCGTCTCCTGTGCCTGCGCAGGCCCGATCGAGACCACGATGATCTCCTCGGCCTTGCCCGCTTCCTTCAGGCGGATCGCCTCTTCGACGGCGATCTCGTCAAACGGGTTCATCGCCATCTTCACATTGGCGAGTTCCACGCCCGAGCCGTCCGCTTTCACGCGAACCTTCACATTCGCATCGACGACCCGCTTCACGGGCACCAGGACTTTCATCTGTCTCTCACCTCTCAAGATGCATTCGGGGCGCTATAACAGTACCGGCCCGCTCAGGGTTGTCGAATGCCGACATTTCGGACGCAAATTCTGTAGTTCGCCCGCCAAATCTCGGTTGCCTGCACGGTGGCTTACGCGGCTTCCCCAGGCGCGCGGGACCGTAGTTGTGAGTGACGTGAACGTCAATATCGCCAGAATGCCCAAATCGGTTGAATGCAAAACCTATTGCCTGCCCCAGCGGGGCGCGGGTTTGGTCTCGGTTGCAGGTGGCGGCGGCACCTGTCCGGTTTCAGTTGAAACCGGGGTAGCGGTTTCATCATCCTCGTCGTCCAGCAGGGGGACACCACGGCTGCGCAGCACCACGACCAGCACCGCGCCGGTGACAATGCCGCCAATATGGCAGGCCCAGGAGATCTGATCCTGGCCGCCCATGGCGAACATGACGAACTGCAGCAGGATCCAGAGGAGGAGCACGATGTAGGCGCGGATGCGCAGCGGAATGCGCGCGAAGGCCAGCACCCACACTTTCACGCGGGGATAGAGGATGAGATAGGCCGCGACCACCCCGGCGATCGCGCCGGAGGCGCCGATCAGCGGCTGTTCGGAGCCTGGCGCCACCCAGCCGTGGAAAAATGCGCCTCCCACGGCGCTAGCCATGTAAAAGATCAGATAACGGACATGACCGAGGGCATCCTCGACATTGTCGCCGAACACCCACAGGAACAGCATGTTGCCGCCGAGATGAAAAATGTCCGCATGCAGAAAGGAATAGGTCACGTAGCTGAGGTTCGCCGGAATGACGACAAATTGCGGCGACAGTTCCGCAGTGTGATGGACGATGGACGGGATGAAGCCGTAGCTGAGTGCCGCGCCCGCCGCGAAATCGTCGCCGGCCAATCGCGTCGTCAGATAGACGGCGACATTCAGAACGATCAGCCCGATCGTCACATAGGCGTGCCGAATGCGACGCAGGTGGTTCGAATCGTAAAGCGGAATGAACATGCGGCTGGCTTCCGCCCCTTGGGTGTCACATCCGCTACGTTCAAATCAGCGGTTTTTGCCCGGCACCCATAACACGTCGGTCTTTCCGTTGTCATTGACCGTGCGCGCGGCGACGAACAGGAAGTCGGAGAGGCGATTGACGTATTTGATCGCTTCGCTGCCGACGATCTCGGCCGGGTCCTGAGCCAGGGCGATCATGACGCGTTCGGCGCGGCGCGTCACCGTTCGAGCCAGGTGAAGTGCTGCCGCGGCCGGTGAGCCGCCATTCAGCACGAAGGACTTCAGCGGCTGCAAATCCTTGTTGAGCAGATCGATGTCCTTCTCCAGCCGGTCGACTTGCGAGGCGACGATACGCAGCGGCTCATAGTCCAGCGGCTTGCCGTCGTCCGGAACGGCGAGGTCGGCACCTAGGTCGAACAGGTCGTTCTGGATGCGACCGAGCATCGCATCGATCGCCGGATGCGCGACCATCGTGTGCTGGCGTGCCATGCCGATGCAGGCATTTGCCTCGTCCACCGTGCCATAGGCGTCGACGCGAAGGTCCGATTTCAGGCGCCTGGCACCGGTGCCAAGGCCGGTGGTGCCGTCATCGCCGGTTCGGGTATAAATCTTGTTGAGCTTGACCAAGCCGTCCTCCCGGTCTCGCGCCGCTACTTTCGGGTGAGGTAGACGGCCACCATGATCAGCACAAGCGCCACGAACTGCAGCAACACACGCGCCTGCATGAGCTTGTTCGATGTTACGCCGGAGCCGCCACGCATCATGTTGATCAGCCCGCGGATCAGAACCGCGACGACCGCGATCATGACGATGATGGCGAGGATGTTGAAGACAGTGGCCATTGCAACTTCCGTTTCGTTCAAGCGCGCTTTGCGAGGATGCGGTAAAGTGTCGAGGCAGGCAGCAGGCGCTTCAGCACCACTCCTATCTTGGCAGGCACCGTTACCACATAGTGCGGCCGGGGGCGTTGCGACAGAAGTGCATGGGTGAGAACTTTGTAGACGGCTTCCGGACCGAGCTTATAGGGCGATTTGACGCCACCGGCTTGCAATCTTTGTAGCTGCGCCTGGTAGGCTGCGCGATGCGCCGAATTCTCGTGGTCGATGTTCTTGAGAAACCAGGACAGGCCGTTGCTGGCAATCTTCGAGGCGATCGGGCCCGGCTCGATCAATGAGACGTGGATGCCGCTGCCTTCCAGTTCTTGGCGCAGGCACAACATCAAGCCTTCAAGTGCGTGTTTGGACGCAGCGTAGGCGCCGCGGAATGGCAACGGCGTCAGGCCGAGGATCGAGGAACAATGGACGATGCGGCCGTGGCCTTGAGCACGCATCAGCGGAACGATGCGGCGGGTAAGGTCATGCCAGCCGAAAAAATTGGCCTCGAATTGTTCTCTGAGCGCTGCTACCGGCAAATCCTCGACCGCTCCCGGCTGGGCGTGAGCGCCATTGTTGTAGAGCGCATCCAGACGGCCGCCGGTGCGTGCACTTATTGTTTCGACCAGAGCGGCGATCGAATCCGGCTCCCGATAATCGAGATAGAAGGCTTCGATGCCGTCGACTTCGAGTGCGGCTATGTCTTCGGCCTTGCGGGCGGTAGCGAACACGCGCCAACCCTCGCGCTTCAGCGCTCGAGCGCAATAGGCGCCAATGCCGGAAGAAGCGCCAGTGACGATGATCGTCCGTGGCGCCGGAGATGCGGGGTTGTCGGGTTCGGCGAGGCTTGCCATATGCCGCATTCACTTCCCATATTCGCCGCCTGGAAACAACCGGAGGGAAAGCGTCGTTGCTGCGGACCATCGTTGCCTTCCGTCGTGTGCTCTACGACGCGCTCGGTCATTTCAACAATGACGACGGATGGGCCATGGCCAGTCATCTGGCCATCACCTCGCTGATGGCGCTGTTTCCGTTCCTGATCTTCGCCACCACGCTGGCGAGCTTTCTCGGCGCGCAGGCTTATGTGGAAACCGTGGTACCGCTCGTGTTCGACACTTGGCCGGAGCAGATCGCCAAGCCGATCGCGCGCGAAGTCATCAACGTTCTGACCGTGCGACGCACCGATCTGTTGACTTACGGCGTGCTTCTGGCCGGGTTCTTCGCCTCGAACGGCATCGAGGCGCTGCGGACGTCGCTCAACCGCGCCTATCGCATGACCGAGACACGCTCGCTGATTTATCGCCGCGCCCAGAGCATTGTTTTCGTACTCATTGCCACGGCAGGTTCGCTCGCCATCAGTCTGCTTCTGGTCTTCGCGCCTCTGTTGGCGAGGCTGGCGGAAGTGCATTTTGACTGGATCGGTCCTTATATGGGCACGATCACGCTGTGGCGTTTCGTCATCGCCTCGGCCGTGATCGTGTTTGCCCTGTTTGCCGTGCACATCTGGCTGCCGATGGGGCGGCGGAGCATTGTCTCGATCATGCCCGGTATCGCCTTCACGCTGATCGGCTGGCTGGTCGGTTCAACGATCTTCGCCACCTATCTCGACCACTTTTCGTCCTATGTGACGACCTATGCCGGTCTGGCATCGATCATGATCGCGGTCGTCTTCCTCTATATCGTTTCGGTGATCTTCATCCTCGGTGGTGAATTGAATGCCGCCATCAGCCGTTATCTGGAGGCCCGCGCCCGCGTCGGTTGAGCGGTGGCCAATCCGACGCCGAAGGTGGTGATCGCCATGCCGACGATTTGGATGAAGTTCAGCTGCTCGCCGAACAGGACCCAGGCCATCACTGCCGTCACCGCGGGCACCAGATAAAACAACGAGGCGACCTTCGACATCTCGCCTTCGCGGATCATCACCATCAACAGGAAGATGGCGCCGACTGAAAGCACGAGCACCAGCCAGGCCATTGCGAAGATGAAATCGCCGTTGACGGTGAAGGTCTGGGTCTCGAAGGCGAGGCTTGCGACGACCATCACCACTGTTCCGCCGACATATTGCCAGAAGGTCGAGGCGACGAGGTCGCCCGACGAAGCGAAGCGCTTTTGCCAGACCGTGCCGGCGCTCATGGCGATCACCGAGACGAGGGATGCCGTCAAAGTGGCCGCGGTGACGCCTCCACCCAATGTGCCGAGCTTTGGCCACAAGACGACGATGACGCCGACAAAGCCGACCGCCAGCCCGATCCAGTGACGCGGTTTGATTTGCTCACCCAGCAGCTTGCCGGCCATGACCGCGGTGATCAGCGGTTGCAGGCCGACGATCAGGGCCGAGATGCCAGCGGGCAGGCCGCGATGGATCGCCCAGAACACGGCACCAAGATAGATGCCATGCATGAGAACACCGGCGATGATCGCATGCTGGGCCTGCTTGCGGTTCGGCCAGCGTGCCTTGAGCACCGTGATCAGGACGGCGAACAGCGCGGCGGCGATGGCGAAACGGATAGCGAGAAAAGTGAACGGTTCGGCCCAGGGCATGGCGTAGCGGGCGCCAATGAAGCCCGTTGCCCACAGCACGACGAAGGTGGCGGGAATGAACCGCTTGAATTCGTGCATGGGTTGCTGGTCCACTTTCTTGTGAGAAGGGCGCTGCTCTAGCCCGGGGCGATCGCCCGGCAAAGCGAAAACGGCTTACGTTTAAAGTAACGCGAATTGAAGTTGCTGTCGGGCCAGGCCTATAGGCCAATCATCTGCCTGATCTCTTCTGGGCTCGTGCCGCCAGTACGCAACGCAGCCAGACCGGTGTCCTTGAGGCTTTTCGACAGTTTGCGTCCGTCCGGACCGAGTATCAGCTTGTGGTGGAAATAGCCTGGTTGCGGCAGGCCGAGCACGTTCTGCAGGAGCCTCTGCACGGATGTTGCGTGGAACAGGTCCATGCCGCGCACGATATGGGTCACACCCTGCAGTGCGTCGTCCATCACGACGGAAAGATGGTAGCTGGTCGGGATGTCGCGGCGTGCGAGGATGATATCACCCCAATCCTGCGGCCGCGCTTCGACGCGGTTCGCAGCCGACAGCGTCGTGTCCCCAAATTCCGTCCAGGAAAGATCGTGGTCGAGGCGCGAGAGGGCTGCCGCGACGTCGAGCCGCCAGGCGAAGGGTGTTCCTTCGGCCATGCGTGCCTCGCGCTCTTTGAGCGACAAGGTCTTGTCGATCGCCGGATAGATCGGCACGCCGTCGGGATCGCGCGGCCAATCGCGCCCACGCCGCTCGCGTTCCGAGATGAAGGCGCGGATATCGCCCCTGCTCATGAAGGCGGGGTAGACGAGCTCCTCGGCGATCAGCCGGTCGAGCGCGGCACGGTATTCATCGAAATGCTCGGATTGCCGCCGCACAGGTTCCTCCCAGCGCAAGCCGAGCCATTCGAGGTCGCGATAGATGCCGGTTTCGAATTCCGGCGTGCAGCGGGTTGTATCGATGTCCTCGATACGCAGCAGCAACCGAGCGCCGACATTGGCGGCCAGCTGCTGGTTGAGCAGCGCCGAGTAGGCGTGGCCGAGATGGAGCTCGCCGTTCGGACTTGGCGCGAAGCGGAATGTCAGGAGTGTCATCGGCGGGCGGCAATCGGGTTTTGCAAGCGTCAATCGGATTGCTACCTTGCCCGTCCTCCACGGACAAGGAACCATGCAGCGCATCGCCTCCCTCGACGACATTGCAGCCGGGCTCGACGCGTTGTGCCGCATCGACCCGCGCCTTGAGCCGGTGCGCGTATTTGCCGGCGAAGTGCCGCTGCGCCTCTCCGAGCCGGGTTTCGCAAACCTTGCCTCCATCATCGTCTCGCAGCAGGTGTCGCGTGCCAGCGCCGATGCGATCTTCGGCCGGCTTACCCGGTTGCTCGATCCATTGACGCCCGAGGCCATTCTCGGCGCCGGTGAGGATGTGTTTCGTGAGGCCGGCCTGTCGCGGCCGAAACAGCGCGGGCTGATCGCCATCGCCGAAGCCGTCGCGGGTGGGCTCGACCTCTATCATCTGTGTTCGCTGGAGGCCGGCGAGGCTATTGCCGAGCTCACCGCGGTTCCAGGCATCGGTCCGTGGACGGCGGAATGTTACCTGCTTTTCGCCGCCGGCCATCCGGACATCTTTCCAGCGAAGGATGTCG
Source organism: Mesorhizobium sp. 2RAF21 (assembly GCF_052115345.1). NCBI lineage: Bacteria > Pseudomonadati > Pseudomonadota > Alphaproteobacteria > Hyphomicrobiales > Phyllobacteriaceae > Mesorhizobium > Mesorhizobium sp. 2RAF21. The sequence goes on along the minus strand of NZ_JBFRGM010000013.1, from coordinate 48,058 downwards.
CGCTGCAGAGCGCGGTCGGTCACGCGCTGTCGATCGAGCCGCGTCCAGCGGAGAGAAAACTCATCGCGCTGGCCGAATCATGGGCACCGTGGCGAGGCGTCGCGGCGCGACTTTTCTGGTCCTATTACAGAGAATTGAAGGGCAGGGATGCCGCTCCGCCTGCCTGAGCCATAAAAAAGCATAAAAATCATGCCTTTTCAGGGGGTGTTCGATGCGGCTCCCCGCTTCACATCCCTGTCATGTCGGGCTTACAGTATCCGCGCCGTTCGGTTTGAGAACCAAGGAGGCAAACAACGTGACGGTTGCCGTATCTCCGGATGGGCTTCCCGCACTGGTGCTGAATGCGGACTACCGTCCGCTCAGCTATTACCCGCTTTCGCTCTGGTCCTGGCAGGACGCGATCAAGGCGGTGTTCCTCGACCGCGTCAACATCGTTGCCGAGTACGAGCACGCGGTGTCCTCGCCGAATTTCTCGATGAAACTGCCCTCGGTGGTCAGCCTGAAGGCCTATGTGAAGCCGTCCCGCTATCCGGCCTTCACGCGTTTCAACGTATTCCTGCGTGACCGCTTCCAATGCCAGTATTGCGGGACGCCAGAGGACCTCACCTTCGACCACGTGGTCCCGCGTCATCGCGGCGGTGCGACGACGTGGGAAAATGTGGTCGCCGCCTGCTCCCCCTGCAATCTGCGCAAGGGCGGCATGATGCCTTCCCAGGCCAAGATGTGGCCGCTGCAGAAGCCGTTCCAGCCGACCGTGCACGACCTCCACAACAATGGCCGCCTGTTCCCACCCAACCATCTGCATGAAAGCTGGATGGATTATCTGTACTGGGATGTTGAACTGGAGCCCTGAGGCCCCTTCATTCAAGCGCGCTTGTAAGCCCCGCGGAAAGCAATAGCCGCGAGGATCACGCTGGCAATGGCGTTCCAGCCGGCCAGCGACAGGCCGAGAATGCGCAGCGCCGCCTTGTCGCAGGACGGCGGCACGAACTTGTCCAGCGCGTCGAGCACGCCCTTGCCGCCGGTATCGACCGGTCCCGCCACATTGGTGCAGTCGGTCGGTCCCGGCCACCATGCCCACTCGACGCCGGAATGGTAGATGCCGAGATAGAGACCGTAGACCATCAGAAGACCGCCGACGACGAGCAAGGCGCGGGTGATCCAGGCAGGAAGTTTGAAGACCGCGGCAAGCACCGCGAGCAACATCAGCGGGACGCCGACGTAGTACGGGATGCGCTGCTCGTAACAGAGCTTGCACGGGATGTAGCCGCCTATGTACTGGAAGGCGAGTGCCGAGCCGACGGTCGCGGCCATGGCCACGGTCAGGAACGCGGCGGTGAGCATCGGTCCGCGTGTCGGTGTTGTCATGGATTGGGACATGTCGGTTCGCTCCTGTGGTCGGCGCTCTTCGTTCAGAGCGCGTATTTGGCCGCGAAATAAAGCAGGATGAGAATGGCAGCCGCCGCGCCCGCCAGTAGGCCAAGGCGCTTTTCGATGAAGTCGCGGATCGGTTCGCCGTAGCGCCTCAGCAGCCATGCCAGCAACAGGAAGCGGCCGCCGCGCGCCACGATGGCCAGCACGATGAACAGCAGCAGATTGACGCCGATGACGCCGGACAGGATGGTCACCACCTTGATCGGCGGCAGGTGCGCGGCGCCCGAAGTGATCAGCATCAGGACGATGAAGCCGATGCCGGACGAGGTGCGCAGGGCTTCGAATTCGTCATATTTGCCGTAGAATTCGAGCACCGGCTTGGCCACCGCCTCATAGGCGTAGTGACCGATGAACCAGCCGGCTATTCCGCCCAGCACCGAGGCCACGGTGGCGATCAGCGCATAACGATAGGCGCGGTCGGGCCTGGACAATGCCATCGGTAGATAGAGCACGTCCGCCGGCACGAGAAATACCGAGCTTTCGACGAAGGCGATGAAGGCCAGCCACCATTCGGCGGATTTTCGCGCCGCCAGCGACAAGGTCCAATCGTAAAGTCCGCGAAGCATGCCGCCCCCTTTTTGATCAGTGCATGCTCTAGAAAGAATTTCTTGGCCACACAATGGCGCGAAGCATCACGAAACCGAAAGGCCGCACCCGTTGGCTCGGGCGTTGTCCATGATTTCGCAAAAGGAGCGGCCGCGCCAGTTGACGAATGGGTGCGCGACCGTATAGTCCGCGCCCATCTGGACCGCCCGGTCCGGGCCCCTATGGCGGAATTGGTAGACGCGCTCGACTCAAAATCGAGTTCCGCAAGGAGTGCTGGTTCGATCCCGGCTAGGGGCACCAAAGTTTTCCCGTTTTTCTCAGGTGATCAACAGTCGTGCTGGCTGCACCCGGAGTGCCTGAGAGGTGCGCCCATGGTGGCGCTGGTTGGCCGCGTGACGTCGTTCATCCACCCTGTGCCCGCTTGCCTGGGGTGGGGGGTAGGGGTGCGGCAAGCGGGCGGCGACTATGCAACGTGCCTTCACATAATCGCATCAACACCCTAGCCGACTTGCGTGGGTTTAGGAATGGCAAGTTTTACAATTGTCAAATATTTCAATAAGTTAGAATATAATGAAGTGTGATTGTAGATGCTGATCTCTGTTGCGTGTGGCGCGTTTGTACTTGCCACGTACACGGAAGCGATGCGCAGGCGCACGGCCAACTCGTTTTCATCGAGCTACCAGCCCATAACCCCATCGCAAACCGGTCTGGTTCGGGTCAACCGCGTCCGAGCAGGTTCCGAACCCGGTTTCGCAACAGCCGCGCGAAGTTGCGGGTCTCTCGATAGAGGTGCAGTTGCGACGCTGCCTGTCGGGTTGCCCTGTCGGCATCTGGGGTAAGGCCGATGACGAAGGTGCCGAACGGTCGCCGTTCGGACCAAAGACGGCTCATCACCGGATGGTCCGGCACCGCGCAGGAATCGCTCATGACGATGTTTGGATCGTCGAGATGCTGCTTGGTCACCTCGATCATCAACAGCGTACCGGGCGAATAGGCGGCAAGGGTCTCGTCATAGGCCGTTTTCCAGGTATAGGCGTGCCCGGCCTCGACGAAGACGATCAGGCTGGCGATAGTACGGCCGTCAAGCGTCAGCGAATGAATACGGCACATGTCCTGTTCGGCGAGGCGGTGTACGGCTTCGCGTGCGAAGGCCGCGCGATAGCGGTCGATGGCCATGGCGGTGCGCTCACGCCCTTTCCAGCCGGAAGCCTCCAGCGTCAGGAAATTCTCGATCGCATGGCGGATCTCCTCCGGCCCGCGCGCCACGTGGTGTTCCAGCGTGCCCGTCTCGGCGAGCCGCCGTTTCAGGCGGCGAAATTCGCGATAGTGATGCGCTCGCAGCGACTGCTTGAGATAGGCGTCGCCGTCCAGTTCGCTGTGCAGAACCGGACGCAACGTTTCGCCGGTGGTCACCAGCGGCAGATTGCGCGCCTCAGCTAGCGCTTGCAGGAGGCTCGCCATCGGACCGTCAAGACGCATGTCCGGCAGGGCGAAAACCTTGGGGAGCTTGAGATGCGGCCGCGAAAGCATCGAGAAGAAATCCTCGATGACGCCGACAGGGTCGTCGCGGTCGACCAGGGGGGTGCCGACCGGGCCAAACGGGCTGGCCCAGGTGCGCATGATGGAGACGCCGAGCGGAATGCCCGGCCGCTCGACCGAGAACGGAACCAGCAGGCGCAGCCGGCTGCGGTGTTCGTTGCCGTCGCGAATGACAGCCAGCCGCACTTCCCGATCTTCCAGACGCGGCATCGCCGGCGCGAGAAAGCGGGGGTTGAAGAAGACGTTGGGCTCGATGGTGCGATTGCACAGATAGTCGAGTTCCTCGACAAGGTCGAAACCCGCCGATGCAGGATAGATCGCGAGCGTACGCTCCGGGCGGTTGGCGGCGAGGAGTTCGATCTCGGCCAGCTCCGCGGCATTGGGTGTGACACCCGCCAGACCGGTCATCATCGTTCCGGCGGGACCGCCACTGGTTTCCTCGATCAGCGGGATGGCAGCCATCAGGCGGCTCCTCTGGCAGGGATGAAAATGGCCATGGCGATACCCAGCTTACGCCAGACGGTGAACGACAGCGCGGTCGCCTCGAACAGCATTGCAAGGGCCGTAGCAAGTGCTGCGCCCCAAAGATGGAAATGCGGGATCAGGATGACGTTGAGCAAAATGTTGAAGGCGAGCGTCAGCGCAAAGACGGCGGCGCAGATGTTCTGGTTGCCGCTCATCGTCAGAAGGCTTTCGCAAGGGCCGACCGCGGCGCGGGCGACGACGCCGAAGACCAGCAGGAAGAGCAAAGGATAACCGGCATCGAACTCCGGCCCGAACAGCACGAGCATCGGTTTGCCGAGCAACAGCACCACCAGCGCCATCAGCACCGAGGGCCAGAACGTCCATGACACGGTTTCACGGGCGAAGGCGGCAAGCTTGCTCCGTTCACCGTGGGTGTAGTGCGCATATCGCTGGGCGACGCCCGCCTTGACGGCGAAATAAACGAAGTGAACGAGCGCCAGCGTCTTCACGGTGGCGAAATAGACGGCGACGTCGTCCGGGGTCAGGTAAAACCCCACCATCAAGACATCGGCGTTGGTGAGCAGGAAGAAGAAGCTTTCGACCAGGAAGATCGGCAGCGATACGACAAGCCAGTCGCGGATATGGATGGCCGTCGGGCCTGCCGGAACGCGAGCGTCGGTGCGTGCGGTGATGCTGACGAGTTGGCCAATCGTCGTCGCATAGGTGGCAACGATCGAGGCGATCAGTGCCGTCTTAGCGTCCGGCGGCATGCCGATCAACAGGGCAAGCGCCATGCAGGCAAGGATCGCCAATGGACGGATGATGTAGGTGGCTGACAAGGCAGACAGCGCCCAGGAATTGGCGCGGGCTATTCCTTGCAGCAGATCGGACATCGCGATCATCGGCAGGCAGAAGATGCCGAGCACGAAGGGGATCACATAGTAGCTTTCGATCCTGCTCGAGAAGAGCCAGACACCGCCCACACCGATGAGTGCGATCACGGTCGACGCGACCAGCACGAAAAGCCGACTCGCCAGCAGAATACCGCGCAACTCGGCCATCTTGCCGTGTTCGCGAAATTCCGGGATGAAGCGGATCACCGATGTGTGGAAGCCGAGGCAGGACAGGTTGCCGACGATGATCATGGTCGTCCACACCAGCACTAGGATGCCGTACTCGAACGAGCCCATCCAGCGGGCCATCAGGACCTGGCTGACAAAGGCGATGACGGCGCTGATGACGCGGATGACGAAAGCGATGAGCGAAATGCGGCCGGCTTCGCCGCGTTCGTCCGAGGAAAAGAGGATCGCGTCGACCCGGCCGAGAAATGGCCTCGCCCGCAGCGCCAAACGCTGCGGCAGAAGCCGCTCGGCTGTCATGGCCGCGGAAAAGCGCACACCCTACTCCCGTTTTGTGCCAGAACCTTAACAGTCTCAGGCACCACAGACTATCTATTCGCTACACCTTAAAAAACGGTTCGGGAGGGGTTTGATGATCGGTGAGAATGAACGCAAGGCGATGCTCGAAGCCTATTCGATCGGGCCGAAGATGATCGCCTATCTCGAAGAAATCGGCATCGAGCGGCTGGCTGATCTCAAAGGTGCGGATGCCGGCGAAATAGCCATGCGCATCGACATTGCGATGGGGCGCAAGCACATGAACCGACTGGGTGTCGCTGCACTGGAGAACCTGATCGCGTTGGCCAATGAGCGGTCGCACGACGCGCTGTGATCGCGACGGATGTATTCTTGGTTGCATTTGTCGCCGCATGCCGACAATCCCATGCCCCGGGGCGCGCGGCTAATCTCTGCGGCCGCTCTCAAAAAGCTGATCCGGTTGCATGGAACAATCGGAACCCGGTGCGCATTGGAAATGCGTCGGCAAAGAGGTTGCCGATATCGAGGGCTATACGATGAAAACGACATTGGGTTTTCTGCTGGCCGCCGGCGTATTGACGCCGTTGGCGGGCAGTTTCGCCGCCGAGCCTCTGAAGACGATGACGGAGGTGGGGGCAGCCCTGCAGAATTGCTGGGTTCCGCCTTCGACCGATGCCAAGGGCTCGGTCACCCTGCAATTCAGCTTCAAGCGGGACGGTACCCTGATCGGCCCGCCCCGGCCAACCAACATCCAGGTCGATGGCGAAGCCGACAAACGCAAACAGCTCGTGCAGGCAGCGACGGATGCTGTTCAACATTGCATGCCGCTCGCCTTCGAGCCCAAGCTCGCCGACGGGATCGCGGGCACGATGTTCACGCTCCGGCTTGAATCGCCGAAGCGTCAGTAAGGTCTCTGGGTGCTCGCAACAACCGCGGCGCCGGCTATTTAGCCGAAGGCACCGTGGCAGTGCTTGAACTTCTTGCCGGAACCGCAGGGGCAGGCTTCGTTGCGACCCACCTTGCCCCAGGTTGACGGGTTTTTCGGGTCACGCTGCTCGGGGGGCACCACGCGGATATCTTCCAGAACGGCAACATCGCCGCCTTCGCCGAAATCGTTCTCGCCGGTGGTGGCATCAAAGTGCTGACCGAACATTTCCGGTGCTTCCGGCATGGGGGCATCGGCCGCCTCGCGGACCAGTTCGACGCGCATGAGCTGCGCGGTCACCGCCTGGCGGAGATTGCCGAGCATGGCCTGGAACAGCTCGAAGGCCTCGCTCTTGTACTCGTTGAGCGGATCGCGCTGCGCATAGCCGCGGAAGCCGACAACGGAACGCAAATGGTCGAGATTGACGATGTGTTCGCGCCAGAGATGGTCGAGCGTCTGCAGCACGACCGAGCGTTCCACATAGGCGGTCACGTCCGGGCCAAAGCGCCCGGCGCGCTCTTCGGCCGCTTCGTCGGCGGCTTTGGTGATGCGCTCGCGGATATCGTCTTCGGCAATACCCTCTTCCTTTGCCCAATCCTCGATCGGCAGGTCGAGATTGAGGTATTGCTGCACCTCGGCCTTCAGGCCCGCGACATCCCACTGTTCGGAATAGGCGTTTTCGGGAATGCCCTTGGCGACGATCTCGTCAATGACATCGTTGCGCATTTCAGAGACCGTCTCGGACAGGCTTTCGCCGTCCATCAACGCGATGCGCTGCTCGAACACGACCTTGCGCTGGTCGTTGGAGACGTCGTCATATTTCAGAAGGTTCTTGCGAATGTCGAAGTTGCGCGCCTCGACCTTCTTCTGCGCCTTCTCCAGTGCCTTGTTGATCCAGGGGTGGATGATGGCCTCGTCTTCCTTGAGGCCGAGCTTCTGCAGCATGCCATCCATGCGCTCGGAACCGAAGATGCGCATCAGGTCGTCCTGCAGCGACAGGAAGAACTTGGATCGGCCGGGATCGCCCTGGCGTCCCGAACGACCGCGCAGCTGGTTGTCGATGCGGCGGCTTTCATGGCGCTCGGTGGCAAGCACGTAGAGGCCGCCGGCGGCCAGCGCCTTTTCCTTCAGCTTCTTCACATCCTCGCGGATGGCGTTTTCCCGCGCCTCGCGCTCGGCGCCTGCCGGCATGTCGACCAATTCCTCGGCAATGCGCATCTCGGCGTTGCCGCCGAGCTGAATGTCGGTGCCGCGGCCGGCCATGTTGGTGGCGATGGTGATGGCGCCGGGCTTGCCGGCCTGGGCAACGATGGCCGCTTCCCGTTCATGGTGACGGGCGTTCAGCACCTCGAAATCCTTGAAGCCGTCCTGGCGCAGGCGTTCAGCCAGCTGTTCCGACTTTTCGATCGAAGTCGTGCCGACCAGTGTGGGCTGGCCCTTGGCATTGGCTTCGCGGATCTCCTTGACGATCGCCTTGTACTTCTCCTCGACGGTCCGATAGACCTCGTCGTCCTCGTCGAGGCGGCTGACCGGAAGATTGGTCGGAATCTCGGTGACTTCGAGATTGTAGATGTTGCCGAATTCCTCGGCCTCGGTCAGCGCCGTGCCGGTCATGCCGGCCAGCTTCTTGTACATGCGGAAGTAGTTCTGGAAGGTGACGGACGCCAGTGTCTGGTTCTCCGGCTGAATCTGCACATGCTCCTTGGCCTCGAGCGCCTGGTGCAGGCCTTCCGAATAGCGGCGGCCGGGCATCATGCGGCCGGTGAATTCGTCGATGATGACGATTTCGCCGTTGCGCACGATGTAGTCCTTGTCGCGCTGGAACAGGCGATGTGCCTTCAGCGCGTTGTTGACGTGGTGGACCATGGCGACGTTTTCCACGTCGTAGAGCGAGTCGCCCTTCAGAAGGTCGGCACCGCGCAGCATGTTCTCCACATTTTCCGTGCCTTCCTCGGTGAAGATCGCGGTCTTCTGCTTTTCGTCCACCTCGTAGTCGGCGGGCTGAAGCTTCACGATGAAGGCATCGACGGTGTTGTACATATCCGAACGGTCCTCGAGCGGACCGGAGATGATCAGCGGCGTGCGTGCCTCATCGACCAGGATCGAGTCCACCTCGTCGACGATCGCGTAGTTGTGGCCGCGCTGCACCATCTGCGCGCGCTCATACTTCATGTTGTCGCGCAGGTAATCGAAGCCGAGCTCGTTGTTGGTGGCGTAGGTGACGTCGCAGGCATAGGCCTCATGACGCTGCTCGTCGGAGAGACCGTGCACGATGATGCCGACAGTGAGGCCGAGGAACTTATAGACGCGGCCCATCCATTCGGCGTCGCGGGTGGCGAGGTAGTCGTTGACGGTGACGACATGGACACCCTTGCCAGCGAGCGCGTTGAGATAGACCGGCAGGGTGGCGACCAGCGTCTTGCCTTCGCCCGTACGCATTTCGGCAATGCCGCCATTGTGCAGGACCATGCCGCCGATCAGCTGCACGTCGAATGGCCGCAGCCCCAACACGCGTCTGGCCGCTTCGCGAACGGTGGCGAATGCCGGAATGAGCAGGTCGTCCAGCGTCGCGCCATTGGCGATATCCTGGCGGAATTTTTCGGTGCGGGCGGTTAGTTCGGCATCCGAGAGCGCCCGCATCTCGTTTTCCATGGCGTTTATGGCCTCGACGCGAGGCCTGGTCGACTTGACGCGGCGGTCGTTGGAGGAACCGAAAATCTTACGGGCGAAGCCGCCGAGACTGACCATTCAATGGTCCTTTCGCTTGCAATCCTGGGTCCGGGGACGGATGCGGCAGGCATCCGACGAACCCGCCCGAACAGAGAAACACCAAAAAGCGCCCGGAAAACGGTTCTGGACGCAAAGTCGTTGGACAGATAAGAGGGGGCACAATCGATGTCAACGCTGCGTTATCGACCCGCAGAACGCCAAATTCCGCCACATTCCGGCTGATCAAAAGACCTCAACGTCCCCATCGGAGCTCTTTCGTATGTCCTTATTGTTTCGCCGTGCGTCGCTCGCCAGCCTAGGTTTGGCCGTCGGCCTGTCGGCTTTGTCGCTTTCGCCTCTGGCCGCCCAGGAAACTCAGCCGGCCCAGCCGGCCCAGCCGGCCGATGCCGCCGCAACTCCGGCTGCTGCTCCGGTCGATCCGAACGCAGTCGTTGCCACGGTTGACGGCAAGCCGATCACTGAAGCGGATTTGACGCTCGCCGAAGGTGAATTGTCGAAGCAATTCGCGCAGCTTCCGCCGGAACAGCGCCGCGCCGCCGCCCTTTCCGCGGCCATCGAGATCAAGGTTCTTGCCGCGAAGGCCGTCGCCGACGGGCTCGACAAGGATCCCGATTTCCAGCGTCGCGCAGCCTTCCTGCAGCAGCGCGCCCTGCATGGCGAGATGGTCGAAAAGGAAGTGGTCGGCAAGATCACCGACGCCGACATTCGCGCACGCTACGACAAGGAAATCGCCGCGCAGCCGCCGGTGAACGAGGTCCACGCCCGTCACATTCTCGTGAAGACCAAGGAAGAAGCCGAGGCGATCATCAAGAAGCTGGAAGGCGGCGCCGATTTCCAGAAACTGGCGAGCGAGAACACCAACGATCCGAGCGGCAAGACCAGCGGCGGCGATCTCGGTTTCTTCGGCCCTGGCCAGATGGTGCCGGAGTTCGAGAAGGCGGCATTCGCGCTTGAGGTCGGCGCCTACACCAAGGAGCCTGTGCAGACCCAGTTCGGCTGGCATGTCATCAAGGTGGAGGACAAGCGCCAGCAGCAACCCCCGGCTTTCGACCAGGTCAAGGACCAGGCCCGTTCGGCGGTCGTTCGCGACAAATATTTCGCGCTGGTCAAGGAAGCCCGCAAGAGCGCCAAGGTCGACATTCCGGATGAAAACCTGCGCAAGGCCGTCGAGGCAGCCGAAGGCGGCGCCAAGTAAGCTTCGATCTACCTCTTTAGGTAGCCAGACGCTTTGTAGTCGATGGGAGCGGTACCTTCACAGGTATCGCTCCCTTTCCATTTTATGCCGGCTCCTTCCCGAGCATAAGGTTCCTAGACCTTGATGCCGTTGACGATGGCGCCGACGGCGGCCCGCAATTTGTCCTCGCTCTCATCCAGCCGGCCAGTCAGCAGGTGGGTCCAGGCATAGGACGAGACCATGTCGGCTATCTGGCTGGGGTCTACGCCGCGGGCGACCTCGCCTCGATCGATGGCACGTTCGACCAACTTGCCGGTGTAGGCACGCCGGCCGCGCGCATAGTCGGCCAACGCTTCGGCGGCGGCGGCGTCGAACTGTGCCTCGGCAATCAGCGAGCGGAAGATGTTGCCGGCAGGCGTATCGCGCCACGATCCAAATAAACTGCGGAGGAACTGGAACAGGTCCTCCTCGATGTTGCCGGTGTCGGCATAAACGATGTCGCGCTTCTGACGCTGATAGACCTCGATCAGCAGGGCTGCCTTGCTCGGCCACCAGCGATAGATGGTCGGCTTACCGGCGCGGGCCCTGCGTGCCACGGCTTCGATGGAAAAGCCGGAATAACCGGCTTCATGCAGTACGGCCTCCGCCGCGTCGAGGATGGCCTCGGCGCTGGCGGGGTTGCGTCTGGCGCCGATCGACCGGCGCGCCTTTTCTTCTGTCGCGTTCAATTTTGCCCAAGGGTCTCGAAGTTCGCCTGGCGACTATACATCATCCCTTGACGAAACGAAACGGCTCGTTCTATATATGCAACGAAACGTATCGTTCTTATGGAGATTGCTATGACTGCCACGTCCGCCCCCTCGCAGGCTCCCGCCGCCCGGCCCCGTTTTTCGCGTCCGCGTTTCGCTCTGATGGTGTTGATCGGGGTGTACCCGCTGATCACCACGATCCTTTATCTTCTTGGGCCGCTGACCGAGCACTGGGCGATCTGGCAGCGCACTCTGGTGATCGCGCCGATGATGGTTGGCGCCATGATATGGGGATTGATCCCGACCGTGCAGCGCGTGTTCAGCGGTTTCATCAACCCCGCGGCTCGTTGAGACGAGGCGAAAACGCCTTGCGAAGCCTCGTGCTATCGGGCAAACGGTCCATGCTTTCACCGCTTGCCTGGGTCGCAGAGGTTTTTCATGTCCACAACCGTTTCCCCGCTCGCTCCGAAGAAATATCCCAAGATGCCGGCTGTCGAGGGCGTGCGCATCGCCACGGCCGAAGCGGGTATCAAATACAAGAACCGAACCGACCTCCTTGCGATGGTGTTCGATCCGGGCACTACCGTCGCCGGCGTGTTCACCCGCTCGAAATGCCCGTCGGCGCCGGTCGATCTGTGCCGGCAGAATCTCGGCCAGGGCAAGGCGCGCGTGCTGGTCGTCAATTCCGGCAACGCCAATGCCTTCACCGGCAAGAAGGGCCGGGAGACGACGTCGACGACGGCGCAGGCGGCAGCCAAGGCCGCTGGCTGCGCCTCCGACGAGATATTCCTGGCGTCCACCGGTGTCATCGGGGAGCCGCTCGACCCGGGCAAATACAGCCATCTCCTGGCCGGTATGGTCAAGGATGCCAGGCCCGACCAGTGGACCGAGGCGGCCAAGGCCATCATGACCACCGACACCTTCCCGAAGGTGGTGACGGCCACCGTCAAGCTGGGCGATACCGATGTGACGCTGAACGGCATCGCCAAGGGCGCCGGCATGATCGCGCCCGATATGGCGACCATGCTCTCCTTCGTTGCCACCGATGCGCCGATTGCGGCGCCGGTGTTGCAGGAACTTCTCTCAAAAGGCACGGCCAAGACCTTCAACGCCGTCACGGTCGACAGCGACACGTCGACAAGCGATACGCTGCTGCTTTTCGCGACCGGTGCGGCTGCCAAGCGCGGCGCGCCGGTGATCGCCGATGCCAAGGATACCCGCCTTGGCGTGTTCCGCCGCGCGCTCAACAAGATGCTGAAGCAATTGGCGCTGCAGGTGGTGCGCGACGGCGAAGGCGCCCGCAAGCAGATCGAGGTGACCGTGACCGGCGCCAAATCGGCACGTTCGGCCAAGCGCGTCGCGCTGTCGATCGCCAATTCGCCATTGGTCAAGACCGCGGTCGCGGGCGAGGATGCCAATTGGGGCCGGGTGGTGATGGCTGTCGGCAAGGCCGGCGAGCCGGCCGATCGCGACCGTCTGTCGATCTGGTTCGGTGACAATCGTCTCGCCGTCGATGGTGAGCGCGACCCTGCCTATTCGGAACAGGCGACGTCGACCTATATGAAGCGGGACAGCATCGTCATTCGTGCCGATCTCGGCATTGGCCGTGGCAAGGCCACCGTCTGGACGTGCGATCTCACCAAGGAATATGTCGCGATCAATGGCGACTATCGGAGCTAGCCGTTTGAATCCGATACATCCTGCGACGGTTCTGGCCAAGGTGCGCCGCTATGAGGCGGCGGGCTTTCGTGCCTGGCCGGCGGCGGCCGTGCATTACGATGGAACCTGGGTGGTGCGGCTGACGGCAGGCCATCCGGCGAAGCGGCTCAATTCCATCAATCCGCTCGATCCCGGCGACGTTCATCACCTGGCAGAGCGTATCGCGCGCGCCGGCCGTCGTTTCGAAGCCTATGGCCGGCCGCTCACCTTCCGCATGTCGCCGCTCGCCGGTGCCGCGCTTTCGCGCCATCTCGACGCCGAAGGGTGGTCGCGTTTCGACGAATCCATGGTCATGCGCATGCCGCTGACCAAGGCCTCGGTCGAAAACGTCATCGATCAGATTCCGCTGAAGGACATCGGCCGTTTCGTATCCGCGGCGCTCAAGGTACACGATGCGGATCCGCTGTTGAGGCCCGGCCTGTCGGAGATCATTGGCGCAATCCAGCCGGAGGCGGGGCTGTTCGCCTCGGAACGCGGCGACGAAGCCCTGGCAACGCTGATCTGTGTGCATGACGGCGATCTGGCCGGGCTGTTCGATATCGCCACAGACAAGTCTGTCCGGCGTCAGGGCCACGGCCGCCAACTGATCCTGTCGGCGCTCAAATGGGCCCGCTTGCGCGGCGCGCGCGAAGCCTGGCTGCAGGTCGAGGCCGACAACGCGCCGGCGCTGTCGCTCTATGCGTCGTTGGGTTTTGAAGAAGTCTATCGCTATCACTATCGACGGTTGCCTTCCACATGAAGGCCGAACCGTCGAAAGGAAAACGTCTGCTTCTGGTCGTCGCTTGCGCGCTGGTCGACGCCGACGGTCGCGTGCTGATCGCGCAGCGTCCTGAAGGCAAGCAACTTGCCGGCATGTGGGAGTTTCCTGGCGGCAAGGTCGAGCCGGGCGAGACGCCGGAAGAATGTTTGGTGCGCGAGTTGCACGAGGAACTTGGCATCGAGACCAAGACGGCCTGCCTGGCGCCGCTGACCTTCGCCAGCCATAGCTACGACGACTTCCACCTGCTGATGCCGCTTTATGTCTGTCGGCGTTTCTGGGGTACGCCGGAGCCGAAGGAGGCGCAGGCACTGAAATGGGTGCGTCCACGCCAGATGCGTGACTATCCGATGCCACCGGCCGACGCGCCGTTGATCCCGTTCCTGATCGATCTGCTCTGACAGCTCCCGATTAGCGTTAACAGAAGATTTATCCAGTCGTGAAAGATTGAACGATGGCTGCGGCAAAACGATTGCCGTGCTTGGGGAGCCGTCGCATGAGCCTCGACCAGGATTGGGACAGCATACGGCCACGCCGACCGCTCGTGGCCGCGGGTGGCGGGCTTCTGCGGATCACGCTCCTGTTCGGATCGGCCGCCGTCGCGCTTTCGCTCCTCGGCGCTTCCTATCTCGACAGTCGCATCGAACAGCGTTTTGCCAGCGATTTTCCGCCGGCTGGGATCGACATGATGAGCACCGGTTCGATCGGCAAGCAGAACACCTACACCATCCGGCGCAGCGTGTTGCAGGCGACGCCGGATGCCGTCTGCATCATCCATCGCGACGGCAGCCTGACCGGCGCGTGCTAGGCGGCCAAACACAAATTCACCGGCCGTTAAGCCTGCCTCGTTAACCTTTGTAAATCAGTGAACGCTAAGGTTCTTTCGCAGGGGAAAGGCTACCATGGCATTGTTGCGGCGATTTCTGAGAAACGACACGGGGGCGACGGCCATCGAATATGCGCTGGTTGCCTCTCTGATGGCTGCCGCCATCATCCTGGGCTTCGGCAGTGCTGCTGATGCGCTGAAATACCTCTTCAGCGACAACAACAGCAAGCTTGTCCAGGCGCTGGGTAATGGTAACTGACCGGCTTATCTAGCTTTTATCGCCGTCTTCCAGGATCTTGGCCAGAGAGACAGCGGCCGAGCCGGGCCTGAGCGGCTTTTGCTGCGATGCGTCCGGCGCCCAACCCGACAGCCAAACGATGGAAAAACTTGCCCTGACGCGGCCGTCGCCGTCGGAAAACCGTTCGGCGTAAATTTCGGCGGCGCGCGCCAACATTGCCCGGCTTGCCGGTCGCCGGCTGCGGTCGACCAGGAAGTTCGTTTCCCCCATAGCCCTCAGATCCCGCATCAGGCCGAACGGCGTGTCATAACGCACCGTTATCGTCTCGATGTCTGTGACGGGCAAGGCGAGACCTGCCCGCTGCAGCAGCGCACCGGCGTCACGCACATCGGCGAACGGAATGACGCGCGGGCTGGCGCCGCCATGGAGTTCGGTTTCGGCGGCAAGCAGGCTTTCGCGCAATTCGGCCAGCGTCCCGGCACCGGCCATCGCGCCGAGGAAGAGCCCGTCCGGCTTCAGTGCGCGGCGGATCTGCGCCAGCATGCCGGGGATATCGTTCGTCGATTGCAACGCGAGCAGTGAAACCGCCAGATCGAGGCTGTCGGGCTCGAACGGCACGGTTTCGGCCGTGGCCACTATCCCTTCCTCGCCGGCTAGAAACGCGGGGTCCGCTTCGACGCGGACGATTTCGGCGACTTTGCCGCTTGCGGTGAGGGCGTGGGTTGCGTGTGCAGTCTGGCAGAACAGCGTCGCTCCGCGGGCGAACTGGCGTTCGACGGCGGCCAGCCGATCGGCAAGATCGTCGGCAATGCGCCGCATGAGGAAGTCGGCACCCGCGGTCGGTCGGGCGAGTGCCCGGCGTTTGTGTGTCAGCCAAAGAGCTGTATCGAACAAGGGCTGCAACGACGGGTCCTGCTTCTGCTATGCTGCGACTGCAGGCAATCACGTGGCCGATCCGATGGCTGATATCAAGGGCCTAACCCAAACGGCGTTGCAATGGCCGGCGCGGATCTTGTTTCCCCCGGTCTGCGCCGGTTGTCGACGCCACGTCTCGCAGCCAGGGGTTCTATGCGGCGATTGCTGGCCGAAGCTCAGGTTGCTCGAGCGGCCCTGGTGCCCGGTCATGGGCACGCCCTTCACGCACGACATGGGCGAGGGCTTTCTGTCCGCCGAGGCCATCGCCGATCCACCGCCCTTCGAGCGAGCCCGCGCGGCCGCCGCCTATTCGGGCGTTGCCAGGCAAATGGTGCAGGCGCTGAAATATCATGACCGGACCGACCTCGCACCATGGATGGCGCGCTGGATGATGCGGGCCGGCGCCGAACTGATAGCCGAGGCGGATGCCATCGTTCCGGTGCCGCTGCACTGGCGCCGCTTCTTTCGTCGCCAGTTCAACCAATCGGCCGAACTCGGTCGCGCCCTGGCTGCGCAGTCGGGCCGGCGTTTCGCGCCCCAGGCGGTGCGGCGCGTGAAGATGACACGCCAGCAGGTTGGCCTGGAGCGAAGCCAGCGCGAGGACAATGTACGGGCAGCCTTTCGCGTGCCGGCCGAGGCGGAAATCGATATAGCAGGGCGCCGCATGCTCGTGGTCGACGACGTCTATACGACCGGAGCGACTGCGCGCGCTGTCGCCAAGGCGCTGAAAAGAGGCGGTGCCGCCGCGGTCGACGTACTAACCTTCGCGCGGGTTCTGCCGGGGGACTTTCGGCCCGACGAGTCCGAGACTATATAGATTTCATGACAAGACAGGATTGTTGACCCATGGTCGACGTGACGATTTATACGCGCATGATGTGCGGCTATTGCGCGGCCGCCAAACGCCTGCTCGACAAGAAGGGCGTTGCCTATACCGAACATGATGCCTCGTTCTCGCCGGATCTGCGCCAGGAAATGATCCAGCGAGCCAACGGCCGTGCCACTTTCCCGCAGATTTTTGTGGGTGACGTGCATGTCGGCGGCTGCGATGATCTGCATGCGCTGGAAGCTGCCGGCCGGCTCGATGCCCTGATCGCCGGCACCGCGCCGCGCTGAGCGCTCGGAATTATCGAAAGCGAGGACGAGACCATGGGTGTTTTCAAGGCCGCCGCCATTCAGATGCGGTCGGGCACCAGCCCGGAACGTAACGCCGCCGACATGGAGCAGCTGGTTCGTGAGGCCGTGGCCATGGGCGCGAGCTATGTGCAGACCCCCGAGATGACCGGCGCGCTGGTGCGTGACAAGGACGCCAAGCGAACCGTTTTCACCAGCGAGGACAAGGACGTCGTCGTCGCCAAAGCGCGGCAGCTGGCGCGGGAACTCGGCATCCATTTTCACATCGGCTCGACCGCCATTCTGCGGGACGATGGCAAGCTCGCCAACCGCGCGCTGTTGATCGCTCCGGACGGAACGACGCTCGCTTCCTATGACAAGATCCACATGTTCGACGTCGATCTCGACAATGGCGAGAGCTGGCGCGAATCCGCCGCCTATGAGCCGGGAACCGATGCCGCCGTTGTCGATCTTGCTGGCCTGAAGCTCGGCTTCGCCATCTGCTACGACCTGCGCTTCCCGCAGCTTTTCCGCACCGAGGCGCTGGCTGGTGCCGCGGTCCTTTCGGTTCCGGCGGCCTTCACCCGTCAGACCGGCGAGGCGCATTGGCATGTGTTGCTGAGGGCACGAGCCATTGAGAACGGCGCCTTCGTCATAGCCGCCGCCCAGGGCGGGCTGCATGAGGATGGTCGCGAGACCTATGGCCATTCGCTGATCGTCGACCCTTGGGGCCGCATTCTGGCCGAGGCAGCCCATGACGAGCCCTCGGTGATCGTGGCCGAAATCGATCCGGCGCAATCTGTGGCCGCCCGCGCCAAGATACCCAATCTGAAGAATGCGCGCGAATTCTCGCTGCGTCGTTTCGATGGCGAACCGGCCTCGCTGAGGGGAGCCGCATCTTGATCCGCTTCTCGCTGATATGTGAGCGTGAGCATGATTTCGAAGGCTGGTTTCGCTCCAACGACGATTTCGACAAGCAGAAGAAGCGCGGTTTCGTCGAATGCCCGGTCTGCGGTTCGCACAGGGTGGAAAAGGCGCTGATGGCGCCCGCCGTGTCGACCAGCCGCAAGCAGGAAAAGATCGGGCTTGCCATGGGCGACCAGCAGCGCCAGGCGATGGCGCAACTGAAGGCGCTGGCCGACAAGATGCGCGAAAATTCCGACTATGTCGGCGACAAGTTCGCCGAGGAAGCGCGCAAGATCCATTTCGGTGAAGCCGACCCGCGCGGCATCTACGGCGAGGCGACGCTCGACGAGGCCAAGAGCCTGGCAGAGGACGGCGTCGAATTCTTGCCGATACCGGCATTCCCAGACGATCGCAACTGAACTGCTAGCCGACTCGCGGCCGGTAATTCCTGGTCGCTGTTCAGCCCTTTCCATCCAGTCCCCTGATCAGCTTTTCGAGCAGGCCGGCCAGCCGGTCCTGTTCTTCGCTCGTCAGCACGGAAAGGACCTGGTGTTCGTTTTCGACATGGGCGGTCACCGCCTCGTCGATCAATGTCCGGCCCTTTTCCGTCAGTTGCACGATGACGCCACGGCGATCCTGCGGGTGCGGACCGCGCGCGATCAATCCGGCCTTTTCCAGCCGGTCGAGCCGATTGGTCATGGCGCCCGACGTCACCATCGTCGCTTCGTAGAGTTCCGTCGGCGTCAGGGCAAAGGGCGCACCAGAACGCCGTAAGGTCGCCAGCACGTCGAATTCGCCGGATTGCAGGCCGAACCGGGCGAAGAGCGGGTTCAGCTTGTCGCGCGCGACAACGAAGGCCGCATAGCTGAGGCGGCCAAATACCGCCATCGGCCTGACGTCGAGATCCGGCCTCTCCTTTTGCCATTGCGCCACCGCGTTCGCTGCACGATCCATCTAGCTCACCGTAAAGTATCTTGACACTAAGATTCTTTCTATTAAATGATATGCCATCGATCAGCGGCCGCCAAGTGGCCTCGCGTGGAAGGATACAAAATGACCAAAGTGGCCGTACTCGTCGGCAGTCTGCGCCAGGAATCGTTCAGCCGTAAGGTGGCGAAGGCGTTGGCGGAGCTGACGCCATCTCTCGTTCTCGATTTCATTGATATCGGCGCGGTGTCCTATTTCAACGAGGACCTTGAGGCGAACCCGCCCGCCGACTGGCAGGCTCTCCGCCGTCGCGTTTCGTCTGCCGATGCCGTGCTTTTCGTCACCGCTGAATATGTGCGTTCGGTGCCCGGTGTGCTGAAGAACGCCATCGACATCTGCGCGCGGCCCTACGGGCAGGGCGTGCTGATCGGCAAGCCGGCAGCGGTGATCTCGACGTCGGTGGGTGCGGTCGGCGGTTTTGGCGCCAACCATCACCTCAGACAGTCGCTCGCCTCGCTGGACATGGCGGTGCTTGGTCAACCGGAAGCCTATATCGGCAATACCGGTGCACTGTTCGACGCCGACGGCGCCTTGGTGGACGAACGGACGCGCAAGTTCCTCGCCACCTTTGGCGAGACATTCGAAACATTCATCCAACGTCAGGCGGCTCGGACCGAGCAGAGGCGCGTTGCCTGAATTCGTAAAGGATACCGCAGTTATGTCATCGTTGGCTCAAGAGAATCGCGCGGGCGCTTCCATGAAATCGGTCTGGGATTCGGCCTTTGGCCTGCTGCTGATCACAGGCGCCCTGCTGGGCCTGACATTGCCTCTCGGCAAGCTGGCGACGGCCAATGCCGTGTCGCCGATGTTATGGGCATTCATGACCTCGTTCGGCATCGGCGGCGTGCTTTTGCTCGTCCTTTTCTACAGGCGCCACCGTCTGGTGATGACTGGCCACAAGCTGCGCTACTACGTCATTGCGGCGGCGATCTCCTTCGCCATCCCGAACTTCCTGATCTTCTCGGCCATTCCCCATCTCGGTGCCGGCTACACCGGCATCATGTTCACGCTTTCGCCCGTGGTGACGTTGACGCTGTCGATCCTGTTCGGCGTGCGTCGACCCAACCTGCTTGGTATCGCGGGCATCGTGGTTGGGTTTGCTGGCGCGCTGGTCGTGGCACTCACCCGGGGCGAGGCCGGTCAGCCGGCCGACCTGTTCTGGGTCCTTGTCGGCCTGCTCATTCCCGTCTTCCTCGCGGCTGGCAACATCTATCGTACCATCGACTGGCCGACAGGCACCGACGCGATCGAACTCGCCGTCGGCAGTCACCTCGCGGCCGCTGCGATGTTGTTTGGCGGCCTGCTCATTGGCGGGCAGGCGGGCTCGTTCGGTACGCTTGCCCATGTGCCGTGGCTGGTGCTGGCACAGGTCATCATCGGAGCGGCGATGTTTGCCTTCTACTTCCGCCTCCAGGCCGTCGGCGGGCCGGTCTATCTCAGCCAGATCGGATATGTCGGCGCGGCCATCGCGCTGATTTCGGGCACGCTGTTCCTCGGGGAGCACTATCAGTGGCTGACCTGGGCGGGCGCCGCCATCATCGTGATCGGCGTCTTCATCACCACCAGGGCGCAGCGGCAGAAGGCCTGAGCAATCCTGTTCAGGCGGCCTTTTCGGCGAGCACCATGTAGTTGACGTCCATGTCCTTGGAGCGCTGCCAGCGGTCGGCCAACGGGTTGTAGATGACACCGGAGCGGTCGGTGACGGCAAGGCCGGCACCGGTCAGCGCGCGCTCCAGTTCTTCCGGCCGTACCAGCTTGCCGAATTTGTGGGTACCGCGCGGCAGCCAGCGCAGCACATATTCGGCGCCGATAATGGCCAGCCCCAGCGCCTTCAGGGTGCGGTTGATGGTGGCGACGAACATGATGCCGCCGGGTTTCACCATCTCGCCGCACTTGCCGACGAACAGGTCGATGTCGGCGACATGCTCGACCACTTCCATGTTGAGCACGACGTCGAATTTCTCGCCGGCGGCGGCCAGATCCTCGGCCGTGGTGGCGCGATAGTCGACGGTGACCCCGGCTTCGGCCGCATGAAGCTTTGCCACTTCGATGTTGGTGCTGGAAGCGTCGGCGCCGACGACCTCGGCGCCCAGACGGGCCATCGGTTCGCACAACAGACCGCCGCCGCAGCCGATGTCGAGAATGCGCAAGCCTTCGAAGGGCTGCGCCGCACGGGGGTCGCGGCCGAAACGAGTGGCGATCTGGTCGCGAATATAGGCCAACCGTACCGGGTTGAACTTGTGCAGCGGACGGAACTTTCCGTTCGGGTTCCACCATTCGGCTGCAAGGGCTGAAAAGCGCTCGACTTCTCCGGCGTCGATGGTCGACCGTCGGGGTTCTGGCATGGCTTTGTCTCCTTCGGGGAGAAGGAAGTCAGCAGATGAGCGACGAATGTCAAGGCGGGTTTTCTGCGCGCGTCACTACGGCACGGTATCGCACTGCGGCGAAGCCCTTGTTTTCCAAAAGTTCTGCCTGGTCAAAGCGTCTCGGCAAGCGTCCGCAAATTTCCCGTGTATTCCTCCCAGCCGGCACCGAGCAGACGCAGCGTCGTCGCGGGTACTTGCCCATTGTGGGTCAACACCAGCCGCACGAAGCCCACGTGCTGCTGTAGCGAGAAGACGACGCGGCCGGCCGGCGCCTTGTCAGCGCAGTCGAACGACCAGGCCATGTGGGTCGGCGCCACGATTTCCAGCACCTCGACTTCGGTCCAGCCGCGCCAGCCTGGTACGGCTTCGCCGCTGATGCGAAAACGATGGCCGACGAGCGGTTTGAAATCGACGGCAAAGAACCATTGCGCGATGAGCTTCGGGTCGGTGAGGCAGGCCCACACCGTAGCAAGCGAAGCGCGGATATCGCGCTCAAATATCAGATCGATCGGCTTCAGCATCGAGTTTCTGCGCCAGTTCGGTTAGCCCATCGAGCTTGTCGCTCCAGAAGGTCGAGAGCTGCGCGACCCAGTCGGTAACTGTTGCCAGGGGCGCAGGGTTCAGCCGGTAGAGGCGCTGGCGTCCAGCCACGCGCCGTCGCACCAGGCCGGCGCGGTCCAAGACCTGCAGATGCAGCGAGACATTGGCCAGTGTCGCATCGACTTCAGCGGTCAGTTCCGCAACCGACCGCTCCCTGTTTCCCATACGCTCAAGCAGGCGCCGTCGCGTCGGGTCGGCAATGGCAGCGAACACATTGCCCCTGGTTGAAGCTCTTGCCATTCAGGTTCTCATTCAAGTATATACTTGAACTTCAATCTGCATCGGCGGTTGACCATCGTCAAGCCGTCGCTCGCTGCTAGGATGCACGAAGAAGAACGTCGGGAGATTGAAATGACCGCGTTGAACGGGATAGTCCCTTGCTTGACCATCGACGGTGCCAAGAAGGCGATCGAATTCTACAAAAAGGCGTTCGGTGCCGAAGAAGTAAGCCGCAAGGAGGCCGAAGACGGCAAGCGGCTGATGCATGCACACATCCGCATCAATGGTTCGGATGTCATGATGTGGGACCTTTTCCCGGAGTTTGGCATGTCGGCCGACAAGCCACATGGCGTGACGGTTCATCTGGCAGTGGATGACGCCGACACATGGTGGGAACGCGCAGTCGCCGCCGGTGCCATCGTTACCATGCCGCTGGAGAATGCATTCTGGGGCAGTCGGTATGGCCAGTTCCGCGACCCATTCGGCCACAGCTGGTCGATTGGCGGCCCTCTGAAGGCATAGCCAGGCTTCGGCGGAAGGCTTCCGCAGCGCTGGCGGCCGAGACGCAAGACAATTGCGCCATGCTGCCACATCGGTAGCGTGTGCCTTGCGAAGACCTCGTGTTTTGGCTAAGGAGGCCGCGCATTTTTGCGTCTCGGCCAGCCGGGGCTTTCCTGTCCATCTTCGGCCACCTGGCCAGCATTCAAAGGCATTCCGCTTCCATGGCGCGCATCGTGATGAAGTTCGGCGGGACCTCCGTCGCCGACCTCGACCGCATCCACAATGTGGCGCGTCACGTCAAACGCGAGGTCGAGGCAGGCCATGAAGTAGCGGTGGTGGTTTCGGCGATGTCGGGCAAGACCAACGAACTCGTTGGTTGGGTGCAAGGCATGCCGAAGGTGACAGGCGCCAACAGCCCGTTCTTCGATGCGCGCGAATACGACGCGATCGTTGCTTCCGGCGAGCAGGTGACGTCGGGCCTTTTGGCGATCGCGCTGCAGTCGATGGGCATCAATGCGCGCTCCTGGCAAGGTTGGCAGATCCCGATCAAGACGGACGGCGCGCATGGCGCTGCCCGCATCCTGGATATCGACGGCTCGTTCCTGGTCCAGCGTTTCAAGGAAGGCCAGGTCGCGGTGATCGCCGGCTTCCAGGGCATCGCACCCGACAATCGCCTTTCGACACTGGGCCGCGGCGGCTCCGACACCAGCGCGGTGGCGATCGCTGCCGCGGTCAAGGCAGACCGCTGCGATATCTACACCGATGTCGACGGGGTCTACACCACAGACCCGCGCATCGAACCCAAGGCCAGGCGACTGGATCGCATCTCCTTCGAGGAAATGCTGGAGATGGCGTCGCTCGGCTCGAAGGTTCTCCAGGTGCGCTCGGTGGAGCTTGCCATGGTACACAAGGTGCGCACCTTCGTGCGATCGTCCTTCGACGATCCGGATGCGCCCGGTATGGGCGATTTTCTCAATCCGCCCGGAACGCTGATATGCGAAGAGGATGAAATCGTGGAACAAGAGGTCGTCACCGGTATCGCCTACGCCAAGGATGAGGCGCAGATATCGCTGCGCCGCGTCGCCGACCGACCGGGCGTGGCTGGCGGCATCTTCGGGCCGCTGGCCGAGGCCAACATCAATGTCGACATGATCGTCCAGAACATCTCGGAGGACGGCAAGTCCACCGACATGACCTTCACCGTGCCGTCCGGCGATGTCGCCAAGGCCCTGGCGGTGCTCGACAAGGTCAAGCAGACCGTCGGCTTCGACGCCCTTCAGCACGATGAGGGCATGTCCAAGGTTTCCGTCATTGGCATCGGCATGAGGAGCCACGCCGGCGTCGCGGCGACGGCTTTCAAGGCACTTGCCGAAAAAAGCATCAATATTCGCGCGATCACTACTTCCGAGATCAAGATTTCGATCCTGATCGACGGTCCCTACACGGAACTGGCTGTTCGCACTTTGCATTCCGTCTACGGTCTCGATAAGCAGTAGGAGACCCGAGTCGGTTTTGCGTTGGGCCGGTGCGACGGGAACCGCACCGGCCCCGTCGCCTTTGGAGAGAAGCCGTGATGCGTGAGACGGCCGTTGGCCCGCGCGTTTTGTTGAAACGGCTCCGCGAGCTCATGCAGGAGCCGCTGGAGCCGCAGGAGCGGCTTGACCGCATCGTGCGCGACATCGCCTCCAACATGGTCGCGGAAGTGTGTTCGCTCTACGTGTTGCGCGCCGATTCCGTACTGGAGCTCTACGCCACCGAAGGTCTCAACAAGAACGCGGTTCACTTGGCGCAGCTGCGCCTTGGTCAGGGTCTCGTCGGCACCATCGCCGCCAGCGCGCGACCGCTCAATCTTTCCAACGCGCAGGAACATCCCGCCTTCGCCTATCTGCCGGAGACGGGCGAGGAGATTTATCACGCCTTCCTCGGTGTGCCGGTGCTGCGGGCCGGGCGCACCCTCGGCGTGCTGGTCGTGCAGAACCGCACCAAGCGCGTCTATCGCGAGGACGAGGTCGAGGCGCTGGAAACCACGGCGATGGTGATCGCCGAGATGGTCGCCACGGGCGACCTCGCCAGGCTGTCGCGGCCTGGCATGGAGCTCGATCTCAGTCGGCCAGTCTCTTTTACCGGCGTGTCCTTCAACGACGGCGTCGGGCTCGGCCATGTCGTGCTGCACGAGCCGCGCATCGTCGTCACCAACCTGTTCAACGAGGACAGCGAGGAAGAAATCCGCCGGCTGGAGGAATCGCTCGGTTCGCTCAGGCTTTCGATCGACGACATGCTGGAGCGGCGCGACGTCGCCTTCGAGGGCGAGCACCGCGAGGTTCTGGAAGCCTATCGCATGTTTGCCAATGACCGCGGCTGGGTGCGGCGGCTGGAGGAGGCGATCCGCAACGGCCTGACCGCGGAAGCGGCGGTCGAAAAAGTGCAGTCGGACATGCGCGCCCGCATGATCCACATGACCGATCCTTATCTGCGCGAGCGGATGAGCGATTTTGACGACCTCGCCAACCGGCTGCTACGCCAGCTGATGGGGCGCGGTCCGGAAGACATCGCTGCCTCTCTGCCCAAGGATGCCATCATCGTAGCCCGTTCCATGGGCGCCGCCGAATTGCTCGACTATCCGCGCGACAAGATGCGCGGACTGGTGCTTGAGGAAGGGGCGGCGACCAGCCACGTCGTCATCGTGGCGCGTGCGATGGGCATTCCGGTCGCCGGCCAGGTCAAGGGCGCCGTCTCGATGTCGGAAAACGGCGATCCAATCATCGTCGACGGCGAAGAAGGTGCGATTCACCTGAGGCCGCAGGCCGATCTCGAGGCAGCCTATGCCGAGAAGGTGCGCTTTCGCGCGCGCCGGCAGGAACTCTATCGCGAGCTGCGCAAGAAGCCTTCCGAGACCAAGGATGGCGTCACGATCGACCTGCTGATGAATGCGGGCCTTGCGGTCGACCTGCCGCAGTTGGTGGAATCGGGCGCTGCAGGCATCGGCCTGTTCCGGACCGAGCTGCAATTCATGGTGGCCGCCACCTTCCCGCGCGCCGAGGCGCAGGAAAAGCTTTATCGCGATGTGCTGGAGGCGGCGCGCGGCAAGCCGGTTACCTTCCGCACCATCGATATCGGCGGCGACAAGGTGTTGCCCTACTTCAAGAACGCCACGCTGGAAGAGAATCCGGCGCTCGGCTGGCGTGCGATCCGCCTGACTCTCGACCGGCCAGGGCTGCTGCGGACGCAGATCCGCGCGCTGCTCAAGGCAGCCGGCGGACGCGAGTTGAAGGTTATGCTGCCGATGGTGACAGAGCTCGGCGAGATTGCGCAGGCGCGCGAGATCATCGAGCGCGAGGTGCGGCATCTGTCGCGGTTCGCCCATCATTTGCCGACCAGCCTCAAGCTGGGCGCCATGCTGGAGGTGCCGTCGTTGCTGTTCCAGCTCGACGAGCTGATGAAGGTGGTGGATTTCGTTTCCGTCGGTTCCAACGACCTGTTCCAGTTCGTGATGGCGGTGGACCGTGGCAATACCCAGCTCGCCGACCGCTTCGACCCGGTGTCGGTGCCGTTCCTGCGTGTCCTCAAGCAAATCGCCGATGCCGGCCATCGCAACGACACACCGGTGACGTTGTGTGGCGAACTTGCCGGCAAGCCGATCTCGGCGATGGCGCTGATCGGCCTCGGTTTCCGCTCCATCTCGATGTCGCCGGCGGCGATCGGCCCGGTCAAGGCGATGCTGACCGACCTGCCGCTGGAAGAGCTGGAAGCCTTCTTCGCCGATAATCTCAGCCAGCCCGCCACCGGCATGCCGATCCGCGCGCTGCTGCAGGCCTTCGCGGACGACCGCGGCATTCCTTTGTAAGAAACCTTCGATATCCCATGATCAATCTACCCCGCGACCGCATGGACCAAGTCGTCAAGCGTTTCGACATGCTCGAGGCGCAGATGGCGGCAGGCCCTGCGCCGGATGCCTATGTGAAGATGGCGGCCGAGTATTCCGACATCCAGGAACTGGTTGCCAGGATTCGTGCCTTGCGCGCCGCCGAGCGCGAGCAGGTCGATCTTGAGGCGATGCTCGGCGACAAGGGCACGGATGCCGAAATGCGCGCATTGGCCGAGGCCGATCTGCCCGCGGTCAAAACGCGCATCGAAGCCTTGCAGCAGGAAATCCAGATCCTGCTTCTGCCCAAGGACGCGGCCGACGAACGCAATGCCATCCTGGAAATACGCGCCGGCACCGGCGGTGACGAGGCCGCGCTGTTCGCCGGCGATCTCTATCGCATGTATGAGCGCTATGCCGCCTCCAAAGGCTGGCGTTTCGAGGTGGTCTCCGCCAGCGACGGCGATATGGGCGGCTTCAAGGAAATCATCGCCTCGGTTTCCGGCAAGGGCGTGTTCGCGCATCTGAAGTTCGAATCCGGCGTGCACCGGGTGCAGCGCGTGCCGGCAACCGAAGCGCAAGGGCGCATCCATACCTCGGCGGCAACCGTGGCGGTGCTGCCGGAGGCCGAGGAAGTCGATATCGAGATCAGGGCAGAGGACATCCGTATCGACACCATGCGCGCTTCCGGTTCCGGCGGCCAGCACGTCAACACCACCGATTCGGCGGTGCGCATCACCCATCTGCCCACCGGCATCATGGTGGTGCAGGCGGAGAAGTCGCAGCACCAGAACCGCGCGCGCGCCATGCAGATCCTGCGGGCCCGGCTTTATGACCTGGAGCGCAGCCGTGCTGACGAGGAGCGTTCGGAATCACGCAAGTCGCAGGTCGGTTCCGGCGACCGTTCCGAACGTATCCGCACCTATAATTTCCCGCAGGGGCGTCTCACCGACCATCGCATCAACCTCACCCTCTACAAGCTCGAGCGGGTGATGGAGGGCGATCTGGACGATGTGGTCGGTGCGCTGATCGCCGATCACCAGTCGAAACTTTTGGCCGACATGAAGGAAGCGTGAGGCGCGAAAAGCGGTGAAGTTGATCGATCCCGCGCTTGCCTCGACGCTCGGTGCTCTTCATCGTGATGCGCGGCGACGGCTCGAATCCGCCGGCATCGACGGCGCCGCGTTCGACGCCAGGCTATTGGTCGAACATTTTACCGCCACCACGCGCGCCGAGGCGATCTCCGATCCGGCCCGAATGATCGATGCCGAAGCGGTGGCCGCAGCCGATGCCGCTCTCACGCGCCGCATCGTCGGCGAACCGGTGCATCGCATTCTTGGCTTTCGCGAGTTTCACGGGTTGCGTTTCAGCCTTTCCGCTGAAACGCTGGAGCCGCGCCCCGACACGGAGACGCTGGTCGACGCAGTGTTGCCCCTCATTGCCCAGATGGTCGAACGGCATGGCGCCTGCCGTATCCTCGATCTTGGCACGGGCACCGGCGCGATCGCGCTGGCGCTTCTGGCGGCGGTTCCACAGGCCGTCGCCGTCGGTGCCGATATCTCCGATGATGCGCTGGCCACTGCCCTGCGCAATGCCCGAGACCTTGGTTTGTCGGAACGGTTCGCGGCCACAAAGTCCGACTGGTTCGGCGCTATTTCCGGGCAATTTGATGTAATCGTCTCAAACCCACCCTATATAAGCAGCGCCGAGATCAAAACGTTGCAGAAGGAAGTGCGCGATTTCGATCCGCTGCGTGCGCTGGACGGCGGGGCCGATGGGCTTGATGCCTATCGGGTGATCGCTAGAGAAAGCGCAAGCCATCTGAAAGCCGGCGGAATCGTCGCGGTGGAGATTGGCAGTTCCCAGAATACGGACGTGACCGGAATTTTCCACAACGCGGGATTTCCGGTGGTAACGGCGTTGCGCGATCTGGGTGGAAACGATCGTGTGCTTGTATTTGCAAGAGATGGAAAAGCTTGAAGGTGCGGCGAAAAACCGCTTGGCAAGGCTAAGGAATGCGGCTAGGGTCGATTTACCGGATGAGACGAAGCAGGCAGTGCTCTTAGCGATTCGGTTTCCTTTGAAATAGCTGCCTTCTTGCGAAACGACGCTCTAGCTTCGTGCGGGAATCATCCGGCAAGTGATGTAACCGGAACAGGATGACACGTGGCGCCAACGCAATCGATGCGTGCGAGCACCGGTGAAACACCGAAACGGCAGGCCGCATGAGCGCCGCCGTACACGATGATTTTTCAAGCTTTTGAACCGAAGAGACCCTGATGAGGCCACAACAGCAGAATAGACGTATGCGCGGTCGCAATAACAATGGCGGCGGCGGCAACAACAATAACAATAACAACCGCAAGGGGCCGAACCCGCTCAACCGCAACTACGAGAGCAACGGTCCGGATGTGAAGATCCGCGGCTCTGCCCAGCAGATCGCCGAGAAATATGCGACCCTCGCACGCGACGCGATGAGCTCTGGCGACCGGGTGATGGCGGAGAACTATCTCCAGCACGCCGAACATTACAACCGCATCATCGCTGCTGCGCAAGCGCAGATGCCGATCCAGAACTTCCAGCAGAATCGCGACGACTTCGACGACGATCTCGACGAGGAACGCGAGGACTTCGACAACGGCGCCAATGCCGGCGAAGGCCAACAGCCCGGCAACAATGGCTCGGGCCCGCAGCCGATGATCGAGGGCACGCCGGCAGAGGTCGCGCTCAATTCCGAGAATGGTCGTGATAACAACGGCCGCGAAAACGGTTATCGCGACAACAACGGCAACCGCAACCACCGCGATCGCCGTCACAACAACAATTATGGCCAGAACGGCCAGCGCGGCGACCGTGGTCCGCGCGGCGAAAATGGCAACCGGCGCGACGAGGCCCAGCCGCAGGCTGCGGCGCAGGCCGAGCCTGTTGCTGTGGCCGCTGAGCCGGTTGCGGTGATTGCCGCCGAACCGGCGGCAGCGCCGCAATTCGAGAGCTTCAACCCGGCAGCGCTCGCCGCGCAGGCTGAAGCCCGCGAAGCCGAGACCGAAGCTGCAGCGCCGCGCCGCGCCAAACGTCCGCGCAAGCCGCGCGCCGAGAGCGCCGAGGCCACAGCCGAAACGGCAGAGCCAGCGGCCAGCGCCGAAAGCTGAGCGCTCCGAAATTGTTGATTGCAGGCGGCGGGGAGAAATCTCCGCCGTTTTTGTTTGTCTGCGCTATAGTTCGCCGTCAGACGGCGCCGTGAAATATCTGCCTTGATCGGCATCAAGGCGTCTTGAGAGACAGGGGCTTACGTCCCATATCACGGTCGAACAGGGTCCGGCTCAGAAGAGCGGGTCCGTCACCAAGGCTGATCCGGTGCCGCAAAGCGGGCCGGTGACGGAAGGAGACAATGATGAATCTTGAAAAATATTCCGAGCGCGTGCGCGGTTTTATCCAGTCCGCGCAGCAATATGCGCTCAATCGCAACAATCAGCAGTTTACGCCCGAACACGTCCTCAAGGCACTCATCGATGACGACGAAGGTTTTGCCGCGTCGCTGATCGAGCGGGCAGGAGGGCGTCCGCGCGATGTCGAAGTCGGCGTCGACGCAGCCCTCAACGCATTGCCCAAGGTCGAAGGCGGCAACGGCCAGCTATATCTGGCGCAGCCGCTCGCCAAGGTGTTTTCGACGGCCGAGGATCTGGCCAAGAAATCCGGCGACAGCTTCGTGACGGTCGAGCGCCTTTTGCAGGCGCTCGCCATGGAGAAGTCCGCCAAGACCGCCGACATCCTCGCCAAGGCCGGCGTTACCCCGCAAGCCCTGAACCAGGTGATCAACGACATCCGCAAGGGCCGCACCGCCGATTCGGCGTCCGCCGAGCAGAGCTACGACGCGTTGAAGAAATACGCGCGGGATCTGACCGCCGATGCCCGTGCCGGCAAGCTCGATCCGGTCATCGGCCGCGACGACGAGATCCGCCGCACCATCCAGGTGTTGTCGCGGCGCACCAAGAACAATCCTGTGTTGATCGGCGAGCCGGGCGTCGGCAAGACGGCGATCGCCGAGGGCCTGGCGTTGCGCATCGTCAATGGCGATGTGCCGGAATCCTTGAAGGACAAGCAGCTGATGGCGCTCGACATGGGCGCGCTGATCGCCGGTGCCAAATATCGCGGCGAGTTCGAGGAGCGGCTGAAGGCCGTGCTCAACGAAGTCACCTCGGCTGCCGGCGGCATCATTCTGTTCATCGACGAGATGCACACGCTGGTCGGCGCCGGCAAGGCCGATGGTGCGATGGATGCGTCCAACCTGCTCAAGCCAGCGCTGGCGCGCGGCGAATTGCACTGCGTTGGCGCGACCACGCTCGACGAGTACCGCAAATATATCGAGAAGGACGCGGCTCTTGCCCGTCGCTTCCAGCCTGTCTTTGTCGATGAGCCGACCGTGGAGGACACGATCTCGATCCTGCGCGGATTGAAGGAGAAGTATGAGCAGCACCACAAGGTGCGCATCTCCGACTCCGCCCTGGTTTCGGCCGCGTCCTTGAGCAATCGCTACATCGCCGACCGCTTCCTGCCCGACAAGGCGATCGACCTGGTCGATGAGGCGGCTTCGCGGTTGCGTATGCAGGTCGATTCCAAGCCGGAAGCGCTGGATGAGATCGACCGACGCATCATGCAGCTGAAGATCGAGCGTGAGGCGCTGAAGGTCGAGAAGGACGACGCGTCCAAGGATCGCCTCGGCAGGCTCGAGAAGGAGTTGACCGGACTCGAGGAAGAGTCCGACGCGCTGACCGCGAAGTGGCAGGCCGAGAAGCAGAAGCTCGGGCTGGCCGCCGATCTGAAGAAACAGCTCGACGAGACCCGAAACGAACTGGCGATTGCGCAGCGCAAGGGCGAATTCCAGCGCGCGGGTGAACTTGCCTACGGCAAGATCCCCGAACTGGAGAAGCAGCTTGCCGACGCTGAGGCCCGCGACGGGCAGGGCGGCGGCATGGTCGAGGAGGTGGTCACGCCGGACCACGTCGCCCAGATCGTGTCGCGTTGGACCGGCATTCCGGTCGACAAGATGCTGGAAGGCGAGCGCGACAAGCTGTTGCGGATGGAAGACGAGATCGCCAAGCGCGTCGTCGGCCAGGGCGAAGCCGTGCAGGCCGTGTCCAAAGCCGTCCGGCGTGCCCGCGCCGGCCTGCAGGATCCGAACCGGCCGATCGGCTCGTTCATGTTCCTCGGCCCCACCGGTGTCGGCAAGACCGAGCTCACCAAGGCTCTCGCCTCGTTCATGTTCGACGACGAGAGCGCCATGGTGCGCATCGACATGTCGGAGTTCATGGAAAAGCACTCGGTCGCCCGCCTGATCGGCGCGCCTCCCGGTTATGTCGGCTATGAGGAGGGCGGCGCGCTGACCGAAGCGGTGCGGCGCCGGCCCTATCAGGTCGTCTTGTTCGACGAGATCGAGAAGGCGCATCCGGATGTCTTCAACGTGCTTCTGCAGGTGCTGGACGACGGTCGCCTGACCGACGGTCAGGGCCGCACCGTCGACTTCCGCAACACGCTGATCATCATGACGTCGAACCTTGGCGCCGAATATCTGGTCAATCTCGGCGAAGACCAGGATGTCGACGCCGTGCGCGACGAGGTGATGGCGGTGGTGAAGGCTTCGTTCCGGCCGGAATTCCTCAACCGTATCGACGAGGTCATCCTGTTCCACCGACTGCGCCGCAAGGATATGGGCCGGATCGTCGAGATCCAGTTGAAGCGGCTGGAGAACCTGCTGGTCGACCGCAAGATCGGGCTCAACCTCGACGCCGACTCAATCGAGTGGCTGGCTGACAAGGGTTACGACCCGGCCTATGGCGCGCGGCCGCTGAAGCGGGTGATGCAGAAGGAACTGCAGGATCCTCTCGCCGAGAAGATATTGATGGGCGAGATCCTCGACGGTTCGACCGTCAAGGTGACCGCGGGCTCCGACCGGCTGAACTTCCGCTCGAAGCCGACGGTGACCGCGGAAGCCGAAAAGGCTGCCTGACCAGGCTCCCGGCCCGACAGACTCCATACAACTCCAAGGCGCGCCTCTTCTTCGATGAAGGGTGCGCCTTTTCATTGGCTATCGCGGCTATCCGGCGAAGCGTTTCGCGCCCGCCACGCACAGCACGACGCCAAGGGTGACGACCACCATGGCGGGGCTGACTTTCTCATGCAGCAGGCCCGCCGCCAGCGCGAGGCCGAAGAAGGGCTGAAGAAGCTGCAGCTGCCCGACCGCGGCGATGCCGCCCTGCGCCAGCCCGCGATACCAGAAGATGAAGCCGATCAGCATGCTGAAGAGCGAGACATAGGCGAGCCCGGTCCAGGCAGCCGCGCTGACGTCGTGAAGTGTCGGCGGAAAGGTGACGATGCTGAGCGTCAACATCACCGGCAGCGACAGCACCAGCGCCCAGCAGATGACCTGCCAGCCGCCCAGCCGGCGCGAGAGCTTGGCACCTTCCGCATAACCCAGGCCGCAGACGATGACGGCCGCCAGCATCAGCAGGTCTCCGACCGGCGAGGCGGAAAGGCCTTGCGATAGTGCGAAACCGGCCACCAGCGCGCTGCCAAGGCATGAAAACATCCAGAAGGCCGGGCGCGGCCGCTCGCCGCCACGCAACACGGCGAAGATGGCGGTGGCTAGCGGCAAAAGGCCGATGAAGACAATGGAGTGCGCCGAGGTGACATGTTCGAGCGCCAGCGCGGTCAAAAGCGGAAAGCCCACCACCACGCCGAGCGCGACGATGACGAGCGAAACGAGGTCGTCGCGGCTTGGGCGCTTCTCGCGAAAGACCATCAGCAAGGCGAGACCGAGCAGACCGGCCAGCGTGGCCCGCGTCACGGTCAGAAAGACCGGGCTGAAATCCATCACCGCCACGCGGGTCGCTGGCAGGGAGCCGCTGAAGATCAGCACGCCCACGAAACCGTTGATCCATCCGCTCGTCGCTTTGTCCATGCGCAAACTCCTCGCAATCCGTCCAACCTTATCGGCGGGATCGAGGTGGCGGAGCCAGATACAATGCGATACAGTTTGATAGAACTGTTATGGATACGGTGGCACTACAGATGGACGGCCTGACCAACCCTTCGGGCAAGGGCGAAACGTTGATAGAAACCGTCATGGCGACGGTGCGGCAGCGCATCTCGGCGCGCCAGCTGACGCCTGGCGCCAGGCTGCCTTCCGTGCGGGCCTTCGCCAAAACCATGCAGGTTTCCACCTCGACCGTGGTCGAGGCCTACGAACGGTTGGCGGCCGAAGGCGCGATCCGCTCGCGTCCCGGCTCGGGTTTTTATGTGTGCGGTCCGCTGGCGCCGCTGTCGCTGGCCGAAGTCGGGCCAAGACTGGATCGGGAAATCGATCCGTTCTGGGTGTCGCGCCAGTCGCTCGAAGCTGGCGAAGGGGTCCTGAAACCCGGCTGCGGCTGGCTGCCTGCCGATTGGATGCCGCAACCGGCGCTCAGGCGGGCGTTGCGCGGCATCGCCCATGCCAAGGACCCGGTGTTGGCCGCCTATGGCACACCGCTCGGACTGGCTCCGTTGCGCCAATTGCTTGTGCGCCGCATGGGCGAGTACGGCATTGAAGCGTCACCCAACCAGATCGTGCTGACGGAATCGGGCACGCAGGCAATCGATCTCCTGTGCCGACTGCTGCTCGAGCCGGGCGATACGGTGCTGGTCGATGACCCTTGCTATTTCAATTTTCACGCGCTCCTGCGCGCGCATCGCGCCAACATCGTCGGTGTGCCCTATACGCCCACGGGACCGGATCTCGACCTGTTCGCATTGGCGCTCGCTGAGCACCGGCCGCGCCTCTACATCACCAATTCCGCGCTGCATAATCCAACCGGCGCGACGCTTTCCCCGGTGACCGCGCATCGTCTTCTCAAGCTGGCCGATCAATCGGGCCTGACGATTGTCGAAGATGACATCTTCGCCGATTTCGAAATGGAGCCCGCTCCACGGCTGGCGGCTTTCGACGGGCTGAACCGCGTCGTCCACATAGGCAGTTTTTCCAAGACGCTGTCGGCCTCGGTGCGTTGCGGCTACATCGCGGCGCCACAAGAGTGGATCGAGCGACTGACCGATCTCAAAATATCGACCAGCTTCGGCGGCGGACGGCTCGCGGCTGAACTGGTCTTGGCGCTGCTGAAGGACGGCAGCTATCGCAAGCATGTCGAGGCGCTCAGGCAGCGCCTGTCGGCGGCGATGGCCGAAACAGTCAAGCGGCTTGAACCGCTCGGCATCGAGCCCTGGATCGAACCGCGTGGCGGCATGTTCTTGTGGTGTCGCTTGCCGGACGGGCACGACGCGGCCGATATTGCCCGCCGCGCGCTTGCCGAAGATATCGTGTTGGCGCCGGGCAACGCGTTTAGCGTTTCACGGACGGCCAATCGGTACCTGCGCTTCAATGTCGCCCAGTCACGGGACGAGCGCATATTCCGCGTGCTCTCGGCAGCGATGGGGTCCTGACGCAGCCAGCAATCAATCACCCCTCGTTTCGGCCGGGGGCGGTGCATCCACTGTTGAGGCGTCGCTGAAGGCTGAGTGGATGGACGGTTCTCGGTGGAAATGTGTTCACTATGAGAGATTGCGAAGTGCAATTCATTGCAATCTTAGCTGGAAATCGAGCCGACCACCTGCTAGAAGGCGCGACCTATTTCAAGCATCAAATGATTCCGATCATGACCCGCCGCTTTGAAATCGTTCTCGGTTACGCATTCTTTGGCCTTGGATTTGGCGTTTTGGCCATCGCATTGGCATCGGCCGTGGCGGCGGATACCCTTTTGGGGGAACATTTCTCAGCCTGGATCATAGCCGGCACGTTCGGATTGGCGGCCGTCGGTGCGGCGATCGGATTTGCCGTCGCCAGAAACATCCCTGCCCAGCAGCTAGCCAAGGCGCGGTACACCGGCACGCGGACACTGCTTTATGTGCTCGGTCCCATGCTGGTCGTGGCACTTGTGGCGATCATCATCGGCTTTCCGCCGCAATAGCCTTTTGAGGCGATCATCGCCTTCTCTATGAATATCGGCTGTCGCGGGTTAAGCCGCACCAGGAGAAGGAGCTTGGCTTGACCCTCGACGACTACAACGCCTTTTGCGCTTCCTTGCCGGCAACTTCGCATGTCGTGCAGTGGGGCGGCGCCCATGTCTGGAAGGTTGGCAGCAAGGTCTTCGCCATCGGTGGTTGGAGCGAGACGTCCTCGCTTCCTTTCGTCACCTTCAAATGTTCGGATATCGCCTTCGATATTCTGAAGGACCAGCCGGGTTGTCGTCCGGCACCTTATCTGGCCTCGCGCGGCATGAAATGGATTCAGCGGGTGACCGCCGAGACCATGGATGACGAGGCGCTGAAAGATTATCTGCGCGACAGTCATCGTCTGGCAGGGCGCAACCTGACGAAGCGCGAGCGCAAGGAACTCGGCCTGGATTAATAGAGAAGGTGCTAGGTTCGCCTGACCTCGAAGTCGCGCAAACGCTGCCGCGCCGCCATGTTCATGCCTAGTTCATGGTGAATTCGTTAGGTGGATTATGGCCTCGCAGGAGTTGGGGTGACTCTCGGCAGATGGACAAATCGGTGACGAACGCGCCTGAGAGTTTGGACAATATGCTGCGCACAATGTTTTCGCTATCCGCTGTCGCCCTGGCGGTTCTGCTGTCGTCGGGAGCGATGGCATCGACATCGCCGACACAGGAGCCAGAGGTTCGAGCCGCCCGCGTTGCCGAGGACGGCATCCGCGTCGCGCAGAACGGTGACTACCAGGTTTTCTACGACGGCAAGGGAAACCGGGTCATCGTCGACCCCGCCACCGGCAAGGTGATTGCGGTACAGCCGCCGCAGACGCGTTTCGACCGCCGGGCGTTGCGCCTGGAGAACCGGCAACGGCAAGTTGAACGCACCGCTCCCGATGACGACCGCTATTATCTCGACGATCCTGAGGACATGGCCCGTCTCAGGCGCCGGCAGATGGAAGATCAGCGCGCCTATCAATATCCCGAAGACGACGGCGGTGCCTATGACAATGCGGCACCTGGCGACTATTCGGCCGACTCCTTCCCGCCCGCGCCCGGGAGGGTCGACCGATACGGCAATCCTTATCCAGCGGACCCTCAGCAGCCCGGCGTCACCGCACCGCAACCTGTGCAGCGTCAGCCGTTGAAGGAAGCGTCGATCGAACCTGCGCGGCCACCGCAGCCCGATGGCGCAACGCCCTCGGCAGAGCCGCCGGCGTCCGGCAAGGCGGCACTCAATCCGTCGCTTTCGCTCGGCGCGCGCGAGGATGTGGCGGCATTTCAGGTTCTGCTCGATCGTGCCGGCGCTTCACCGGGTGCAATCGACGGGCGTTTCGGCTCCAACATGGACAAGGCGCTCGCTGCCTATCGCGAGATCACCGGAACCAATCTGAAATCGACCGACACCGCCGCCATCAAGGAAGCGCTGGAGAAATCGGGCGGACCTGCCTTCGCGACCTATTCCATCACCGCCGAGGACGTTGCCGGTCCCTATGTCGCTTCGATCCCGGAGGACTACAGCCAGAAGGCTCAACTGCAACGCATGGGCTACACGTCGGTGACCGAGGCGTTGGCCGAGCGCTTTCACATGGACGAGGCTTATCTCAAGGCGATCAATCCGGGCGTCAACTTCAATCGCCCGGGCACGCTGATCAAGGTGGTCAATTTTGGCAAGCTGGTGCAGGCGCCGGTGGCGCGCATCGTCGCAAACAAGAGCCTGAAACAGGTTTTCGCCTATGACGCGTCCGGCAAGCTGGTGGCCGCATTCCCGGCAACGATCGGCTCGTCCGATACCCCTTCACCCACCGGAATCCACGCGGTGTCACGCGTCGTCTTCGATCCCAACTATACCTACAACCCGAAGCTCAATTTCAAGCAGGGCCAGAACGACAAGGTGCTGACGATCCCGCCGGGACCGAATGGGCCGGTCGGCTCGATCTGGATCGCGCTCGACAAGCCGACATACGGTATCCACGGCACGCCCGAGCCGTCCAAGATCGGCAAGACCGAAAGCCATGGCTGCGTGCGATTGACCAATTGGGATGCGGCCGAACTGGCCAGGCTGGTGAAGCCGGGCGTGCCGGTGGAATTCGTGGACTAGGAACCTGACCGGCCATAACTGCGGCGCCAAAGCGAGATTTTAGCTGCAGCGCTTGGTTCTGTCTGAAAACCGATATCGATTTGGCCGTCTCTGCGCTAAGCAAGCGCATGCAGGCGCGCAGCGACACCGGCACTGACGGCATTCTTGGCGGAGCCGACGCCTCGGCCGACTCTTTCTGTCCGCAGCGCAGCCGGCGTTATGTGCTTTTTGCCGCCATTCTCGCATCGGCGCTCGGCTTCATCGATGGTTCGATCCTGGCAATTGCGATGCCGGTATTGCGGGCCAATCTCGGTGCCAGCCTGGTTGAGGCGCAGTGGATTTCAAACGCCTATGCGCTCACGCTTTCGGCGCTGATCCTTGCCGGCGGTGCCGCCGGCGACCGCTTCGGCCTCAGGCGAGCATTTGTCGCCGGCATCGCGATGTTCGTGATTGCCTCGATCGCCTGCGCGCTTGCGCCGGATGCTCCGATGCTGATCCTGTTTCGGGCAATCCAGGGCATCGGTGCCGCCGTCATGGTGCCGGGCAGTCTCGCCATCATCGCCAAGGCCTATCCCAAGAGCGAACGCGGTCGCGCCATCGGCATATGGGCCGCGGCCTCGGCGCTCACCACGGCGCTTGGACCCGTGATCGGCGGCATCGTTCTGTCCAGCTTTGGCTCCGGCATCTGGCGCGCCATCTTCGCCATCAATCTGCCGCTTGGAGCGCTGGCGATCTGGTTGCTGCTCGCCAAAGTCCCGGCCGATTCGCCTGCGCAGCAGCGCGGTCTCGATCTCGGCGGCGCGGCTCTCGCGACGCTGGCCTTTGGCGCCATGGCCTACGGGCTGACCGCGATGAATGCCGGTGGCGATGGCAAATCCGGGCTGATGAACCTCGCGGCTTTCGGTCTCGGGCTTGCCGCGCTCGCCGTCTTTCTTCTCTGGGAGCGCCGCCAGCGGGAACCGATGGTCGATCTCGGCCTCTTCCGGATCGCCGCCTTCACCGGCGCCAATGCGGCGACCTTCTTTCTCTACTTCGCCTTGTCCGCCGTACTGTTTTATCTGCCCATGCTGCTGATCGCCGGTTGGGGTCTCAGCACGGCCGAAGTCGGGTTCATCTTCCTGCCGCTGTCGGCGGCGATCGCGCTGCTTTCCGGCCCGGTCGGGAAATGGTCGGACCGCATAGGGCCGCGATTGCCGATCGCCTTCGGCAGCTTCGTCGTCGGCATTGCCTTTGCTGGCCTGGCGGTGCTGGCCGGGACCGGCTTCAAGGGTTTTTGGGAAGGGGTTTTCCCACTGATGGTGGTGATGGGGCTGGGCATGGCGCTCGTCGTGTCGCCACTCTCGACCGCCATCATGACTGCGGTCGAAGACAAGGACACCGGGGCAGCGTCAGGCATCAACAATGCAATCGCGCGGCTCGCCGGTCTGATGGCAGTCGCGGCGCTGGGTGCCGTGGCCAGCCTGGTCTATGCGGCGGCCGGCGGAGGCGTTGTTGGTATCGAATTCGGCGCTTTGCCCGAAACGGTGTTGGGTCCGACGGTCGAAGCGACACGGCTGGCCGCCACGGATCGCGCTTTCCAGGCGGTCGCGATGATCTCGGCCTTCATGTGTTTTGTCGCCGCCTTGGTGGCCTGGATCTCGCAACCTGCGAAGACCGTTACACAGCACTGATCGGCCAGCCCGGGCGAGGGAGCTTGGGTTGAAAGCCTCTGACAGCATTTTATTAACCATCTTCCTGCTTCCGCGTGGGTATCGCGGTAACCGGCGCCGTCCCGTTTTGCGCGCATGCCGGCAGCCACTAATGTGCTAAAATGTTTCGGCGCGAGACCTGATCGTGCATGGGTAGAGGGCGGCATGTCGAACAATGATCTGCAACGGCGCAACATCAGCCGTGCCGCTTCGAATGATGAGCGCTGGCCGAACTGGCACATGCTCGCGTTTGCCGGCTGCTGGGTGTTCGCGGTGAGCGGCTTCTTTGCGATCGCCGTCTCCGTCAACCTCTTCGAACGGATCAACCAATTCACCCGTACCTATGAAAAATGGCAACTCGACGAGTTGTTCTCGCTGCTTTTGTGCGCCGGTGTCGTGTCGCTGTTCTTCCTGGCAATCCGCACCCGGCAATTGGCACGCGAAATCACACGCCGCGAAGTGGCCGAGAAACTCGCCCACGATTCGGCCCGGCATGATCCCCTGACCGGTCTCGCCAACAGCCGGCGTTTCCGCGAAGCCCTGACCCTGGCGATCGAGAGTGCCAGGCAGAATGAAGGGAGCTGCGCGGTGCTGTTCATCGATCTCGACCGATTCAAACCGGTCAACGATACGCATGGTCACGCGGTTGGCGACGAGGTGTTGATGGACGTGGCACGGCAGATCGCGCAAGCCGCACCGGCGGGCGCGACAGCCGCCCGGCTCGGCGGCGATGAATTCGGCGTCATCGTCCTGGCTGTCCCTGGCCGAGAATCGGTGCTGTTTTTGTCCCAGCGGTTGTCGCGCGACATCGGCAAGGCGCGAGCGGTGGGCGAGGTGCAGGTGGAAGTCGGCGCCACTGTCGGTATCGCGATCTTTCCCGACGACGGTCACGATGCCGATTCGCTGATCAATGCCGCCGACCAGGCAATGTATGCCGCCAAACCCTCGCGGCGCGGTCCGATCGGCCGCGGCGACATGCAAAGCGGAGCTTTTGGCAATTAGCGGCGGTCCGCCAAAGCGCTACTTGGTGGCGCTGGCCATCTTCAGCGACGTGCCATTCTGCTGTTTCAGCAGGTCGTCGATGCGTTCGCGTTCACGCTTGAAGGCAACGAGGTCGTCGCCTTGCAGCACCTTGCCGGTCGGCAAGCGCACGCGCATCGGGTCAACCTTGGTGCCGTTGACCATCAGCTCGTAGTGAAGATGGGCACCGGTCGACAGGCCGGTCGTGCCGACATATCCGATCACCTGGCCCTGCCGCACGCGGGCTCCCGGCTGGACGCCGCGGGCAAATGCACTCTGGTGATTGTAGGACGTCTCATAGCCATTGGCGTGGCGCAGGATCGTCTGCTTGCCATAACCGGCGGCCCAGCCGGCTTTTTCGACAACGCCGTTACCGGCGGCAATGATCGGTGTTCCCGTCGGCGCGGCCCAGTCGACGCCGGTATGCATGCGCACATAACCGAGAATCGGATGACGCCTGGCGCCGAAACCGGAGCGGAACGTGCCGTTTGGCACGGTCTTGCGCAGCAGGAATTGCTCGGCGCTGCGGCCATTCTCGTCAAAGTAGTCCGTGCCGCCATCCTTCAACTGAAAGCGATACAGGCTGCGCGTGGCGCCGCCGATATTGGCGGAGACATAGAGGAGTTCGGAATCGTCGGATGCCTGGTCGTCGCTGTCGGGTTGCGAGAACAGCACTTCGAGACGATCGCTCGGGCCAAGGCGCGACTGGTAGTCCACGTCGGAAGCCAGCAGCTTGATGACCTGCTGGGTCATCTTCTTGGACATGCCGTAGGAATAGGCGGACCGGTAGATGCCGTCATAGATACTGGGCA